>CAZTMN010000019.1:0-48397 GCA_964615275.1 uncultured Beijerinckia sp. | reverse complement strand
CCGAAGCAGCCCAGAACGTTTCCCCCGGATCGATGTCGTAGATATTTTTCATCGACCATTTCAGCGCCACCATGTGGCCGCCGTTGTCCCGGACGACGCCCTTGGGAATGCCGGTTGTACCTGATGTGTAGAGAATATAGAGCGGATCGGTCGCCGCAACTTCGACGCAATCGGCTTTCGCGCCGGCCGCCCTGGCGCTGTCCATGCTTTGCTTCCAGTCACGATCGCGTGGCGCTTGCATGTCGGCAGCCTGCTGCTCGCGTTGCAGCATGAGCACGGCTTCCGGTTTCGATGAAGCCAGCTCGATCGCCTCATCAAGCAGCGGCTTGTAGGCGACGATACGCCCCGGCTCGATGCCGCACGAGGCCGCCATGATCAGTTTCGGCCGGGCGTCGTCTATGCGGGTGGCGAGTTCCTTCGCCGCGAATCCCCCGAACACGACGGAATGGATTGCACCAATTCGCGCGCAGGCCAACATCGCCATCACGGCCTCGGCGATCATCGGCATGTAGATGATCACCCGGTCGCCCTTGCCAACGCCCATGTCCGCAATAACCGATGCGAGGGTGGCCACCTCATCGCGTAATTCGCTGTATGTCCAGCTGGCTTTTGCCCCGGTAATCGGGCTGTCGTAGATCAGCGCGGTTTGTTCGCCGCGCCCGCCATCGGCGTGCCGGTCAAGTGCGTTGTAACAGGTATTGCAGGTCGCATCGGGAAACCATCGCCCGTACACACCGGCGCCTGGGTCAAATATGGTTTGTGGCGCGCGGATCCAATCGATTTCGCGCGCAGCCTCCGCCCAGAATGCTTCCGGTGCAGTCCGCCATCTATCGTAGATTTCGCGATACCGACTTGCCATCTTCTCCTCCATACGTCCCGTTTTCGCGCCACACTCTTGTGCGCCGATCATACCGGCTGCGCAGATTTTTCCCCATTGGCCATTTGGCTAACGCAATTGGCGTATCAATGCCATTCGATTTCAAAAATTGCCGGGTTACCGGAATTCCAACCATCCCCCAATTGTTGCATTGCTCGCGGTCAACCAAGCGTCTTGCCACTACCGGGAGGTTTCAACGCAGCAATGGTTCTGTCAACGGATTATTAGGTCTCCCGCTGCAGGGTGTATCCGGCCGGCGCGCTTGGCGGCAAGACCCGAGAGCCGATATGGCGTTGATGGATATTTGGCGGCAAATGAAATCAGCTGGTGGCCGTAACGGGCTGCCGGGACGCGGTGTGTTGCGCCAGTTCGCGGCATTTCTGTTTGCCGGCGGGCTGGGTTTCCTGATTTCTACTGCCTTGACCGCAATATTTGCCCGGCAGTTTGGTTGGTCGCCTTTCCTGGCGTGGTTTCCTGCAATGGCGATTGCCATTGTCTGTACATGGTTCATGAACAGGTTGTGGACGTTCGGCTCGCGCGATCCGCGCAAGCTGGCGGAACTGCAAAGGTATACGCTGGTGAGCCTGGTCAGCGCCGGCGTGAATTATCTTGGCTATGCCGCATGCCTGAGCGCGCTGGCCTATTCTGGTTGGCCGCTCCGGCACGTGGCGGCAATTTTTGCCGCCAGCGCCTTCGGGTCGGCGCTTGCTTCAATCGTTACATTCTGCCTGTCCAGACGTTACGCGTTCCGCCCTGTCAAAATCTAGGTTCGCTAGGGCCTTGCTTTTTGGGCGTTGAAACCGCTTCACTTATCGGGCAATAAGTGGATGAATTTCGGGCGTGAAATTGATCCGGTCAGCTGTCGTTCGACTAGCGTTGTCATTGAATGCGCGCTGGTTTCACAGGCTGGCCGATCGGGCTTGCCTGACAATCCGGCGGGCTGATGATTACTGATCCCTGGTTTTATGCTGTTGCGATTCCCGCAGTGCTGTTGATGGGGCTGAGCAAGGGTGGTGGCTTCGCCGGCGTTGGCATTGTCGGCTTGCCGCTGATGTCGCTTGTCATACCGCCGCTGCAAGCCGTTACGATCATTTTACCGATATTGATGGTGCAGGACATCGTTGGGGTATGGGCGTTCCGCAAGGATTTTTCCGTCAGCAGTCTGAAAATACTTATTCCCGCCAGCTGTGTTGGAATGACGATAGGGTATTTCACGGCTGCAACGGTTTCCAATGCTTCCGTCATGATAATGGTGGGCGTCATTGCGATTGTTTTTGTGGTTTATTCGCTGCTTGGCGGGGCGGCCAGGCGCACTGACCCGGCTCCTGAAAGCTGGTTCAAGGGAAGCTTTTGGAGCGTTGTTTCCGCATTCACGAGCTTTATTGCAAATGCGGGCGCGCCCCCGTTTCAGGTCTATATGATTCCAATCAAATTGCCGCCGAAGATATTTGCCGGCACGGCGGCGATGTATTTCGCATTTCTGAATTACGTGAAGTTTTTTGCTTTCATGCATCTGGGTCAGGTGACCGTGCCCAATCTGAAGACCTCGGCGGTATTGTTTCCGCTGGCTATCGGCGCAACGTTTATCGGATTGTGGACCGTCAGCCGTATCAACCTGAAATCATTCTACCAGATCGTCTACGTTCTAACGTTCCTGATCGGCGTGCGGCTGGTATGGGGCGGGCTTCGGGCATCCGGCTGGTTGTAGCCGGTTTGCCAGAACGTAGATCACTGGCGGTAGATCACTGGCCGAAAATCACTGGCCGAAAATCACTGGCCGAAAATCACTGGCCGAAAATCACTGGCATTGAATCAAAAGACCCACCGGAAGGTGGGCCTTTTCCACGAATGTTCAGGAATTTTCAGGCTTGACCCGGTTGTGCGGGCGTCTGCCGCATCTTCATCATTTCGTCGCGAATTTGCAGTTTTTTCCGCTTCAGCCACGCAATTTTGATCGTATCTTCGGCGGGGTGGGCTTCGCAGCTCTGTATTTCCTTCTCGAGGGATTGGTGACGGCGTTCCAATTCTGCAAGACGGTTTTCAACAGACATCGATTTCACCTCATTTTTTCGCGTTCACCTTGTCAGTGTGCCATTGTTTTCGCTGGTTACAAGGGAAAATTTTCGTTCAACGCGGTAGGTTTAAGATTGAATGAAGCAGAATGCCGCACGATTGAGACAAAATATGTCGATTTTGATAAGTAAGGAATTGTCTGGATTGTATTTACCGATTTGCTGAAGATCAGTGCGCTTGCACGCGGAACCGAATGGCGCTACCTCAGGCACCGATTCGGGCGTGCCATGGCGGTTGGCGGCGGCGCCTGCTTGTGGATAACGGCCCGCAATTGCCGGGCCTTGAGGCCAATTCATGCCAAAAGATTTGACCGATGAGCAGGTAGAGGCGATCGAGCAAGAACTTGATGCTCTGCGGCAGGAGCATCGCGATCTCGATGCAGCCATCTCGGCACTCCAATCGGTTGGAGCGGGCGATCAATTGCAGATCCAGCGGCTCAAAAAGCGCAAGCTGGTCTTGCGCGACCGGATCTCGTTCCTGGACGATCAGCTGACACCCGATATCATAGCCTGAGCGAATGGAGAGCCTTCGTCGCTTGAAGTTGCAAAGACAATTCTCTATTCGGGCCGGTTTCAAATGCGCCGCGATAGATTAAGCTTTCGGCTCCACATTCAATGAACCAATCCGGGGAAACCGCCGTGTCCGATTCCACCGCCAACGTCGCAATCATAATGGGAAGCCAGAGCGATTGGGAAACCATGCGCCACGCGGCCGAGACACTGGCTGCGCTGGAGATCGGTCACGAGGTTCGAATCGTGTCGGCCCATCGCACGCCGGACCGGTTGTTTGCGTTTGCCAAGGGCGCCCGGGAAGCCGGCTTCAAGGTCATCATCGCTGGCGCGGGCGGGGCCGCCCACCTGCCCGGGATGACCGCGGCCATGACGCCATTGCCGGTGTTCGGTGTCCCCGTGCAGTCAAAGTCCCTTTCAGGTCAGGATTCATTACTGTCGATCGTGCAAATGCCGGCCGGGGTTCCGGTTGGAACCTTGGCAATCGGCAGGGCCGGCGCGGTTAATGCGGCGCTCCTGGCCGCGGCGGTACTGGCGCTGCAGGACAGCGGGCTTGCAGCGCGGCTTGACACCTGGCGCGAGCGGCAGAGTGCGGCGGTAGCCGAAGGTCCAGTGGACGGCTAGAGTGCGGCGTCACACAGAAACAGGTTGAGAGTATGGACGGGCAAGTCGCTCCGGGCGCTACGATCGGAATTTTGGGATCTGGTCAGCTTGGCCGCATGCTGGCGATGGCGGGCGCCCGCCTGGGGGTGAAATGCCATGTGTTCGCGCCCGATCGAGGTCCGGCTGGCGATGTCGCGGCGGCGTATACCCAGGCGCCCTATGAAGACGAAACAGCGCTGGAACAATTTGCCCAATCCGTTTCGCTTGTCACATACGAGTTCGAGAACGTTCCTGCGCAACCAGCCAAAACAATTGCGCGATTCTGCCCGGTTCTGCCCGATCCATTGGCGCTGTCGACAACCCAGGACAGGTTGCATGAAAAGACCTTTCTCAATGGGTTGGGCATAGAAACCGCGCCGTGGGCGCCGGTCGATGATGCCGGCAATCTGGCGCGCGCCGTTGCTCAACTCGGGCGCCCGTCGATACTCAAGACCAGGCGGTTCGGATATGACGGCAAAGGCCAGGCTATGATCCGGGAGGGTAGCGACCTGGCGGCGGTTTTCCGCAGCTTGGGCGCCCAGCCCTGTGTCCTGGAGGCGGTTGTTCCCTTCATCCGCGAAATATCGGTTGTGGCGGCACGCTCAGCGGATGGCAGTTTCGCAGCGTGGGATGTCTGCGAGAACGAGCATGCGAACCATGTGCTTGCAGCGACGCGGGTGCCGGCCCGCATGGCTGACATTACTCAGCGGCAAGCTATTGAAATCGTGAGAAAAGTTGTTGATGGGCTCAATTACACCGGGGTAATCGCGGTGGAAATGTTTCTTGTTGAAGGGGCTGACGGGGGCGAAAAGGTGCTGGTCAATGAAATTGCGCCACGCGTCCACAATTCCGGGCATTGGACGATAGACGGATCGGTGACCAGCCAATTTGAGCAGCACATACGGGCAATTTGCGGCTGGCCGCTGGGGTCGACTTCGCGGCACGGGCGCATTGAAATGATGAACCTGCTTGGCGAGGACGCGATGCGCTGGCGCGAATTTCTCGGCGAGGCCGGCGCAGCCCTGCATCTTTATGGGAAACATGAGGCGCGCCCGGGGCGAAAAATGGGTCATCTGACCCGTGTTTTTCCGGAATAATCAGCTTTTTGAAGGTTTCCTGCCCGAAACGCCCAGGTTTTACAGAAATCCAGATTGACTTGGCCGGGCCCGTATTCTGGTACGCAATTTGCCGCCGGAACAGAAGATCGTTCTGTTTCGGGAAAGCGTGATGAGCCTGATTAAAGCGTTGATGACTGGTAGTTTTGTATTTTTGGGTGGCGTATTGACGTTGCTGGCATGGTTTATGGTTAGCCCGGTCACCGCGAGCACGGTGAGCGCGCGGCTGGTACAGGGATGTCTGGTCAGCAACACGACCATGTTTGCCGCGGTTGCCGATTCTGCGCGGTTTGGGCAGCAATGGCGCGGCTTGGAGCACTGCCGCTGCATTTCCGGCGAAATTATCGGCAATATTGGCCCGGACAGGGCCGGTCGCCTCGCAGACGCGATGCGGTTGCAGGTGACAGCGACCCTGAAGTCGATGATTTCGGGCCAGGGAATCCGTGCGGCGCGGTCGACGCCGTATGTGGCGGACGCGGCGCGGTTGATCTTTGCGGCCGGCAGGGCAAACGGCGTTTGTGAGCGCCAGGATCGCCTGAAATCCTCTTAAAGCGCGGTGTTTTCTGCAATATTTGCGTACATCCGCTGGACACCCAAGGCTGTTTTTGATATTGCCAACACCTGCTCCCGTGCGGTTTGCCGCGCAGGTGGTGTTCCCACTATATGCCCCGGCTGGTTCAAACACCGGCCGGACTCAGACAGACAGGATGGCTGCGTGCAAGTTCTCGTTCGCGACAACAATGTAGATCAGGCGCTCAAGGCGCTGAAAAAGAAGATGCAGCGCGAAGGTATTTTCCGCGAAATGAAGCTGCGCGGGCATTATGAGAAGCCGTCTGAACGCCGCGCAAGGGAAAAAGCCGAGGCAATTCGCCGGGCCCGCAAACTGGCTCGCAAGAAAATGCAGCGCGAAGGGCTGTTGCCTTCCAAGCCACGGCCGATGCCGGGGATGGCCCGTTAATCCACTTCGGTGGATGGCACCATTTACAAGATTTTCGATTGACCGCGCTGGACGGACCTGTTCAGCGCGGTTTTGTGTGGCATTTTGGTAACCATATTTGGATATTGTGTATCCCCGGGAAAATTCTCGCCGCACCAGCCTGAGCGCCGCATTTCAGCCGCCAATGATTGTCATGGCTGATTGTCCTGACGTTTCGTCACTCCAGTCGCGGGAGAAAGGTTTCGTTCAGGTTGTTCGAGATTGTCACCTCATTCCATGTCGTTTATGGAAAACGCAGTTCTGGTACGGACGTGTCTAATGCGTAACAACATTTCCTCTTGGACTTCCTCTTGGACTTCCTTTTGGATTTCCTCCCGGGATTCTTCCTGGGCCTCCGCTGGCCATATTTCCGATACGCATGTTCGCGGATTTTCGCGCCGCATCCCGGCGACAATACTTGCCGGTAGCTGTATGGCTCTGGCGCTGGCGCTCGGTGGATGCGAGGGCAGCGGGCTGTCCGCCGCCAGTCAGCGTGCGCGCATTGTCGAGACGGAAAAGCCCGGCGCTGCGACCAAGGTCAATATTCAATCGTTGACCGATTACGTGAAACGCAATCCGGCTGATCCGCAAGGCTACAATACGCGTGGCGCGGCCTACGCCCGGATTGGGCAGTTCAAACTGGCCATTGCCGACTTCAGCCGCGCGATCCGGCTTGATCCCAGCCATGCATCGGCGCTCACCAACCGCGGTTTGGCGTTCCGGCAAGTGCGCAATGACCGGGCCGCCCTGGCCGACTTTGGCCGGGCGATCCAGGTCAACCCCAAGCATACCTCCGCGCACATCGCACGAGCGAACCTGTTGCGATACCAGGGCAACCTGGATGCGGCGATGCAGGACCTGACCGAAGCAATTCGCATAACGCCGGAGAGCGCCCAGGCATTCCATGCCCGAGGGCTGATCTATCAGCGCCGCGGCGATCACGCCCGCGCGGTCAAGGATTTTGACAACGCAATCGATCGCAATCCCTTCGTTGGCGCGCCCTATGAAGCGCGTGGCCAGAGTTTTACCGTGCTCGGGCGGCTTGATGCGGCAATCGAGGATTTCAACGCCGCCCTGAATGTGCAGAACCGCAATGCCAATGCCTGGGCGGGACTTGGTTTGGCCTACGAACGCAAAGGCAACAAGATCAAGGCCATGGAGAGTTACAACCGGGCGATGATCGTCGAGCCGGAAAACCAGATGGCAGCTGAGGGGTTGCGCCGGGTTTCGCGCGGATAGCGGTTCCCCTGGTTGCGGGTGATGGTATCCCGCGGTTGAAAACTGATCCAAGAACCAGAATGATGGTGACCTGAGGCCGATTGCTTTCGAATCTCTCTAACCGATTCGTGCGCCGCTTCGCGTGCATGCGTTTTGTACCGCGCAGCGGTGTGTACCTGTCAGCCATTCCGCCATCTCCCCTGAACGGGCGTTTGCAGAGAAGAAAAATTGCGCGATGAAAAAATCAGCGGTTCTGATTGTCGCATTTTACGCGGTGTTGTTTGCGGGTTCTGCCAGCGCCGCCAGTGGCGAATACGCCTGGCCGCAGATTGGTGCAGAGGATGCGGCGTCGCGCATCATTCAGGTGCAATCGTCGCGGAAAAAGACACCGCAAGCCTGGATCCGCGATTACACCGCCCGGCTTGCCAGCGACCCGAAGAATACGAACCTGCTGAACCGGCGCGGCGTTCAATATTACAAGTTACGCAAATACAAGCAGGCGCTGTCTGATTTCAGCGCCGCGATTGCCGTCAAATCGGACTTCGCCCAGGCAATCTACAATCGCGCTCTGACATACAACCGGTTGCGCCAGCGTTCGTCAGCCTTGGCAGACTTTACGACGTTGATCAATCTGCAACCCGATAATCTGAAGTATCTTGTTGCGCGGGCCCGCGCCTACAATGTCGCAAGGCGTTTCCGCGAAGCAATCGCCGACTACACGCGGGCAATAAGTTTGAAACCACGCAACGCCAGCTATTATGTCGCGCGTGGAAATGTTCATGTCCGGGCGAAAAACGATGCTGCCGGGATAGATGATTATACGAAAGCCATCGAGATCAACCCCAGGTATGGCTATGCCCATTATTCCCGCGGCTGGATTCGCCGTGTGCGCACCAAGGAACCGGATCTTGCCCTGGCCGACTATACCAAGGCCATCGAATTCAGCCCGCGTTTTGCGGCGCCGTTATATGAACGCGGACAGATTTACGCGGAGCGCAACGACACGGCCAATGCATTGCGGGACTACAGCCAGGCGATCAAGCTGTCCGGCCGCAATGTCTCCTATCTCCAAAGACGCGGGAACCTGTATTTGAAAACCGGCCGCTACAATTCGGCGGCGGCGGATTACAAGACGGCGTTGCGCTATCGTTCCCGCGACCCCAATCTGCACAACCAATTTGCCTGGGCGTCGTTCAAGGCGGGCAAGGCCCAACAGGGACTTGCGAGCGCCAACACGGCAGTGCGCCTGCGCCCGCGCAACGCCGCCTATTGGGATACGCGCGGCCATATCCACGAGGCCGGCGGGCGTAAGCAGCAGGCGGTGGCCGATTTCAAACAGGCATTGAAACTCAACCCGAATCTGAAAGAGAGCCGCGAGGCACTGGCGCGGCTCGAATCCTCCGGCGGCGGCGCAGGGGTTTCCCGCGGCTCGGGACAGGCGGACGCCGGGACCGGCAGTAGTCCGCGGCAATCGAGCGGCGGCGGCAAACCCGCCGGGCAAATCGAAGGATCATCGCGGCGTTATGCGACGGGATACCGGAGTTCGGGTGACAAGGGCCGCAAGAAGCCCGTCAGCACCGAACCGTATGAAGCCAATTCACCGGGCGCTGCGAACGCGCCGGGCGGTCCGGTCGCACAATAGAACAGCTTTGTGCGGTTTTTGACGGCGCCATCAAAGGGCAAGATTTCTTGGTATGTGCGCTAGCGCACAGGACGAATATGTCTGTTGTTTTCAAGTGATCCGGTTTCACAGATCGGCCTGCAATCAATTGGAATCAAATGGATGCGCGCCGGTCGGCCCCAACGTTTGAGCGTCGGATCTGGCGACAGGCCGGTACCGGCTATTGCGCCCGATGCTCTCAAGACCGGACATTTTCCATGAAAACAAAACCCCTTGTAGCTTTGCTCCTGATAGCCAGCGCTGTTGCGGGTAGCACAGAAATCCATGCAAAAGATTTAGCGGCCCAAACCGTCCATCCGCTTGACCGGAAAATATCGGAACTCACGGCACGGATTGCAGAAAATCCGAAAGATGCCGTTGCTTATAACGGCCGCGGAAACGCATGGTTCAAAAAAGGCCAGTACAGGAAGGCAATTGCCGATTATGAGGCCGCCTTTCGCCTGGCGCCGGATTTTGCAATTCCGTACAAGAACCGCGCCGTTGCCTTTGCGCGTTTGGGCTTGCATGACAAAGCCTCCGATAGCGCCAGCAAGGCCATTGCGATCAACCCGAAATATACCGGGACTTACTATACGCGCGGACTGGCATCGTTGCGTTTGAAAAATTACCAAGCGGCCATTGCCGATTTTGACATCGTTTTGAAGCGGAAACCGGATTTTGCGGATGCAGTGTTGAGCCGCGGAAATGCATGGACCGGGCTGAAGTTATACGACAAGGCCCTTGCCGAATATGACCGGACCATTGAGCTGAAACCGAGATACGGCCGGCCCTGGTACAACCGCGGGATTGTCCTGGATCGCAAGGGCGACAGAAAGGGCGCAATCGCCAGTTTTCGCAAGGCGCTTGAAGTGCAGCCGGCTCATTTCGGCGCGCGCCGGGCGCTGCGCTTGCGCGGCGCGCTGTGAAGGCGGACGCCAAAGGCGCGTTTTGAATCTTGCAGAACCAGCAGCGGGACGAACGCTTATGGCTCGAGCCCCGCCGCGGTGAGCGCTTCGCGTTGCCGGGCAGCCATTGCCTGCAGATCAAAACCTTCGCCGATAGCGTCGTTGAACAGCCGGAAAAAATTCAACCGGGCGTCGAGGTGGAGAAATGCCCCGCCCAGGCCGATGGCGGCGCGGTCCATGAATACGAATTCGCGCGGGATGCGGACGGGGCCCTTGGCTTTCAACTCGCGGTGGACTTTCGCCGCCTGTTCGCGGCCGTATTGGCCCGGTGATACGCCCTCGGCGATTTGCCTTACCCGGTCGTCGAGCAGCGGGCCGTAGATGAAGCGCGCCCAGATATTCAGGACATCGATCAAATCGCGGTTCAGGTTCTTGAAGCCCCAGGTTGCATAGGCGTGGGCGATGCGCTCGTTGTCGCCGGTTCGCAGACCCTCGTAGAGGTCGATTACGCCCTGAACAAAAGCTGGCGGAAATATACGGATGCAACCGTAATCGAGCAGGTTGATGCCGGCTGCTGCTCCGTTTGGCTCGTCCTCCCGGAATATGGTGTAGTTGCCGAGATGGGGGTCGCCGTGAATGACGCCAAGCCCGATAAACGGATGCCACCAGGCGCGGAACATGGCTTTGACGATCCTGTTGCGCTCCTCCTGCGGAGCGGACTTGAAATCGAGCAGCGGTTCGCCGTCCAGCCAGTCAAGGGTCAGCAGGCGCCCGGTTGAGAGGTCTTTCCAGACCCCCGGCACGCGGATGTCGCCGCTATCTGCGCCGCCACGGGTCAGGATATTGCTGTAGAGGGCAGCGTGTTTGGCTTCGCGCGTGTAATCGAGCTCCTCGCGTACGCGCTGGCTGATTTCTTCGGCCATTTCGGTTGTGTCGACGGCGCCGTCGAGACGGCGGCGCAAGGCAAACACCCAATTCAATTGTTGCAGGTCGGCCTCAACGATCGAGCGCATGTCCGGATATTGCAGCTTGCAGGCCAATGGCGCTCCATCAAGGGATGTGGCGCGGTGAACCTGTCCAAGCGATGCTGCGTGTGCGGGATGATTGTCGAACGAGGCAAAGCGTTCACGCCAGCCGGCACCCAATTCGCCCTGCATGCGCCGGCGCACAAACGCTGCCCCCATAGGTGGTGCGTTCGATTGCAGGGTTTGCAGCTTGGCGGCGAAATCGGCCGGCAGGGCCTCCGGAATTGTCGCAAGAAATTGTGCGACTTTCATAAGGGGGCCGCGCAATGTGCCCAATGAGCGGGCGAGGGCTTCACCGCTTGATGCGTCGAGCGGATTGCGTCCGCTAATTCGCGCGCCAGCCATTCGGGCCGCGGTCGATCCGAGGCTGGCGCCGACGCGCGCGTAGCGCGTGGCGCGAGCTGTCAGGCGGTTTTTTTCGCGATCATAGGGCAAGGGTTGGAGCCTGTGTTGGACAGTTTGTGGATGTTTCGCATCCGGGTAATCCCAAGGATTGGTGCTATAGTCTGAAAATAGGTTTTTGTATTGCATGGTCCAGCCACCTGTGCGGCGAATGCATGGATATCAGATGGGGAGTTCGAGGATGGGCGCTTGTTACGGGGTCTGAACATCCGCCGATATTATTTCAACCTCTATCTGTGGACCCAGCTGAATCAGCAGTTTCGGGCGTTTTCCGGGGTTGAGGCGCACACCATCCACCGCTCGCTGAACGATCCGGTCAGCGGGGAATTCAGCCCGAAAACCATCCACCGGATGATCGGCGAACAAATCGCCGAGATCGACGAATTGAGCGCACTGGATGCCGGATGCGGTTACGGCGGGACTTGCCTCGACCTGCACGCCCGGTTCGGTGGCCGGTGGCGGGGAATAACGATATCGGGCCGGCAGCAGAAGGTCGCCGCCAAGAATGCCGCCGCGATGGGTGTCGACAATACCGTAATGTTCGAGCGCGCCTCCTATGATGACCCGGTTGAGGGCAGTTTCAACCTGGTGGTGTCGATCGAAAGCCTCATCCATGCCCAAGACCCGGCGCGGGCGGTTGCCAATCTTGCGGCCAGCCTGCGGCCCGGTGGCCTTTTCATTATCGTCGACGATATGCCGGTCATGAATGTGCCGAATGCGTTCGCCGATGATCTGGAGGCATTCAAACGCGGTTGGCATTGTCCGGAAATGCCCAGCGCAGAAAAATGGTCGCATTATCTGAATGATGCGGGTTGCGCGGTCGAAAGCGTGCGTGATTTGAGTTCCCTGATGCGCCCGCGAAGCCAGGCTGACCTTGATGCGGCCGCAGCCGACATTTCCGCGAAGAGCTGGTGGCGGCCCTGGTTCGGGCTGGGTTCGGTAACAGGGGCGGAGCTTGGCGGATTGCTGCTGGAAAAACTCGGACGCGAAGGCGCGGTCCGTTACCAGATGATCGTGGCGCGGAAGGCGCAGGATTAGGCCGGGCTGCGTATCATCGTCCGGCGACATGATGTGCTACAAGACCCGCGAATCGTCATTTCGCCCGCCGGGATAAGCCGCGAGTTTCAATTTGTTTCGAAAAGGCCCGACCCGTTGATCAGCCGCCGCAAGTTTCTTCAATTGTTTGCCGCCATGGCCGCCTCGGGCGTGGTTTCCTCCGCTTATGCCGTAGTGATCGAGCCGTTCTACCGGTTGCGGATCAAACGCTACCGGCTGACCCCGCCGAACTGGCCGGCAGGCTTGAAACTGAGGCTGGCGGTTCTTGCCGATATTCACGCCTGCTTGCCCTGGATGAATGCCGAGCGGGTCGCGCGCATCGCGGAACAGACGAACGAATTGGGGGCCGATGCGATACTCCTGCTTGGCGATTTTGTCGCCACCCACCGGTTCCAGATGCAGGAGGAAAAATCCGCCTGGGCCAGGGCCTTGAAAACGCTGAAAGCGCCGAACGGCGTTCATGCGGTGCTGGGAAATCATGACTGGTGGGAGGACGCTGCCGCGATGGCGCGTGAAAGCGGTCCAACCGAAGTCGGCAAGGCGCTGCAGGATGCGGGCATCGGGGTTTACGAAAACGACGCGGTGCGGCTGGAAAAGGAGGGCAAGCCGTTCTGGATGGCGGGACTGGGCGACCAGATTTCGTTCATCCCGATCCGCGGCTGGCGAAATCCGCCTTATGGCGTTGACGATCTGCAAGGTACGCTTGGCAGGATCACTGACGATGCGCCGGTTTTCCTGATGGCGCATGAGCCGGATATCTTTCCGGAAGTGCCGGATCGCGTGGCGCTAACCTTGTCGGGCCACACCCACGGTGGTCAGCTTAATATTTTCGGTTTCCGGCCGTTCGTGCCGTCGCGCTACGGGCGCTGGAGATTTGTCTACGGGCATGTGGTGGAGAACAATCGCCATCTGATCGTTTCGGGTGGGCTGGGTTGCTCGGTGGTGCCGGCAAGGATCGGGTCGCCGCCGGAAATCGTGGTGGTGGATATTGGCTGAGGATGTTTCGCGCGCGCCGCACGTGTTTCCCGTGCGGGTCTATTACGAGGACACCGATTTTTCTGGTGTGGTGTATCATGCGTCCTATTTGCGGTTCCTTGAACGCGGGCGGACGGAATATTTGCGCGCCCTGGGAATCCACCAGCAGGCGATCGCCGATGGTGAAGGCGGGGAGCCGTTCGCTTTTGCTGTCCGGCGCATGAGCATCGAATTTCTTCGCGCCGCGCGGATGGACGATCTGCTGGATGTCGAGACATGCGTGGCCCGCGTTGGCGGTGCAAGCGTTGAAATGCGCCAACGGATTGTGCGCGGCGAAGAAGAATTGCTTGTTGCCGAAGTATCCGTCGCCTGCGTCATCAATGGCCGCGCCGCGCGCATGCCGAAATGGGTGCGAGACCGGATGGCTGCGGCGTGAGTTTTCGGTTCGCTCAGATATGCAGCAAATATGCTGCCCCGGCCCCAGCCAGCGCGCCAAACAAGTGCGCTTCCCAGCTTACCCGCCCGGCGCGTGGAAGCATGCCCCAAACGAGTGTGCCGTAGGAAAAGGCCACGGCCATCGCAATCGCCAACGACTGGAAATTGGCTTCGACCCAGGCGCGCGCCAGCAGGTATCCGAACCAGCCGAAGATCAATCCGCTCGCCCCAACATGCAGCGCGTTTCGGGCAAACAGCCATACGGCGCTGCCCCCGGCGAGGACAATGAATCCGCTGGCGGCAGCGAGATTGTGTTCACCCGACAGGCCCATCAGCGCGCCGAGCGCCACGAGCGGGTAGGTATTGGCGCTGGCGTGGGTGGCATTGGCGTGCAGCAGCGGCATCAGCAGAATGCCGACCAGCCCGTTCCTGTCGCGTGGGCGCAGCCCGAATGTCCGGTTGAGCCGGTATTTGGTGAGCGCGTTGATGCATTGGACCAGCCATATTGCCGCCACCAGTGCAATCAGCCAGTCCAGCCGCCAGATGTGTTCTATAATATTCAATCGCGCAGTGCCGGCATGACGTCCGAAGCAAACAATTGCAGCGAGCGTTTGACCTGTTCAATCGTCAGCGTGCCATAGGCAAATTGTAGAACCAGATAATTATATCCTGTTGCAGCCCGTTCTTTTTCAATTGCAGCGCGTACAGTCTCCGGGGAGCCTACGATGACCGCGCCATTGTCGACGCCGCTCTTTAAATCGCCCGCCAGATTGGTGGAGACGCTAGTTCCATGCTCCTTCCACAGCCAGTTGAGATTGTTGTACCAATACTCGTAGGCCGGGGCCGCTTCCGCCCAGGCGCGCTCGTCCGTGTCCGCGACGTGAATCTGCCGCAACGCGCCCATTTTTGGTTTCTTCGTGGGCGAAAACGCGCGCATCGGATCATTCTCCTGCTCACTCCAGGCTTTGCGATAGAAATCGCAGACGTTGGCGATGCGGGCGGTCGGTCCCAGGCCGATGGTGTTGACGCCATGTTTTGCGGCAAAAACCATGCCCTCTTCACTGCCGACGCCGGCCCATAGCGGTGGCATGGGCCGTTGCACCGTTTTCATGATCATCGGCACATCGTCAAAATGATGGTGCTTGCCATGATAGGTGAACCGGTCGCAGGTCAGGCCCTTGATGATTGCATCGAGCGTTTCGCGATAAACTTCCTGCTTGTCTTCGTTCGCACCGTAATAACCGACTTCGTACGGCGACACGCCCGCTCCAACGCCGATATCGAGGCGGCCGTCGCTCATCTGGTCGAGCATGCAGATTTCTTCGATCAACCGCAGGGGATGGTACAAGGGAAGCAGGTAGACGAGTGGTCCGAGACGGATCTTGCTGGTGGCGTGGGCGACAACCGAAAGGAAAACGCTTGGGGAGGGGGCAAGGCCCAGCGGCGTAAAATGATGTTCGGCCAGGTGATACCCGGTAAATCCAGCCGCTTCAGCGGCACGCACGATCTCCACGCGGCTGTCGTAGAGCCGGCTGTCAGGTTTGTCATTGCGATCCATGTGATCGAACAGGCCAAATTCCATTGGCGTCGCCCCTTTAGGTGTCGTGATCTTGAATTTCAGATTTGCCGTAAACGGCAGGCCGGTCAAACCGGCGATTTGACGCTGCCGGCTACCAGAAATCAGGTCCGGTTTCGCGCAGCCGCCCACCGATCTGGACGGCGGAAATCTTTTCAGCCAGACCGTTGGCGCCGATCTCCACGGCCGTGCCGCACAATGTCGCTCCGCCTTCAGCTGGCTCGAACCGCCCGCCTGGAATTTTGCGGGTGAACCGCTGCAACGGTTCGCTTTTGGCCATGCCGATTACCGAATCGTAATCGCCGGTCATGCCGGCATCGCACTGGAATGCCGTGCCCCCTGGCAGGATTTGCGCATCGGCGGTTGGTACGTGGGTGTGGGTGCCAACCACGAGCGAGACGCGGCCGTCGGTGAAATGGCCCATGGCGTATTTTTCGCTGGTTGTCTCGCAATGCATGTCAATGATGGCGGCGTCGCAACCTTCGCCAAGCGGGCAGGCATTGAGCTCGCGCTCTGCAGTCGCGAAGGGATCGTCCAATGGGTCCATGAAAATCCTGCCCATCAGGTTCATCACCAGGACGCGGGCGCCACTCTTCGCTTCGAGCAGGTTGGAACCGCGGCCGGGGGTGCCGGGCGGGTAGTTGGCCGGACGGATCAGGCGCGGCTGGCGGTCGATAAACACCAGCGCTTCTTTCTGGTCCCAGGCATGGTTGCCCAGCGTTACACAGTCTGCGCCAAGGTCCAGAAACTCCTGGCATATCTTTTCGGTAATGCCGAAGCCGCCGGCGGCGTTCTCGCCATTGACGATGACGAAATCGAGCCGCCAGCGCTCGCGCAATCCAGGCAGGGTGGATGCCAGTTTTTCGCGGCCAGCACGGCCGACGATATCGCCGATAAACAGGAGGCGCAGAGTCATGGTCCGATCCAGTTCGATCCAGTGCACCGATTACGACGATTGTGGAAGGCTTGCAATTGCGGGTAGGATCAGGGTTTGTTCACCGCCAGGCCAGGGAACAATCAATCAGCTCATTTTCGGTCAGGATCAGGTCCAGCGGCTGGTCGTGATCTTCTTCCGGTACGCGGTCGACCTCCTGGCAGGCAAAAGCGATCCCGACCGCCGGTCCAGGATGGCGGGCGCGCAATTGCGCCAGTGTCGCATCGTAGTAACCGCCGCCGTAGCCGATGCGGTAGCCGCGCCGGTCGAATGCGGCGAGCGGCACAAAGGTAAAGTCCGGTACGGATTGCGGCAGCCCGGCGGCGGGCTCGTAGGTGCCCACCGGGCCTTCCTGCATCGGTTCGCCGTAGCGATAGCGGCGGAAGGTCAGGGCGGTGCTGCGTGCTCCCGTGACGGGCAGGCAGGGTTGCAACTCATGATGGGCGAGCGCCATCAGCAGCAGGGTCGTGTCCGGTTCGGAGCCGATCGGCCAGAATAGCGCGACGTTGCGAACGAAGGCCCGGCGGCACAACTCCACTCCCTCTGTTGCGATGCGTTCGGCAAAGGCCTGCCGCTGGTCATCCGGTACAGCGGCGCGTCGCGCCAGGGCAGATTTGCGCAATTCGGCCTTGCCGGGGGGTCTTGTCATTTGAATGCTGAAACAGGCGAACGGGGAACCGGAAATCCACCGGCCAGGACGGAATTCCGTGGGAAATATTGTGCGGAGCCACATAGGCCGTGAGATTCTGATCCCGGGAAACCTACAACGTAGGTGGGCGCCGTGTGCCCAAGTCCACGAACAAGGGCAGGAACAGCTCCCGAGGGATCATTAAGGCCCCGGGAATACTGATTCCCACGCACCCCGCAGCACCGCTGACACAATGTAGGCGGTCGGGGCGGTTTCCGCCAGTGCTGCTGCGCAATGCGCGTTGGAATTGTCATGCGGGCGATGGCGCACCAATTTTGCGGCGCAGCATCAAAAATGCCACGATTGCCATATTGGCGAGGTTCCACAGCATTCCGTTCAGGAAGGCGAGCCGGTAGGACCCGGTCAGATCGAAGATGTAGCCGGACATCCAGCCGCCCAGGGCCATGCCAAACAATGTCGCCATGATGACTATACCCAGCGTGCTGCCGGCCTTCGAAGACGGAAAATACTCCCGCACGATGACGGCATACATCGGCACGAGGCCGCCCTGAAACAGGCCGAACATGCCGGATATGATGTATAGCGAAACCAGGCCGTCGAAGAACAGGTACAGGAACAGCGCAACGCCTTGCAGGGTTGATCCAAGCAGCAGCGTGGCCAGTCCGCCGATCAGGTCAGCGACCAGGCCCGACAAGATACGGCTGATGATTCCAAGCCCGAGCATCAGCGAAAGCATTTGCGCGCCGCGGGCCGCGCCGTAGCCCAGGTCCGCGCAATAGGCAACAAGATGAACTTGCGGCATGGACATGGCGACGCAACAGGCGACGCCTGCAAAGGTCAACAGCAGCAGCAAGGTTCGCTGCGGCACCTGCATTGAACCAAAGCGCGAGACGGGGATCGAATGGGCGTCGGCTTCATCGGGCGGACGGCGCCGCAACAAAAGCGCTGCGGGGACAAGAAAGCCGACGCACACCAGCGCCATCGCGCAATGTACCGGCCGCCAGCCGTGCGACGCGATGAAAAACTGCAACACCGGTGGCCATACCATCCCGGCGATATAATTGCCGGAACCGGCGATCGCGACGGCTATGCCCCGGCTTTTGACGAACCAGCGGGAAATATCGACCATCAGCGGGGCAAAGCTGGCGGATGTTCCGAAGCCGACGAGCAGCTGGCCGACGGCGTAGAGGGTCAGGCCAGGGGCCAGCGCCGCGATTGAATAGCCGGCGCCGAGCAGCAGGCCGCCGATCATCAACGGTGCCACGATGCCGAACCGGTCGGCAATCTTGCCCATCGCCACGCCGCCAAAGGCAAAGCCCAGCATGGTCATGGTGTAGGGAAAGGAGGCTGCGCCGCGGCTCGCGCCAAAACTTTCCTGGACGGCGGGTAGGGCGACAACAAAAGACCACATGCCGATTGACCCGATTGTGCCAATGAAAATGCATGTGATCAGCCGCCACCAGGCGGAGGAACTGTCGATTGCCGAATGTGGTGCTGCCGGGGATCGTATCATGGCGGGAGCATAGTCAAACTACGCTGTCCTGGCGAGGGCCGCGGTGCATTTGCCATACCCGTACTGGTTGGATATGTCCGTTATTGAGCGTCAATTGCAAAGAAAGAGCGAGCGATGAGCCAGTCCGCATCCTACCCCACGACGTTGCGTGAGCTGTTGGCCAGTGGGGCAGACGAAAGTCCCGCCATTACCGCGCCGTCGTTGCCGCCGTTGACCTATGGCGCATTGCGCGAACTGGTTGCCGGTTCGATTTCCGCACTGAACGGGGCCGGCATCGGCCGAAACGACCGCGTGGCGATTGTTTTGCCGAATGGACCGGAAATGGCGTCGGCTTTCATTGCTGTTGCTTCTGGGGCAACCGCAGCGCCTCTCAACCCGGCCTATAAAGCCGATGAATTTGAATTCTACATGTCTGACCTCAACGCCAAGGCGCTGGTGGTCGAGGCTGGCAGCACGTCGCCGGCGGTGGCGGTTGCGGAAAAACTGGGCGTCCGGATTGTAACGCTCAATCCCGATCCGCAGGCAGGCGCGGGTGCGTTCACGCTCGAAATGCAAAATGGGGGAGATTGCCAGCCCGGACCTGCTGCGCCTGACGATGTTGCCTTGATCCTGCACACCTCCGGCACTACGTCGCGGCCGAAGATCGTACCCCTGTCGCAGCGCAACGTCAGCGTGTCTGCCGGCAACATCGCGCAATCGCTTGAACTATCGGCCAATGACCGTGGTCTCAACATAATGCCATTGTTTCACATCCATGGTCTGATGGCCGGGCTGCTGGCGCCATGGTCCCGGGGGGGCAGTATTTTCTGCACGCCCGGCTTCAATGCACTGCGGTTTTTCTCGTGGATGGAGGAATGCGCCGCGACCTGGTACACCGCCGTACCTACCATGCACCAGGCAATCCTGACGCGCGCCGGTGGCAATAAGGAAATCATCGCCAAATACCCGTTGCGATTCATCCGTTCCTCTTCGTCTTCCCTGCCTCCGCAGGTGATAACCGAACTCGAAGCAACATTCGGGGCGCCAGTTATCGAGGCATACGGAATGACGGAGGCATCGCACCAGATGGCCTCTAACCCGCTGCGCGGGGAGCGTAAGCCAGGCGCGGTTGGTCTCGCCGCAGGACCCGAGATCGCCATCATGGATGAAGACGGAAATGTCCTGAAAAACGGCGAAACCGGTGAAGTGGTGATCCGGGGCGAAAATGTCACGGCGGGATACGAAGCCAATCCTGAAGCAAATGCTTCGGCCTATACGAATGGCTGGTTCCGCACCGGCGACCAGGGTGTCCTTGATCGCGACAATTACCTGACCCTGACCGGGCGGTTGAAGGAAATCATCAATCGCGGCGGGGAGAAAATTTCGCCGCGCGAGGTCGACGAAGTTTTCATGGATCATCCTGCGGTGCGGCAAGTCGTGGTATTCGGCATCAAGCACGACAAGCTAGGCGAGGACGTCGGCGCCGCGGTTGTGCTTCGCGACGGCCATTCCGCAGACGAAAAGGAATTGCGCGACTATGCCGGCGGCCGGCTTGCATCGTTCAAGGTGCCGCGCAAAATTCTGTTCCTCGATGAAATACCGCTCGGCGCAACCGGCAAACTGCAGCGTATCGGGCTGGCTGCAAAGCTCGGCTTAGAATAGATTCCTATTCCTTGCGGCGCCATGAACCGCAAATCGGGGGGAAGTGCGGCATTTTATGGGTGGACCCTCCGGAATTGTGCGGATAGGCTCATGCATCGTGCAAGAGCAATCTGCGGTTTCACACCGCTTTGACCGGGAGGGATAAATGAAAGGTGTTTCGATTCTTGCTGCTTCCGCAGCCGCTGCGGCCATGCTGGCCGGCGGGGCTGTCTCGACGGCTTTGTCGAAGGAAATCACCCTGCGCATGTCTTACTTTGGCGGGCCGAAGGGCACCACCTGGAAGGACGTGATGGCGCCGTGGGCAGCGGCGGTGAACAAGGAAGGCAAGGGGATCGTCAAGATCGAAACCTATCCTGGCGGTGCGCTGGTGCGCAACCCGCGGGCGCAGGCCAAGGCGCTGACCGACGGCGTGGCGGATATCGCTTTCGTGGTGTTTTCCTACACGCCGGGCCGTTTTCCCGACAACAGCGTGCTGGAATTACCGACGCTTTACAATGACGTGAACGAGTCCTCGAGGGTCATTCGCGCCTTGCACGACAAGGGCATGCTGCGCGGGTTCAAGAACTTCTACGTCAACATGATTGTCACCACCTTCCCGTACAACTTCCACACGGTAAAACCGGTGAAGAAGGTTGCGGACCTCAAGGGCATGAAGCTGCGCGCCGGCGGGCCGGTTGCGGGCGCTGCGATGCGCGCGCTTGGCGTTGCGCCGGTGGGAATGCCGATCCCTGCAGTTGCGGAAAATATCTCCAAGGGCGTGCTGGACGGTACTGCGGTTGACTGGAACGTTCTGTATTCCTTCCGCATCAACCAGGTCGCCAAGAACCATTACATGCAGCACTTTTCCACCGTGCCGATCGGTTTCATGATGACCAAGAAGCGCTTCAACAGCCTGCCGAAAAAAGCGCAGGCGATCATTGCCAAGTATAGCGGCAAGTGGGTTGAAGATCTTTTCGTCAAGGTCAACACGGACATCCAGAATGTCTGGCTGAAAAAGACCAAGGCGATGAAAGATCACACGATCGTTTACCCGAGCAAGGCAGACAAGGCCGCCTATGACAAGATCATGGCCGGCGTCGTTGCGAAATGGGCGAACAACGACAAGCGCAAGAAGACGCTTGCATTCGTGCGCGCCGAGTTGAAGAAAATTCGCGCGGCGGCAAAGAAGTAACGCTTGTAAAATGAGACGGCTGGTGCCGAACGCGCCAGCTGTCATTGCTTCAATCGAACCGGAGGGGATAATGCGCAAGGTTTCAACAGCGGCAGTTTTGTTCGCAGCGGCTTCGACCATGCTGGCCGGGAGCACGACATTCGCTCCGGCTCTTTCCAAGGAAATCACCCTTCGGTTCGCCTATTTCGGCGGCGCCAAGAACCATAGCTGGGTCAATGCCATGGTTCCCTGGTACAAGCGGATCAACAAGGAAGCCAAGGGCATTCTCAAGATTGACCCTTATCCGGGCGGTACGCTGATGCGCAATCCGCGCGCTCAGGTCAAAGCCATTACCGATGGCGTCATCGATATCGGTTTCGTCGTGTTCTCCTACACGCCGGGACGCTTTCCGGACAACAACGTGCTGGAATTGCCGACGCTGTACAAGGACCTGAACGAATCCGGGCGTGTCATTCGCGCGCTCTACAACAAGGGTATGTTGCGCGGCTATGACAAGTTTTACGTGCCGCTGCTGGTAACGACATATCCCTACACTTTCCATTTTACCAAGCCGGTAAAAAAAATCGCTGACATGAAAGGCTTGAAGATCCGTGCCGGCGGGCCGGTAGCGGGGGCCGCGATCCGGGCGCTTGGTGCGGCTCCGGTTGGTATGCCGATACCGACCGTGGCGGAAAACATCTCCAAGGGCGTGCTTGATGGCGCAGCAACCGACTGGAACGTGCTGACATCGTTCCGGATCGATCAGGTTGCAAAACACCATTACATGCAATTGTTCAGCACCGTGCCGATCGGCATTCTGATGACCAAGAAACGGTTGAACAGCCTGCCGAAGAAAGCGCAGGAAATCATCAAGAAGCACAGCGGCCGGGTTTACGACCAGAGCTATATTGACGTGAACATGCAGCTGCAGGGCGTGCTTTTGAAGAAGATGCAGGCCCGGAAGGACCACACCATCGTCTGGCCCGACAAGGCCGACAAGGCTGCCTACGACAAGGTCATGGACGGCGTTGTTCAGAAGTGGGCGAATAACGACAGGCGCAAGAAGCTCCTTGCCGCCGTGAGAGAAGAACTAAAGAAAATTCGGGCTGGCAAGTAGGGCTGACACTTGATGCTGAAACAGCTGGAGCAATTTGCGCGCTGGTTTTCGAACTGGCTGGCGATGCTGGGCCTTATTGGCCTGGTGGTGCTGGCGCTGATCACGATCGCCAGCGTCATGATGCGCTGGCTGTTTTCCCATCCGCTGGAATGGGTTGAGGACATCTACCGGCTGTTGATCGCCGTGGTGATCGCATCCTTTTTCCCTTCCGCCTACGCCCAGCGCGGGCACATCGCCATTCACTTCCTCAGCCTGATCCTCAGTGAAGGCGGGCGCAAGGCCCTCGCCGTTTTCGCGGCATTTATCACCTTCCTGTTCACCTGCGTTCTGGGATGGCAGCTGATCAAGTATACCCAGGAAGTTTGGGAGACCGGCGAAACAACCTGGTTGCTTGGCATCAACGTGACACCGTGGTGGGTCGTTGCGACAGGCCTGTTGCTAATATCCATACCCGTGCAATTGATTGTCGTTCTGTCCGATCTCTATTTTGGTCCGCAGGGCAGTGGCCATGACAAGGTGGATGACGGGACCCCCGAAGGTTCCGTCCAGGAAGGCGGTGTCTGATGGATCCCGTCTCAATCGCACTTCTGGGCATTCTGGGCATGTTCGTGCTGATCGCGCTGCAGATCCCGATCGGCATTTCCATGGCGATCGCGGGCGTGGTCGGCTTCGGCATCCTGTCGGGCTGGACAGCGGCGTTTTCGCTGATCGGATCGAAAGCCGTTGGCGCGATCGCAAGCGAGGAGCTTGCGGTCATTCCGTTGTTCCTCGTCATGGGGAGCTTCGCCAATATCAGCGGGCTGGCAGCTGACATTTACAAGATTGCTTACGCTTTCGTTGGTCACCGCCGCGGCGGCCTTGCGCTGGCGACCATTGGCGGTTGCGCGGGTTTTGGTGCGGTGTGCGGCTCGTCGCTCGCAACAGCCGCAACCATGGGACGTGTTGCCCTGCCGGAAATGCTCAAACGCAGGTACGAACCCTCGCTGGCGACGGGCTCGATTGCAGCGGGTGGTACGCTGGGCATGCTGATCCCGCCGTCCGTTATCATGGTGATTTACGCTTTTCTGGCCGAGCAGTTCGTCATAACCATGTTCATTGCGGCCCTTATTCCGGGGCTGCTTGCGGTGCTGGGGCATTTCATTGCCATCATTATCGTCGTGCGGCGTAACCCGGCTGCGGGCCCGGCCGGAGACCGCACGGACTGGCCGGAGCGAATACGTGTGCTTGGGCAAAGCACCGGCGTTCTGCTGATGATCCTGATCGTTGTCGGCGGCATTTATGGCGGCGTGTTCACGGTCAATGAAGCAGCTGCCCTCGGTGCGGCGGTGGCGCTCGGCTTCACCATCTGGCGGCGTAAACTGACCTGGGACTCGCTACTGCTCGTCATGCGCGAGACGGCGAGCAATACGGCAATGATCTATCTGATCATCATTGGCGCGTCGGTCTTCGCCAGCTTCATCTCGATCACCAAGATGCCGGCAGTGGTCGTGGCGGGCATAAGCAGCCTGGGTCTTCCACCGCTTGTAATTATTCTTGCCCTGTTTGTGCTGTTCCTGATTCTCGGCAGTATTTTCGATACGATTGCGGCGATGGTGATCACCTTCCCGTTCATCTACCCGCTGGTCGTCGACATGGGCTACAGCCCGATCTGGTGGGGCATTGTGCTGTTGATGGCCATTGAAGTCGGGATGATCACTCCGCCGATTGGCATGAACGTGTTCGTGATACACGGGGTGGCGAAGACTGTCCCGCTCAACACGATCTTCAAGGGCATATTCCCGTTCTTCTACGCCGATGTTCTGCGCATCCTGCTGATCATCGTCTTCCCGGCGCTGGCCATGTGGCTGCCAACTGCTCTCGGATACAAGTGACCCTTGCTGCGCGGGATAGCTGTCACGCTGTTGCAACCGGCGAGAGCGCAGCCCGTGTAGCCATTCGACGCGGGCCGCCAATTCAATCCTTGCATGCCGGTTTGCCAGCGGGCAAAATTTTGACACGTCCCGCCGATCTACTGTGCGGTGACTATATTCGGCCAGCGAGGTTTGCATGCCCTTGTCACCACTAGGCCCGGACGACCTTCATCGCCGCTGTGATGCGGACGCGCTCGGGTTCCGGACAACTGCTGAACTGGATCCGGTGGAAGGCTTGATCGGCCAGGGCCGCGCAATCGATGCGCTGGAGTTTGGCACCGGGCTTTTGGCGCAAGGCTACAATATCTTTGTTTTGGGGATACCGGGTTCGGGCCGCCACAACGCCGTTATGGAATTTCTGCGCCAAAAAGCGGTGAACCGTCCGTCTCCGCGCGACTGGGTCTACGTCAACAATTTCGATGAACAACACCGGCCCGTGGCGTTAGGGCTGCCAGCCGGGCGCGCGCCGGAGCTCGCACAGAAACTGGACACGCTCATCGACAATCTCAAAACCGCGATGCCTGCTGTGTTCGAGGGTGAAGACTATCAGGACCGGCGCACCGCCATCGAAGATGAATTCAAGAATGCGCAGGAAATCGCCCTGAAAAGCCTTGCCGAGAAGGCCGAAGCAGAGGGGCTGGGCCTGGCGCGGACCGAACATGGTTTTGCGGTATTTCCAGTGGCTGATGGCGAGCCTGTCCGGCCGGATGCATTCCAGAAATGGCCCGCGGATCAGCGTGAGGCTACCCAGGAAAAAATCAAGGCAATCCAGTCCGAGCTACAGGACATCATGCAATCCATACCGCGTCTGGACAAGGACCGGCGAGAGAAAGTGCATGCCCTGAATCGCCAGCTGGCGGCAATAGCCGTTGACCGGGCGATGGAAGACTTGTTTTCCTCGTTTGAATCGCTTTCGAATGTAACGGCACATCTGAAAGTCATCCGCGATGAACTGGCCAACAACGCTGTTCTGTTTGTCCAGGCTGCCCAACAGGATCAGCCGTTGACCGGGGGCGACCGGCAGGGGCACGGCCCCGGGCAAGGTGCGCCGCTGGACGTTCTGTTCAACAAGTACAAGGCGAATGTGATCGTTACGCACGAAGACGCCGGGGCGCCGGTCGAGTTTCTCGATCATCCGGCGCTCGGGAATTTGCTCGGACGTATCGAGTACATCCCGCATATGGGCGCAATGCTGACGGATTTTACGCTGATCAAGTCCGGTTCGCTGCACAAGGCCAATGGCGGGTATCTCGTGCTCGACGCGGAACGGCTGTTGTCTTTACCGGGTTCCTGGCAGGCGTTGAAGCGTTGTTTGCGTTCGCAGACGATCGCCATAGAAATGCCGTCCACGGGTTTGACGACTGCGACAACGGTGACGCTGGAGCCGGAGCCGATCCAGGTCGATGTCAAAGTGGTTTTGATTGGCCAGCGCCAGACTTTTTACCTGCTGCAGCAGGTGGACCAGGATTTTGGCGAATTGTTCAAGGTTGCCGCCGACTTCGACGAGGTGATCGAGTGGTCGCCGGAAGCCGCCGGGCAGTTTTGCCGGCTGTTGGGTTCCATCGCAAAGAAGGCAGCCGATTGCGCCCTCACGGCGGCGGCATGCGCGGCTGTCATTGAACGTGCAGCCCGGCTCGCCGATGATCGTGAACGGCTTACCCTTCGCGTTGGGGTACTTGCCGATCTTATTCGCGAAGCCTCCTACTGGGCCCAGCAGGACGGCACGCTTCCGATCGAAAGCAGGCATATTCACAAGGCGATTGCGGAGCAGATACGCAGGCTTGATCGTATTCGCGAACGCATGCACGAGCAGATTTTGCGCGAGAGCGTTCTGATAGATACCCAGGGCCAGGTTGCCGGTCAGATCAACGGCTTGTCGGTATTGCAGATTGGCGCATTTGCCTTCGGCAAGCCGACCCGGATCACGGCGCGTACACGGGTTGGCGCAGGAGAGGTCGCCGATATCGAGCGCGAGGTTTCGCTTGGCGGCGCGCTGCATTCGAAGGGCGTGTTGATCCTGTCAGGCTTTTTGGCGTCCCGATATGCCAAGGGTGCGCCATTGTCGCTGGCCGCCAGCCTGGTGTTCGAGCAGTCCTATAGCGGCGTCGATGGCGACTCGGCCTCGTCAACCGAATTGTACGCAATCTTGTCGTCGTTGTCGGAAACGCCGGTCAAGCAGGGTTTGGCTGTAACCGGCTCCGTCAATCAGAATGGAGATGTGCAGGTCATAGGAGGCGTCAACGAGAAGATCGAAGGGTTTTTCGATATTTGCAGGGAACGGGGTTTGACAGGGGACCAGGGAGTCCTGATACCGCAAGGCAATGTCAAAAACCTGATGCTGCGCGCCGATGTCCTGGAGGCATGCCGCGACGGCAAGTTCAGCGTTTATGCGATCTCCCATGTTGATGAGGGCATCGAGCTGTTGACCGGACTGCCTGCCGGCGCGCGCGGTGATGACGGAGAATTTCCACCTGGCACGATTAACCGGCTGGTGGAGGACAAGTTGAGGTCTTTCGCCGAAGCCCGGCGGCAGTTCATATCAGGCGCTTCTGTCGCCTGATTGTCCCGGCGCGACGGCGTCGTTCGTCGCGCTAGGATATGCGCGCGTAGAATGCATGGCCGACACCGCTGTTTGTGCCGCGTTCGAGGTGCGCGGCGCGAACCAAACAAAAAACCCCCGCGGATACGCGGGGGTTTTGTTGTGGGAGCCGCTGGAAATCAATGCGCCTGATAAGACCAGACTTTTTTCTTTGCGAAATAGGTCAGTCCGGCGAAGACAAACAGGAATATCAGAACCGCGAAGCCGGTCTTTTTACGATCTTCCATTTTCGGTTCGGCAGCCCACATCAGGAAAGCGGTCACGTCCCTGGAATATTGCTCGACGGTCCGTGGCGTGTCGCCGGCGTATTCGACCTGGCCTTTGTTTAATGGTCTTGCCATGCCGATCTTCTGGCCGGGGAAATAGGCATTCCACTTGTCGTCACCTTTTTTGGTGTAACCAGTCAGTAGCGCGTAGACATAGTCAGCACCGTGTTCCTGATAGGAAAAGAATGGCAGCGCATCGAGCAGGAACCACGGAAATCCACGCTCGTAGGAGCGGGCCTTGGTAATGACGGACAGATCGGGCGGCACAGAGCCCTGGGCTGCCTTGGCGGCCTGATCGTTGGCATAAATCTTCGGGAAACGGTCTGACGGCTTGCCAGGGCGTTTTGTCGGCTCGCCAGAATCATCAATGTCCGGGATCTCGTATTCCGCTGCCAATGCCTTGACCTGGCCCTGCGAAAACTCCGGTCCACCTTTTTCAGCGAGATTGCGGAAGGCAAGCCGGTTGATCGAATGGCAAGCCTGGCAAACTTCACGGTAAACCTGAAATCCCCGCTGTAGCTGCGCCCGGTCGAAAGTCCCGAATACACCAGCGAAAGACCATGCCTGGCGTTCAGGCTTCTTTTGGTCGCCAGCAGCCAGGGCAGGCGCGGAAAACCCGATCATGCTGGCTAGCGCGAGGCCGGCCAAGGACAGGCTGATTTTGGACACACGATTCATTGGCATTTTCCTCATCAGCCGATCAGGACTTTGAATGGGCGGCTACGTCGGCCGCAGCGGCGTTCGTGCCGCCGTTCTTGGCCAATACAGCATCGGCAATCGATGCCGGTACGGGTTTCGTTTTTTCGAACCAGCCCAGGAATGGGAGTATGGCGAAAAACGCAAAGTAGAAGAAGGTCAGCAGGCGTGCGGCCGTAACATATCCGCCTTCCGCCGGCTTGGCGCCGAGATACCCCAGGCCAATGCAAACAATCACAAAGGCCCAGAACAATACTTTGTAGACCGGCCGGAACGCGGCTGAGCGGACCTTCGAGGTATCGAGCCAGGGCAGGAACGCAAGAATTGCGATCGAGCCGAACATGGCGACCACGCCTCCGAGCTTGGAAGGAATGGCGCGGAGGATCGCGTAAAACGGCAGGAAGTACCATTCCGGTACGATATGGGCCGGGGTGACGAGCGGATTGGCGGGGATGTAGTTATCCGCATGGCCGAGAATGTTGGGCACGTAGAAAAGGAACCATGCGTAGAAGATCAGGAAGAAGATCAGGGCCGATCCATCCTTCATGGTTGCATAGGGCGTGAACGGGACCGTGTCGCGTTTCACGTCTTTAACCTCGACGCCTGCCGGGTTGTTCTGGCCGACGACGTGCAGCGCCCAGACGTGCAGGATGACCACGCCAGCAATCATGAACGGCAGCAGGTAATGCAGGGAAAAGAACCGGTTCAGCGTTGGCTGATCGACAGAATAGCCGCCCCACAGCCAGGTGGTGATCGATTCGCCAACCAAAGGAATAGCGGAGAATAGGTTGGTGATGACGGTCGCGCCCCAGAAGCTCATCTGGCCCCACGGCAGCACGTAGCCCATGAATGCGGTCGCCATCATCAGCAGGAAGATGATGACACCCAAAATCCACAATACTTCGCGCGGCGCCTTGTATGATCCATAGTAGAGGCCGCGGAACATGTGGATGTAGACGGCGATAAAGAACATCGATGCGCCATTGGCGTGGGCATAACGCATGAACCAGCCCCAGTTCACGTCACGCATGATGTGCTCGACCGAGGCAAACGCCATGGCGGTATGGGGAACGTAGTGCATCGCCAGCACGATGCCGGTGATGATCTGCGCAGCGAGCATGAAACTCAGGATGCCACCGAATGTCCACCAGTAGTTCAGGTTGCGCGGCGTCGGGTACGCGACAAAAGAGGAGTGCATCAAGCCCATGATCGGCAGCCGGCTTTCAAACCAGCGGCCCAGGGCGCTCTTCGGGACGTAGGTCGAATGTCCGCTCATGTGTAATCTTCCCCGGCGAATATCTGGTGCGCCGATCGGTCAGCGCCGCGCGTTCTGTCCTTAGCCGATTTTCAGCTTGGTGTTGGTGACGAATTCGTATTGTGGAACCGGCAGGTTCTTCGGAGCCGGTCCCTTTCGGATGCGCCCTGACGTATCATAGTGCGATCCGTGACAAGGGCAGAACCAGCCGTCGTATTCCCCGCGCTGCCCGGCGCCGCCAAGCGGGACGCAGCCAAGGTGTGTGCACACGCCGACCACAACCAGCCATTCCGGCTTTTGTACGCGTTTGGTGTCGGATTCGGGATCGGGCAGGGCGGCAACATCCACTTTTTCCGCCTCTTCGATCTCTTTCTTTGTACGGCGGCGGATAAATACCGGTTTTCCGCGCCACTTCACGGTAAGGATCGCGCCTGGCTCGATAGCTCCGATGTCGACTTCAATGGAGGCCAGCGCAAGGGTTGAGGCATCGGGATTCATCTGGCTGATCAACGGCCAGACAACCGCACCGGTGCCGACGGCTGCTGCCGCGCCGGTGGCGATATACAACATGTCCCTTCGGGTTGGTTCGACCATTGATGAGTTAGCCACGAGTGTATCCTATCAGTTCCACACCGGAATTCGCCGGATCGGCATTCAGCGCCCCGTTCCGCCCAAGACCAGCTTGTCCAGACTGGCCGCATCAACGAATCAGGCGCGCCTGAAAAAGCCGATGCAAACACCTGTCCAACCGGAAAATGCGTCCGGTATAGCTGCCCCAAGGCGGAAGCTGCACTTCCGGCCCCATTTTGGTCTCTTAAGTTCGGGAAGGACCGGCGGCAATGCGACGCATCGCCACTCGTACGCAGCGGATTGGCCGACGCCGGCACGAGATAGACACCGGCCGGACCCAATTGCTGCGATTGCCTGCCAGATGCGGAAGCCGCCGATGCAACTGCCGCTCCAGCGCCCCCGCCCAAAGCTCAAATATGCGAGCGGTATTTCGCATTCTGGCAAGCTCTTGTCCATAGCTCGTACGGCGGTTTACAGCGGAAAAGTCGCGTGTAGCGGCACTTTTCGTGGACGACTCCCCGCCAAGGGCGGCCTGCCGTGGAGTTGGCAAAAGCCCCAAGGGTGGCATCAAGGCTGGCATTACGACTTGCGCCGTGGCTTGCACTCGAGCTGCGGTCTCTGCATAGCTTGAATCTGGGGCGCGCAGGTGCGGGCAGGAAGCGGGATGCGCGGTGCTGCGAGCGGAGCCAAAAGGCATGAACGAATTGTCCACAACTACCGGATCCGGCATTACGCTGGCGCTGTACCAACCGGATATTCCGCAGAATACCGGCACGATGTTGCGTACTTGCGCTTGCCTTGGCGTGGCTTCCGCGATCATCGAACCGGCCGGGTTTCCCGTTTCCGACCGGCACTTTCGCCGCGCGGGGATGGATTATCTCGACGATGTGGCGCTCGTCCGCCATTCCTCGTGGAGCGCGTTTGAAGATTGGCGGCGGGAAGCCGGCCGGCGGGTGACGCTTTTGACCACCCTGGGCGATTGCGCCTACACGGATTTCGCATTCCAGCCGGGCGATATTGTCATGGTGGGGCGCGAATCAGCGGGCGTCCCGGCCGATGTTCATGCGGCCGCATTTGCGCGGCTGGTTATCCCGATGCGGCCCGGCCTGCGTTCGCTCAACGTTGCGATTTCCGCAGCCATGGTGCTTGGAGAGGCGATCCGCCAGTTGAATGCGCGTGTGGGACAGGTTGGGGAATTGCAATGAACGATATGCCGTTACTGGATCAGCGCAAGGGTGAAGCGCGCAGCTGGTTTGAGGCGCTGCAGGGCCGGATCTTGACCGCATTTGAAGAAATCGAGTGCGATTGTCCGGGCCCGTTTGACCCATCCGGCGGTTCTCCCGGCACGGCTGTTCGTACCCCCTGGCAGCGCACCAATCACGATGGCGCGCCGGGCGGAGGCGGCACGATGGCGATGTTGAAGGGGCGGGTGTTCGAAAAGGCCGGCGTGCATGTCTCGAGCGTGTTTGGCACTTTCGCGCCGGAGTTCGCCAGGCGAATCCCCGGAGCGGAGGACGACCCGAGATTTTGGGCCTCGGGTATTTCCCTGATCGTCCACCCCTGGAACCCGAATGTCCCGGCTGTGCACATGAACACCAGGTTCGTGGTGACCACAAAGGCCTGGTTTGGCGGTGGCGCTGATCTGACGCCGGTGCTCGAGGCGCGGCGTACCCAGGACGATCCGGACAGTGTCGAATTCCACGCTGCGATGCGCGGCGCCTGTGAGCGCCACGCGGCGGTTGCCGACTACGGGAAATACAAGGACTGGTGTGATGACTATTTCTTCCTGAAGCATCGCAACGAAATGCGTGGCATTGGCGGCATCTTCTACGACTATCTCAACAGTGCCGGTGATGCAGAAAACGGCAATTGGGGGGGCGACTTCGCTTTTACCCAGGATGTCGGGACGAGTTTTCTGGATATCTATCCAAAGCTCGTGCGGCGAAATTTCACCACGCCCTGGACAGCGGAACAACGCGAAGAACAGCTTGTGCGGCGCGGCCGGTATGTGGAATTCAATCTCCTGTACGATCGCGGAACCATCTTTGGCCTGCGAACCGGCGGTAACGTCGATTCGATCCTGTCATCCATGCCGCCCATGGTGAAATGGCCGTGAGGATACTCAGAGCTTCACACCGCCATTGATGCTGCTTTTCCCGGCAGTAGAATGTTCGGTGATCCCGGCGCGGCTTCTATTCCGCCGCTTGAGGAAATTCCTCGGCGAAATCCGCTACCGGGCGATCATGTTCGATCAGCAGCGCCATTCCGGTAGCGGTTGCTGCGATGGTTGTGCCCTTGCCCTTCTCGAACACCCGTTCAACAAGGCCTCTTTCGATACTCTCTTCCCAGACAGTCAGGCGCGGGCAGGACGTTTTCCAGGCTTCCATAACGTCGGGGTACGGGCGTGGCTCGCGCGCCACCCATTCGACGAAATCCAGGATCAGCGGCGTAAGGTCCCACGAAGTCGTTTGATCGGGCATGTCGGTGTTCTCCTGGTTAGGACGCATCGCCGGGCTGGCGATGTGCTTGAGATCGTAGAGATGCCGGACGTAACTCCCGCCGGCCATGCCGTGCGCAGCAATCTGATCGGCGTTCATGCCGCGATAGCGTTCGATATCCTGAGCTAGCTGTACGGCATTCCAGAATGTCCTGTTGGCGGCGCAAACCTTCTGCCCGATTTGCGCCAGGCGGCGGAAAAATGGCTGCGGAAAGTCCATAGAAATTTTTCCTTCCCAACGGTCCGGGTGCAGGCAGCAATCGGGTCACCAAGATTGCGGGAATTCTACGCTTGCACTTTTCAGATATCCAATATATCAAACAATGATATTTCATATGAAAAAAATATGATATGGAACTTCGCCATTTACGCTATTTCGCTGCCGTCGCCGACGAGCAACATATTACCCGCGCTGCCGAGCGGCTCGGGATCCAGCAGCCGCCACTCAGCCAGCAGATCCGCGCCCTGGAGCGGGAAGCCGGCGTCCAGTTGTTTTATCGCAAGGCCCATGGCGTTGAATTGACCGATGCCGGCAAGGTCTTTTACGAAGATGCCCAGCGTATCCTTGGCGACGTTGAGCGCGCGGTCTTGCGCGCCAGGCGCACGGCGCAGGGTGAAACCGGCCACTTGATCATCGGCATGACCAGTTCCGCCGGTTTTCATCCGGCCGTGCCGCGCATCGTGCGGCGGTTCCGCGAACAGGCGCCCGATGTGGCGCTCGACCTGAGCGAAAGTGGTTCGGCACACCTGGTCGAGCTGCTGAACGATCATCAACTCGATGGCGCGTTTATTCGCACGCACCAGCCGCGCGATTCCAACCTGGTGGTTGATGAGTTTACCCGTGAGCCGATGATGGTGGCCGTGCCGGCGGGGCATTGGCTGGCGCAGAGCAGGACGCGTTTGTCAGATTTGAGCAAATTGGCCGGAGAGAATTTCATTCTCTACCGGCGCGTCACTGGTGCAGGCCTGTACGATGCAATCATTTCAGCCTGCAACGCAGCCGGATTCACGCCGCGCATCCAGCAGGAAGCGCCGTGGGTCGGCGCAACGCTCAATCTGGTTGCAGCGCAACTTGGCATTAGCATTGTGCCGAAATCCTTGAGTCACATGCATCTGGAAGGTGTTGTCTTTCGCGATCTGAATATACGCCCGAAGCTGGAAGCCCCGATCTGGTTTGCTTATCGGCGGGCCAACCAATCGGCAGCCTTGCGGCGGTTGGCTGGCCTGGTTGCGGCTGAAGTAAAGCGATGAGCGTGGTTTGGGTTTCTGTCCGACCTGGATTGAATTTTAGCGGTAGAGCATTGGAGCAAAATAGGCGGCAGCCGTTGCCGGCCGCCGCCCATGTTTATTCAACCGAAGTCCCTTCTATCAAGGCCTGCGTTGATTACGCCGCTGGTGTTGCCGCGGGCGAACATTCCTGCGGGGCTGGACCTGCCGGCGCGGTCTTGCATGGGGCCTTGGCCTGGCTATCGGGCGCGGCCTTGAGATCGGACGGGGATGTACGATCGGCCTTGGTCTAGCGATGGGCCTTGGTCTAACAATTGGCCTTGGTCTAACGATGGGCCTTGGCCGGACGATAGGCCGCGGTCTTATGATCGGCCTTGGCCGGACGATCGGGCGCGGACGTACGATGGGACGGGGCCTGACGTGGCCGCGGCAGCGGATGTGCCGCGGGTATTTTTTGCAGAACGGCACCACGACCTTCTTGCATCGCGGGTGACGCGGATACTTCTGGCAGAACGGACGCCGGTCACAGCGCGGGTGGCGCGGGAATTTCTGGCAGAAAGTCTTCTTTATGCACCGCGGGTGTGCAGGAAACTTCTGGCAGAATGGACGCCGGTCGCAACGCGGATGCGTCGGATTTTTCACGCAGAACGGACGTCTGTCACAGCGCGGATGCCGCGGATACTTCTGGCAGAAGGTCTTCTGGCAGCGCGGATGCGACGGGTACTTCACGCAGAAGGGCCGTTTGTCGCAACGCGGATGCGTCGGATTCTTCACGCAGAAGGGACGCGTGTCGCAGCGCGGATGCCGCGGGTACTTCACGCAGAACGTCTTCTGGCAGCGCGGGTGCGACGGGTATTTCACGCAGAAAGGCCGTTTGTCGCAACGCGGATGCGTCGGGTTACGTTCGCAGAAGGGACGCCGATCGCAGCGCGGATGGGCCGGGAACCGTTCACAGAAAGGCCTTTCCGTTACTGGTGGCGGCGGAGGCGGTGGCGGCTGTTTTACCAGCGGCTGCACTTGCGGCGGGCAGGGCAGGACCACAACGACCGTGATATGATTCCATATCCAGTTGATGTTGATCAGCCATTGCACGACGAATTGCGGCGACCAGACATTGACGTTGACGACAATGTCGACGAACGGGCCGGTGAATATCGACGGCAGGACGGTTACGCCAATGCCCTCGACAAACTTGATGTTGCGCACGTAACTGGTCTTTTGCAGGTAAAGTGGTTGCTGTGCGGCGGGCAAGAGTTCGGTACATTTCTTGCCGAACTTCTTGGCATCCATGAAAATCCACTGGCCGGACTTGTTGAACTGCTCGGCAGTGACTTCCTTTATGTCCTGGTCAGGCATTTGCGGCGCCCAGCCGATGTAATCGGCGGACGTGCGCCATACGACCCAGCCCGGAGAAAACTCCTTGCCGGGAACCCAGATCCAGCCGTGCTCGGTATCATTGGTCCAGCGGCCGTAGTGGTGGACGATTTTACCCCACTCGGTCGGGTCGTCGAAATACCAGCCCCACTTTTTGGTGTTCTTCCAGTAGCAGGCCGGATAAGGATGCCAGCTTTGCGGCGTGACGCCAGGCTTCCAGACTTCGCCATAACGCGCATGGTTTATGAATGTGCCGGATTGTTGCAGCACCTGCCGCCATTCGTCGCTGATGAGGCTGGCGGGCGGTGTATTATCCTGTCCCTGGCCGGCTGGCGCACCGCCAGGGTTTTGGCCGCCGGGACGGGGTTGCGCTTCCGCGCCGGCGCCTGGTTGGCCGGGACCGGGTTGAGCCGGACCAGCCTGCGCAGGTGCGGGTGTCGATTGCGCCGGGTTGGCAGCTGCCTGCGCCAGCGCGGTGCTTGAGGTCGCTGTCGCGAAAGCCAGCGATGACAAGGCCAGGCCGGCTATCACCGCGGTCCGCGTGACCAGGGTTTTCGATCTTTCGATCAGGGACGAGGGTCTCATAATAGTCCTCCAGGATAATCCGGCCGATACCGGGCATGGCGCCGAGTATCGGAAAACCGGATCAGAGTTTCTGTGCCCTGACACACGGTCGCGTGCGCGAAGGCAATTTCGGGTGAGTTGGTTGCAAGAACGATGGACATCGCCGTCAACGCCGTAGCGGGAATGGCCCGCAATTCTGGACGAAGATCACTTCGATCGTGGTCCAGATCCAGTTGATGTTGACGACCCATTGATGGAAGAACCAGATCGGCCAATGGGTGTAGATGACGCTGATGTTGACGTATGGCCCGGTGAAGATATCAGGCAGTACAAAGACGCCGATGCCGTCGACAAAGCGGATGTCCGTGACGAACTTCGTCTTTTGAACCAAAACCGGTTGCTGGGATGCGGGAAGGATTTCCGTGCACTTTTTGCCGAATTTCTTCGCATCCATGAAAATCCACTGGCCCGACTTGTTGATCTGCTCGGAAGTGATTTCCTTGACGTCCTGGTCCGGGATCTGCGGCATCCAGCCGATGTAATCGTTGGATGTGCGCCAAATCACCCAGCCGGACGAGAATTCCTTGCCGGGTACCCAGATCCAGCCATGCTCCGTGTCATTGGTCCAACGGCCGTAGTGGTGGACGATCTTGCCCCAGGGGGTCGGATCGTCGAAATACCAGCCGAATTTCCTTGTGTTTTTCCAGAAACAGGCCGGGTAGGGGTGCCAGCTTTTCGGCGTTACGGACGGTTTCCAGACCTCGCCATAGCGGGCGTGGTTGAAAAATGAACCGTATTGCTGCAGCGTTTGCAGCCATTCCGGTTTCAACAGGCTTTGGCTGGTGGGTGTTGCACCCTGCGGGTCGGCAGCTGCGGGCGCTCCGCCGGCAGACGGACCCGATTGCGGACCGGCGCCTTGCGGTCCCGAGCTTGGGGATCCCGCGGCAGGCGGGTTTGCGGCGGTTTGCGCGTAGACGGATGTTGAGGCGGCTGGCGCAAAGGCCAGCGCGGAAAAGGCCAGGCCGGCAATCATTGCCGCTCTTGCCGCCAGATTCCTGGCGGACGAAAACCTGGATCCCGGGGTACAGGGTAGGGCTGTCATGCTAATCCTCCGTAAAGGGCCGGATGGAAGGTAATGCCCAGTGCTAGCAGAGCCTGAAGGCAGATTATGTGCGCTCCATCACCATTGGAGATCTTAGACCGGGCCCTGTCTATAGAGGAGGGACGGGACCGGCAGCCACAGCAGCGTTGGATAGCCGTCCCGGAGGGCTTCCCATCCTTGCGATTCTCGTCTAATCAGGCGCGACCTTCGAGCCCGGCGCTTGCTGCTCGAGTACCCTTTGGCGCGGGACGGCGCGGAATTCGCCGGATCGTCGGCAAATAGAATATTGACCCGGCCGCATGTTCAAACGTGAGGGTTGGGGCAAGGGGTTGTGATGCGGATGCGCTGCGGACCGGACAGGCCGGTTTCGCGGCCTTTTTGTATGGACGCCAACCGGCGCCCGACCTCGCGCCATTGTTGCGTCAAGCAAGCGGGCGCTAACCGGAGCACTCACGTTTCCGATGCCCAAACGGACAGACATTGACACCATCCTGATTATCGGAGCCGGTCCAATCATCATTGGACAAGCTTGCGAGTTTGATTATTCCGGCACGCAAGCCTGCAAGGCGCTGCGCGAAGAAGGCTACCGGATTGTCCTTGTAAACTCGAACCCGGCGACGATCATGACCGATCCGGACATGGCGCACAGGACCTATGTTGAGCCGATAACACCTGAGGTTGTAGCCAAGATTATCGAAACCGAGCGCGGCGACCGTTCGAAGGGCTTTGCGCTGCTGCCGACGATGGGCGGTCAAACGGCGCTCAATTGTGCGCTGTCGCTGGAGCGGTTGGGCATCCTTGAAAAATTCGATGTCGAGATGATCGGCGCCAAGGCAGCGGCCATCGACAAGGCCGAAGACCGGCAATTGTTCCGCGATGCAATGGACAAGATCGGGCTTGCGACACCGGCTTCGCGCCTGGCGAATGCGTCCGACCTGAAGCAGGCCGACAAGGAGGAATTCAATCGAAAGCGCGACGAGATCACGGCAGCGCATGCCGATCCGGTTGAGCGCGAAAAGGCGCTCGATGCGTTTCGCCGGCAATGGAGCTCTACCGAAATCGATCGCAAACGCCGCTACATTTCCAAGGGCTTGCAAGAGGCCTTGGAAGCCATGGACGTTATCGGCCTGCCAGCGATCATTCGCCCGTCGTTTACAATGGGCGGGACTGGCGGCGGTATTGCCTACAACCGGGAAGATTATCTCGACATAATCGAGCGCGGTCTAGACGCCTCACCGACAACCGAAGTTCTTATCGAGCAGAGCGTTCTTGGATGGAAAGAATATGAGATGGAGGTTGTCCGCGACAAGGCGGACAATTGCATCATTGTCTGTTCGATCGAAAACGTCGACCCGATGGGTGTGCATACCGGCGATTCCATTACGGTTGCGCCAGCGCTGACGCTTACTGATCGCGAATACCAGATCATGCGCAATGCTTCGATTGCAGTGTTGCGTAAGATTGGCGTGGAGACCGGCGGGTCCAACGTTCAGTTTGCAGTCAATCCGGAAGACGGCCGGATGATTGTCATTGAAATGAATCCGCGCGTGTCGCGTTCTTCCGCGCTGGCGTCCAAGGCCACCGGATTTCCTATTGCCAAGGTCGCTGCGAAACTCGCGGTTGGCTATACGCTCGACGAAATCGCCAATGATATCACGGGTGGCGCGACGCCGGCTTCGTTTGAGCCAAGCATCGATTACGTCGTCACAAAGATCCCGCGTTTCGCTTTCGAAAAATTTCCCGGAGCCGAACCCATTCTGACGACGGCGATGAAATCTGTCGGAGAAGCAATGGCTATTGGCCGGACCTTTTCGGAATCGGTACAAAAGGCTTACCGGTCCCTCGAAACCGGCCTGTCGGGTATCGACGAAGTCGAAATCGAAGGTTTGGGCGCTGGCGATGACATGAATGTTCTGCGGGCAGCGCTGGGTACGCCAACGCCGGACCGTCTCCTGGTGGTCGCCCAGGCTCTGCGCATGGGCATGAGCGTTGATGAAATCTACCGCGCCTGCCGCATCGAGAAATGGTTCATCGAACGGCTCGGCGAGATCGTGAACCTGGAGAACCGGGTAAGGTCCAGCGGGCTGCCCCGGGATGCGGAAAATTTCCGCATGTTGAAGGCGCACGGATTTTCCGATTTGCGGCTGGCATCCCTGTCGGGCCAGACGGACGCGGAAGTATCTGCACTGCGCAGAAGTCTGGATGTCCGTCCGGTGTACAAGCGCATCGATACATGCGCGGCGGAATTCGCCTCGCCGACCGCGTATATGTATTCCACCTATGAACAGCCGTTCGCCGGAAGCACGGTTTGCGAAGCCAGGCCCAGTGATCGCGAGAAGGTGGTCATACTCGGCGGCGGGCCGAACCGGATCGGCCAGGGCATCGAATTTGATTATTGTTGTGTCCATGCCTGTTTTGCTCTCGGCGACGCAGGCTATGAAACGATCATGATCAATTGCAATCCCGAAACGGTATCGACAGACTACGACACCTCGGATCGTTTGTTCTTTGAACCGCTGACCAGCGAGGATGTGCTGGAAGTGCTGGCGAAAGAGCAAAGCAATGGAACGTTGAAGGGCGTTATCGTCCAGTTCGGTGGCCAAACGCCGCTGAAACTGGCCAATGCTCTTGAAGGAGCAGGTATTCCGATTCTCGGTACATCGGTGGATTCAATCGACCTGGCTGAGGACCGTGACCGCTTCAAACGCCTTCTCGACAAGCTCGGGTTGAAGCAGCCAAAGAATGGCATCGCCTATTCGGTGGAGCAGGCCCGCATAGTTGCCGCTGAACTCGGGTTGCCGCTGGTTGTGCGCCCGTCCTATGTTCTTGGCGGCCGCGCCATGGCGATCATTCGCGACATGGCTGCGTTTGAAGACTATCTGCTCGGAACCTTGCCGTCCCTGATCCCGTCCGATGTCAAGGCACGCTATCCAAATGACAAGACCGGCCAAATAAACACGGTCCTTGGCAAGAATCCGCTCTTGTTTGACCGCTATCTGTCCGATGCGACCGAGGTCGATGTCGATTGCCTGTGCGATGGCAAGGAAGCCTATATCGCCGGAATCATGGAGCATATCGAAGAAGCGGGCATCCATTCCGGCGATTCAGCGTGTTCGCTGCCGCCGCGCTCGCTAGGTGCGCAGATGCTTGCACGCCTTGAGGAACAGACCCGGAAGATGGCGCTGGCGCTGGATGTCGGCGGATTGATGAATGTTCAATATGCCTTGAAGGATGACGAGATATACGTTCTTGAAGTGAACCCGCGCGCTTCGCGCACCGTACCGTTCGTCGCCAAGGTAATTGGAAAACCCATCGCCAAGATCGCAGCGCGTGTCATGGCCGGGGAGACCCTGGAGAGTTTCGATCTGGAGCCCGTCGAGCTGGCTCACGTGGGCGTAAAGGAGGCCGTTTTCCCGTTTGCCCGCTTCCCCGGTGTGGATACGGTTCTGGGGCCGGAAATGCGCTCAACCGGTGAAGTCATGGGTATCGACGGCAGTTTTGAAATGGCCTTTGCCAAGAGCCAGCTTGGCGGCGGCACAAAAGTGCCTGTTGGCGGGACCGTCTTCATTTCGGTGCGTGATACGGACAAGCCAAGAGTACTGGAATCGGCGCGGCGGCTGTCGACTTGCGGATTCCGGATTGTTGCAACCGGGGGCACCCAGCGTTTTCTCGACGAACAGGGGATCGTTGCCCAGCGGATCAACAAGGTCTCGGAGGGACGTCCTCATGTCGTCGACGCCATCAAGAACGGCACGGTGCAACTGGTCCTCAACACCACCGAAGGGGCCCAGGCGATGGCCGATTCCATGTCCTTGCGCCGGGCGGCGCTCTTGCACAAAGTACCCTATTACACCACCTTGGCAGGAGCAGTGGCCGCAGCGCAGGGTATTCAGGCCTATGGCGACGGCGACCTGCGGGTCCGGGCGCTGCAGGATTATTTTTCCTGAGGGGCAACAGGCCGGGGTTCCGGGTGCAGGCGGTTTTTGACCGATGCCTGGCTGGAGCCGGGTTCACTGGTCGCGGCAGGTGAATACGTTCTTTGGTTTTACTTGCCGGCGGCGACGGAAATCTACAGAATGAACACCACAGTCCGGTCCACCCGTCAGGGTTCCGGCACGATCAACAAGCGAGATTCGTTATGGAAAAGGTTCCTATGACTGCTGGCGGATTTGCTGCGCTGCAGGAGGAATTGCGGCAACGTCAGCAGGAAGAACGCCCGCGCATCATTCAGGCAATCTCCGAAGCGCGGGCGCATGGCGATTTGTCCGAAAATGCCGAATATCATGCCGCCAAGGAGGCGCAGGGGCACAATGAGGGCCGAATTGTTGAGCTCGAGGATCAATTGTCCCGCGCCGAGGTAATCGACGTGTCGAAACTGGGCGGCGACACGATCAAGTTTGGCGCGACCGTCACGCTGGTCGACGAAGATACCGACGAGGAGAAAGTCTACCAGATTGTCGGCCAGAGCGAGGCCGATGTGAAAAGCGGCAAGATCTCGATTACCTCCCCGATCGCGCGCGCGCTGATCGGCAAGCAATCGGGGGACGCCATCGAGGTGCATGCGCCTGGCGGCGGAAAATCCTATGAAGTGTTGAAGGTCCAGTTCATCTGAATCGGTCCGTTTCTCGCGAGCTTCGTGTGCACCAGCCAGGCGTCAATGGTCGAGGATCGAGCGCAACCAGCTTGCCATCCGGCACGAGCATCCACGTGTTGGCGTCCGGGAAGCCGGGACACGTCGTACCGTGTGTCGGGTTGGCCCGGGCGTTGGGCCTCGAGCCTGTCGTTCGTCCGGTATCGCGGCGGTTGTTGTTTAGGGCGCTTGCGCCGTGGGGGCCATCCGACCCTGCGGATCCTGCAACTGCGCCCCCTTTCCCCGATATTGTCATCGCATCTGCGCGCGAGACGGTACCGGCCTTGAGGGCGGTCAAACGCCGCTCCGGCGGCAACACGTTCGCCGTATTCCTTGGTGATCCGCGTATTTCTCACGGGGTGTTCGACCTGATCTGGGCGCCTGAGCATGACCGCGTAACCGGCGCAAATGTCATCAAGACCCTGACCGCGCCGCATCCGCATAACGACGCTGTGCTGGCGGCGGCGCAAGAGCGACCCGATACGCGGCTCGCCGGGCTTCCGGGCCCAAGAATCGCCTGCCTGATTGGTGGGCCCAGCGGTCAGTTTGCTTTCGGTCCGGATGATATTTCGACGACCTGCGGAGCCATCGAGGCCTTGCTGGCAAACGGGGTCAGCATCATGGCGACCGCTTCGCGGCGCACGCCTGACGGGTTGACCAGCAGAATGGCGGCGCTCGCCGAGCGGTTTCCGGCCAATGCTTTTTTCTGGGATGGAAACGGCGAAAATCCTTACCGGCAAATGCTGGCAGCGGCCGACGGGTTCCTCGTGACCTCTGACAGCACGAACATGATCGGTGAAGCCTTGGCCGCGGGCAAGCCAGTGCAAGTGATCCGGTTGAGTGGAGACGCCGGGAAATTCGCGTATTTTTATGACGAGCTTATCCGGCGGGGCAAGATCCGGTATTGGGACGGCGCCCTACAGGTCTGGCAGACCGAACCAGTCGATGCCACGCAGGAGCTCGCGGCCGAAGTTGTGCGGCGCTATATGGCGTTTCGCGGCAATGGGTCGTGATCAATAGCGCCGGGCAAAGCCCCGCCCTGGCGCTTTCAGGAATTTCTTTGGAGCATTGATCGGTCCGTCCAGCGTGTGCAGGAAGGCCTCGAGCTGAACGAATTCCGTATCGGTGATCACGAAAGGCTCCAGTTCCGATTTGTCGAGGCCCGCCCTTGGTGACGTCCTGTAGTGCCAGGTCACATCTTCCAGGGTTCGCATGCTGCCATTGTGCATGTATGGGCCCGATTTGCTGAGATATCGCAACGTTGGTGATTTGAAGGCGCCGACAAGATCGGGGCCCTTGTCGCGCAGGAATTTCAGCTGTTTGCAATCCTGCGGCCTGGCGTCGGAGTATTTCCCGAGGCAATTGAACTCGTCACCGAGGAGCGCCTTGATGCCGGCGATCCTGCCCTTCTCATCCCCACCTTTTCCGGGAAACGGGACACCGATGTTGTGGAACGACTGGTTGGACAACAATGGACCGTTGTGACACTGGATGCAGCGTCCGCGCTGATCGGAAAGGAAGACTTTCAGTCCCTGGCTTTCATCCAGAGTCAATCGGTCGTCCGGCGCAGGTTTGCGCTTGTCGATCAACGCTTTTACATATCGGTCGAACTTTGCCGGAGCTGGCAGCAGTTTGCGCTCGTAGGCGGCGATCGCCTTGGCGACGTTGACGAAAGCTCTCGTGATGCCTTCGCGGTCATCGCGGGCGGGCAATGGGCCGAAAATGCTCTGATAGCGTTTGCGATAATCGGCGCTGCGCCGCAGGACGTGAACCACCTGCAGCCGCGGCATGTTGTGTTCCTTGGTGCTTTCGATAGAAGCCAGCGCCTGCGACCATTGGCTGTCTTTGCGGCCGTCCCAGAAGAACCAACGGTTGTAAGCCGCGCCGATGACGGTTGGCGCGTTTCGATTGGTGATGCCCACGCCGATCGCCAGTTTTTTGCCATCGGTGAAATTCAGGGCCGGCTTGTGGCAGGTTGCGCAGGCAATTTTGCCATTGGAGCTCAAACGCGTGTCGAAAAACAACAGATGACCAAACTCTGCAGCGCGCGGGTCGTCTCCGTATTTGTTGGTCGGGTCCGGCTTCAACGGCGGCAGGTTGCCGATCCACAGGCCGCGCATCTTCCGCAATTCTTCCTTGTTCCAGCCGTCGACATTCCAAGGTGCCCTGGCGACTGAGGTCTTGTCTTGCGCCGGCGCCATGAAGGGTACCGAGACGCCTGCAGTTAATGCCGCCAGTGCCGTTACGAGCGCTACACGGCGCGCGCTTTTGCGCGGGGTTGGCCGTTTCTCCGATTGGTGCCAGTTCATTTCAACAATACTTCCAGCAATGTCTTGTCAGTTTGCGATTGTGATGTGACCTCAAATTCGAGCAACCAACTGCCGTGCATTGTAAATCGCAGTCCTTCCACCCGGTATTTTCCAAGGCCGAGGTTCCTGGTTATGCGCGGAGCAGTTTGCATGCGCCGCTCAACATCGCGGGCCCGCACTGCAACTGCAACATTGGCATCGTTGACCGGCCGGCCGTTAGCGCGCCTGATCTCGACTATGATCGCTTCGAGGCGCTGTATCTTCAACGCCGACGGGTCGCTGACAATCCGGATTGTGAACAGGCCGTTGCCGATTTTTGGCAGGGGTGTCGATGGATAGCGCGCGCGCCATTGCATCGCTTGAAATTGCGAAGTTTGCGCCTGACTTTCCTGCTGTGCAGACGCCCGGGGAAGCCCTGGCAACAGGCTTGCAAGCGCCAGCAATATTGAGGCGGCCCCAATCAACCGCATGAAATCTTCGCTCCTCAGGGCCGCGCGGTGTCGCGCGGATGTAGACCTGTCCCCCGCCGGCAAGGCCGTCATTCACCGGAGAATATGCGCCCGCACATTGAACGCTTCCAGCCGGATCATGGTGAAGCCTAGCAGATTCGCGTGGGCGGCTCCGATGATCCAGCGCAATATGACCTGTTGCTTGTGCAATTCGAAGTTGGCATCAATCTGGCGTGCGGGGGCATCGTCCAGGTGATCAATATGTGGTTTTTGCATGGCTTGCGGGACAGGCCTGCCTGATTTACATATCCCATTCACCGTAGCGGCGCCGGCCGGATATGGTCAGGTGAAACGCAATTGCAAGGCGCTGTTTCCGCTTCATTTTATTGGTTGGGCTGAAAAATGGCAGATGGTTCTACAAAGCACTCCAAATTGATCATAATCGGTTCCGGCCCGGCCGGATATACGGCTGCGATATATGCTGCGCGCGCAATGCTTGAGCCTGTGTTGATCGCCGGTTTTGAGCCCGGCGGGCAATTGATGATCACAACCGATGTGGAAAACTATCCCGGCTTTGGTGAGGCCATTCAGGGACCCTGGCTTATGGAGCAGATGAAGGCGCAGGCTGAACATGTCGGCGCCCGGATGGTGGCGGATCACATTACGGCTGTCGATCTGTCGCGGCGGCCTTTCACGTTGCAGGCGGACAGCGGCGATACCTGGACGTGCGATTCCCTGATCATTTGTACGGGCGCAAAGGCCAAATGGCTGGGCCTCGAGAGCGAAGAAAAGTTCATGGGGTATGGCGTCTCGGCCTGCGCGACCTGCGACGGGTTTTTCTATCGCGGCAAGGAAGTCATCGTGGTTGGTGGTGGCAATTCGGCGGTTGAAGAAGCGCTTTATCTGGCCAACCTGGCTTCCAAGGTAACGGTCGTACATCGCCGTGATTCTTTCCGTGCGGAACGGATATTACAGGAACGTCTATTCAATCATCCGAAGGTTGAGATCTTGTGGAATCACACGCTTGAGGAAGTCGTTGGTGATACCGATCCACTGGGTGTAACCCACGCCAATCTGAAGAATGTCGAGACCGGCGAAACGACGCGGAAGGCGGTTGACGGAGTCTTCATCGCTATTGGTCATGCACCGGCATCGGAATTGTTCAAGGACCAGCTCGAGATCAAACCGAACGGGTACATAGTGACAGCCCCGGATTCGACGGCCACCAATGTGCCTGGCGTATTCGCCGCTGGGGACGTCACGGATGACATCTACCGGCAGGCGGTGACGGCTGCCGGCATGGGCTGCATGGCGGCATTGGAAGCGGAAAAATTCATGGCTGCGCTGGACACGGAGCGGGCCGCCGCGGAGTAGTTTGCAAGCCGGCCGCCAGAACGTCGCGCTGGATGAAATCGGAAAGAATGAGGCAGGCCGTTGGATTGGGACAAGTTGCGCATTTTCCACGCTGCTGCCGATGCCGGCTCATTCACCCATGCGGGCGAAGTGCTCAATCTCAGCCAGTCCGCGGTGAGCCGGCAAGTCAGCGCGCTTGAGCAAGACCTCCAGGTTCCGCTGTTTCACCGTCACGCGCGAGGTCTTATCCTGACTGAACAGGGCGAGACCTTGTATCGTACTGTCCGCGACGTGGTCTTCAAACTGGAGAACGCGCAGGCGCGGCTGGCCGACAGCAAGGAGCGTCCCGGCGGCGAATTGAAGGTCACGACGACGCTTGGGATAGGTACAAACTGGCTGACGCCGAGGCTGGGCGAATTTCTAGAACTTTATCCCGACATCAAGCTGACGCTGCTATTGGTTGATGGCGAACTCGACCTGGCGATGCGAGAAGCCGATGTCGCCATCCGCGTGCGCGAGCCCGTCCAGGCGGATCTTATCCGGCGGCGTATATTCACCATGCACTTCCACGCCTATGCCTCGTCAACTTACTTGAAACGACACGGTGAGCCGAATTCCTTTGACGATCTCGACGAACACCGGATCATTTCCTACGGCGCCACGGCGCAGGCCTATCTCGGTAATATCAATTATCTGCAATCGGCCGGGCGGGATTCGAAGGACCCGCGCAGTTCGATACTGACGGTCAACAATATCTCGGCTTTGCGCAGGGCTGTCGAGAACGGGATTGGCATTGCCGTGTTGCCGGACTACCTGGCGCTCAGCGAAGCCGGACTGGTTCGCATATTGCCGCAAAGCGCAATGCCGGAGATGGAATGCTATCTGGTCTATCCGGAAGAAATGAAGAATGTCGCTCGCGTGCGGGTGTTTTGTGATTTTCTCGTCGCCAATGCGCAGCGCTGGGAATATTGAATTTCCGGCATCCGCCAGCCCGGTTCAATGCCGTGCGCGTCCGGTACTCGCGCCATGACCGCGGAATTCCTGATCACGTCGATGGCGGTAATCATTCTGCCGGGTACGGGCGTCCTCTATACGCTGGCCTGGGGGCTCGGGCGCGGCTGGACCGCCAGCATATTGGCCGCGTTTGGTTGCACAATGGGAATTACGCCGCATATCGCAACCAGCATCGCCGGGCTGGCCGCCCTGTTGCATGCCAGTCCGCTGGTGTTTCAAGGATTCAAATATCTCGGCGCGGCCTATCTGCTCTACATGGCGTGGAACGTATTGCGCGAGGACGGCCCGCTGCGGGTTGATGCTGAACGAAAGGCGATGCCGGCCGCGAAAATCGTGATCAATGGAATTGCAATCAATATCCTCAATCCAAAACTCTCACTTTTCTTTCTTGCGTTCCTGCCGCAGTTCGTACCGCAAGCGGATCCGTCTCCGGCATTCATCATGTTTTATCTGGCACTGGTCTTCATGGTGCTGACGTTTCTGGTGTTTGTTATCTACGGCTATTTCGCCTCACTGGTGCGCTCGCATATTCTTGCCCGCCCGCAGGTTCTGTCCTGGTTTCGCCGCGGATTTGCGCTGGCTTTCGGCCTGCTGGCGCTGCGACTGGCTTTTTCGACCATGTGATTCGAGCAAGGAACGCGACGGCGGAATCAACAAATGCTTCGGTGCCGGGCAGCCGCGAACGGATATTCGCCTGTGGAGAGTGGTGGAAGGGTGGCCGCAATATCCACGTAAAATTTATGTAAAAAATATCGTTTCCAGATCTTTTTCGGTAAAAATCAGTCGGTAAAAATCAGTCGGTAACAGCTCAGTTCCGGACAATTGGTTGAAATTGTTCACTAATATGCAATATTGCATGGCTCCCATGCGATACTGGTCGTTGTATTGCAAATTATGCATTGCAATACTGTATGTGGCTAAGGCCAGTGACTAGCCCTTCCCTTCCGGCTTGGACATCTAGCTTGAGCCGTTCCCCTCTGGAGACGACCGGTTTTACCGGAAGTCGGCCGGGCCCAGCGCCCGGCCTTTTTTTGTGCTGGATCCGGGACTGGCATGGGGAAGGATCGGGACCGCGTGTGATTGGCCCGCGCCGACGACCCCGGGTGATCAGTGAAGTCTGAATTCTGTTCCGACCACCGACAATTCTGCAGGCTTGATCAGCTTGCGGTGGGCGACCTGAACCGAATGCAGGGGGCCATCAAGCTTTTCGCGCCAGAAATCGAGAAACTTCCTGAGTTCGGGAAAATGCGGATGCAGGTCGAACTCCTGCCAGAGATAGCTCTGCAGCAAATGCGGATGATCCGGCATGTGATAGAGGATATTGGCGGTCGTTAGTGAATAGCCTGCCAGCTGTTTGCGGATTTCGCTCTTTCGCATCGACCCTTCTCCTTTCCTTTACTAAAAGAATCGTAGATCAAAAGCTTCCTGCATGGCACCTGAACGGAAGGTTAAAATGTGCAAAATCAGACTTTTAGCAGCAAGTCCTGCGAGTGCTGATAATATCGGGGCTGGTTCACAGGACCGCATTGGCGGCCACTCTGGCCGCAACTGGTACGCTTGAACAACATCCTGCCGTTCATCCTGGCGGCAGCACCTACACCGGGATCACCAGCAAAGTATCGATCCGGCGCGAATCGAGGACAATGGTGCGTTGCTTGAATTTCATCCCGGCGGTTGTATCAACAATCACGTCGATATACCGGCCGCAGGCGAATATCGACATGTCGCCTTCGGCCATCGTGCGCAGAACCGTGAAATTGGCGCGCGTGTGATATTCGCCCTCCCGGTGGTCGAGCATTTCGACCGCGCCAACCATGTGGCAATAGACATGCGGCTCGTAAATGTTGGCGGTCCGCAATGCAGAAATGCGGTCATCAAGCATTCCCGTGCCTGTACAATAGACCATCGAGAGGGGCAGGCCGGCGTCAAAATTCTCACGGCTTGTAATCTTGTATACGCAATCCGGCGTGAAGAAACCGGACCATTCCTCGAGCCGGTCGTCGTCAATGGTGTGGGCGCATTGCGCCAGCAGGTTTTGTATCCGTGAACGCAGCGCTGCGTCGGTGTCGAGTTCGCTTGCACTGTTCATCTACCGGTCTCCACCTAAATACCCATGCAATCGCGCCAGCCCTTC
>CAZTMN010000018.1:0-49133 GCA_964615275.1 uncultured Beijerinckia sp. | reverse complement strand
GAAATCGCCTGACGCCGGAGCGGGACCTGAAGGTGCTGAACCCGAGACCTATCCATTTGCCTCCCCTTCGCAAGACATTGACGTGGTTTCCGAAACGCCCGTGGAATCCAACGACGCCTTGCACGCGGCAACGGCCAAACAAGATGAAGTCGCCGAAACCACCGCACACGCCCATGAGGCACACGCCCATGAAGATGGACCGGGCGCGGGAAACGGCGCTGACACGGAACCGGCATCGCAGGCTGGCGAAGACGAGAGCGACAAGCCGTCGCCGCGCCGCGAAATCGAAGCCCTGCCGGAGGCTCCCGCCCCGGCGGTCAAACGCACAGGCTGGTGGCGGCGGTAGAAAATCACTTGAAAATGGGCGCGCCGGTGCGTTTCCCGCCAGGGCGTCGGCGGGACCGCGAAGCTATCCGGCTTCGACGATCTTGCCGTCCTGCAGCGTGACCCGGCGGTCCATGCGGCCGGCCAGTTCCAGGTTATGGGTGGTAACCAGTGCGGCCAGCCCGGTTGCCTGTACGAGCTGGGTCAACGCATCGAACACGTGGTTGGATGTACGCGGATCGAGGTTGCCCGTCGGTTCATCCGCCAGCAGAACGCGCGGCGCATTGGCAACCGCCCGCGCAATCGCAACGCGTTGTTGTTCGCCACCTGACATCTCGGCGGGCCGATGGTCGACGCGATGCGAAAGGCCCATGTAGTCCAGGAGTTCCCTGGCCCTGGCAGCGGCATCTTTCTTTCCCAGGCCGTGGATCAACTGCGGCATCATTACATTTTCGAGGGCCGAGAATTCCGGCAGCAGATGGTGGAACTGGTAGACGAAACCGATCGCATCGCGGCGCAAGGCGGTCCGGGCCTTGTCAGCCAGTTTTGACGTTGCGGCGCCTGCGATAAACAATTCGCCGCCGTCGGGATGTTCAAGCAGTCCCGCCAAATGCAAGAGCGTCGACTTGCCGGCCCCCGACGGCGCGATCAGCGCAACGGATTGACCGGGCATCAGTTTGAGATCAGCGCCCTTCAATATCTCAAGCGGTTGTCCACCCTGAATGTAGTGGCGGTCAATCTGGCGCAGTTCAAGGCCCGGCGTATCGTTCATCCTCGCCCCTCCCGCAATTTCGTTGCTGAGACCGCCTTACTCATAACGAAGCGCCTCGACAGGATCGAGCCGGGCGGCGCGCCAGGACGGATAGATCGTGGCAAGCAGGGACAATACGATGGCAAGCGCCACGATCTTCACGATGTCCGATGTCACCATCACCGACGGCAAGCGGCTGAGGTAATATTGCGTTGCATCGAACAGGTTCAGATCGAACGCGGCATTCAAGTATTGCCGAAGACTTTCGAGATTTTTTGCAACGACAACACCAAGGATCAGGCCTGCGAACGTTCCGCATAATCCGATCAGCGTGCCGGTCAGCAGGAACACGCGCATGATCGCGCCGCGGGTCGCACCCATCGTGCGCAAAATTGCAATCGCCCTGCCCTTGTCTTTCACGAGCATGGTCAGGCCGGAAATGATGCTGAGCGTCGCCACAATTATGATCAGCATCAGGATAAGAAACATGACGGTGCGCTCTACTTTCAGCGCATCAAAAAACGTTTTGTTGCGCTGGCGCCAATCCACGACAATCATCGGTTCGGTCAGCGCGGCGGTGATACGCTGGCGCATGACGTCCATATTTCCGGGATCGGATGTAAATGCTTCAAGAAGCGTAACGCTCTCGTCGAGGTTGAAGAACGATTGCGCCTCGGCAAGCGGCATGTAAACGAAGACGCTGTCGAAATTCGAAACGCCGATATGAAATATTGCAACGACAGGGTACGTGCGGATGCGCGGCGCCATGCCAAACGGGGTCGCCGTACCGCGCGCGGTCAATATCGTTATCTTGTCGCCGACCTGAATCCCGTGCTCGGCCGCCATGACCTTGCCGATCGCGACGCCGCCGGATTTTTCAAAACCGTCAAGAGTGCCTTGCAGCAGGCTTTTGCCGATTCCCGGAAGCTGCTTGATATCCTTCTCCAGGACACCGCGGACCAGGGCCCCTCCCTGTTTCAACCGCGTTGAAACACCCGCCGCACCTTCGATGACCGGAAAAATATGGGTAATGCCCTCAACCCTGGAAAGACGTTCCACTGTCTGGCCGTAATTGCTGACCGGCTTGCCGACAGCCTGCAGAAACATGTGGCCGTTGACGCCGATGATCTTGTTCATCAGCTCGATATGAAAACCGTTCATCACCGAAGTTACGACGATCAGGGTCGCCACCGCTACCATGATGGAGATGAACGAAATCGCAGCGATGACCGACGGCAGGAAACGCGACTTGCGCGCGCGAAGATAGCGCATTGCAAGCGCCCATTCGAAGCGCGCGAACGGCATGGTGCCCGATGCTGTTGCGCCACCAGTTTGCCGGGCCGCCGGGTCCAAAGTCATGAGTCGCCAGCCAGCTTGTTGACGGTTTCCTCAGGGCTCAACAATTCGCGTTCTCCGGTGCGCCGGTTCTTTACTTCAACCTTGCCATCCGCCAGCGCTTTCGGTCCGGCGATGACCTGCCACGGCACTCCAATCAGATCCATGCGGGCGAATTTCGCGCCCGGCCGCTCGTCACGATCATCGTACAGGACATCCCGGCCCGAGTTTCCAAGCCGGTTGTAAAGGTCCTCGCATGCGGCGTCTATCGCCGCGTCGCCTGTTTTCAGGTTGGCTATCGCGACGTCGAACGGGGCAACCGCCTCGGGCCAGATAATGCCCGCATCGTCGTGGTTCGCCTCGATCAGGGCCGCAGCCAGCCGGGATGGTCCGATTCCATAGGAGCCCATTTCCACCGGCGTCTCCTTGCCGTCGGGTCCGGCAACAACCGCCCGCATCGCCTTTGAATATTTCGTGCCGAAGTAAAAGATGTGACCAACTTCAATGCCCCGCGCCGAAACCTTGTCCGCATCCGGCAACGCATCGAACACGGCAGCATCGTGCATCTCTTCGGTTGCCGCATACCGGCTGGTCCAGGCGTCGAATATTTGCTGCATGGCCCCGGCATCATCGAACTCGATATCGGAACCCGGCGGTTGCATACTCATGTAGTCACCGTGGCAAAACACCTCGCTTTCGCCGGTCGAGGCCAGAATAATAAATTCATGGCTCAGATCGCCGCCGATCGGACCGGTGTCGGCGCGCATCGGGATTGCCTTCAGGCCCATGCGGGAAAATGTACGCAAATAGGCAGCGAACATCTTGTTGTAGGAATGGCGAGCCCCGGCTGCATCCAGGTCGAAGGAATAGGCGTCTTTCATCAGGAATTCGCGCGAACGCATAACCCCGAAACGCGGCCGGACTTCGTCCCGGAACTTCCACTGGATATGATACAGGTTAAGCGGCAAGTCCTTGTACGAGCGGATATAACCGCGGAATATCTCGGTGATCATTTCTTCATTTGTCGGTCCGAACAGCATGTCGCGTTCATGCCGGTCGGTGATTCGCAGCATCTCCTTGCCGTAATCGTCGTAGCGGCCCGATTCCCGCCAAAGATCAGCCGACTGGATTACCGGCATCAGCAATTCCACAGCGCCGGCGCGGTCCTGCTCTTCGCGGATGATTTCGTTGATTTTCCGAAGCACCCGCAGCCCCAATGGAAGCCAGGCATATATTCCTGCACTTTCCTGCCGGATCATGCCGGCACGCAACATCAGCCGGTGCGAAACGATTTCGGCTTCCTTTGGATCTTCCCGTAGAATCGGCAAAAAATAGCGGCTGAGGCGCATGTGGTATCCCGCTTGACCGGCACGGAGCCATTCCTTTGCCGGTAACCTTTTGTATTTACACTCTTCAAAATACGGCGGCACTCCGATCGCCCGTCAATGGCTGGAAATGACGGCAGAATCAGGACGCTGCACGGCTCTCCCGTTGCATACAATATTGCAGGCAAATTTGCCCGAAAAACCTGATTTGGCGGACAAATCCAAACTGCATTGCGCCGATTTGGGCAATGTCTCCCGTGCTGCGGTTCCGCCGGGCAGCGGGACCTTATCTGGACGCATTTTTTTGCAATTCGAGATATAAGTTGATGACAATCAAATTCCGATGGAGTAGCTTCGCCGCGCATCCGAAAGGAGGCCGCCGCCGGGGGAAACGGTGAGCGGTTCTGAGTCGCGGGAGGAAATTCCGCCGGAGAGATTGTCCCGGGAATATTCCTGGAGGCATCGGGCGAAAAGCCCGGACAGGAACAGGGTGCGCATGACATCCGTCCTGGACCACAAAATCTCTTGCGGAGTTTGCGATTGACCTAAACGGCGTCGGCTGATTGCAGCCGCGCCTTTTTTTTTCGGGTGCATGATCGGATACCGTTGCGGTCACAGCAGCCTGGAAAGCATGCTGTTTCCTGCTTGTGTCAGGCAAGCCGGCGCTTGCGGAACGTTACCAGGAAATGGCCGCCAAAATTGAATGGCGCGCCCGCCGCAAGACCGCCGGCATGGGCGATCATCTCGGCATTGAAATCTGCCAGCCCCACCGCCAGCAGGGCGTGCCGCAAGGCGATCGCCACTGTGATTACGACCGCCGCGGCCAGCAGGTTGACGCCGCCGAAGGCGGCCACCTGCTGCACGAGCCTGGTTTCGGCCCCGGTAAAGACAAAAGTCCGTTAGAGAAGAAATCCGGTGGTAAAACCGATCGCCTGCGCAACAACAACGGCAAGCTCAAAGCCAAGAATTCCGGTTAGCGGGATACGGACGAGGAAGTTGACCGCAGTCGCAAGCCCGCCGGCAAGCGCATATTTGAAAAGCACTGCAATAGTGTCGCGGCGCCAGACGGCGTCGAACTCGCGACGCATGATGCGTAATGCGCCTCTCATCCCAGGGACAGCCCGAGCGTTGTAGCAAACAGGCTGACGCTGGCCGCACCGATCCAGATGCTGACCCTGTCACGAATTGAAAACGCCACGGGGTCATCGTCCATTTCACCGCGGCTGCACAGGATCCAGATGCGCGACAGCCACAGGAAGAGCAGAACCGGGAACAACCACAGGAAATCGGTCGCTGTGAATGTCGAGGCGACATCAGCCTCGTTGTGCAGGTACAAGATGAACAACACGATACTGCCGACGGCGGCGGCAACGCCGAAGGCGCCGACGATCGGACCATCGCTTGCACGATAGCCCCGCCCGGCAATGACCTGGTCGCGGCCCTGCATCACACCGATTTCTACAAACCGTTTTGCCAATGACAAAGACAGGAACAGGAACATCGAGAAAGTCAGCAACCACGATGATGGCGGCGCGCTGACGGCAACTATCCCGGTTACCAGCCGCAAGGTGAACAAACTGGCCAGTGTCACGGTGTCGAGAAACGGAACGCGCTTGATCGCGCACGAATAGGCAAGCGTCACGGCCGTATATGCCAATATGCAGACCAGCACCGGCCAACCGGCAAGCGTTGCAAGGGCAAGGCCCGCAGCCATGAAGCCGGCCGCCATGAGGATCCCGTGGACGAGCGGCAACCTGCCGCTGGCAAGCGGTCGCCGTGACTTGCTGCGATGTTTGCGATCGTGCGGCAGGTCGAGAAGATCGTTGATGACATAGGTTGCCGAGGCGGTGAGGCTGAGCCCTGCAAATGCGAGCGCCGCCGCGGTCCAGGCGCTGGCGCTTGCGATCATTCCCGACAGCACAAGCGGCGCAAAGATCAGGCCGTTCTTGGCCCATTGATGGACGCGCAAAGCCTTGGCCCAGATTTTCCAGGCTGGCGGCTTCTTGAAATGCTTGTCCGCAGGGCGCGCCTGCTGGGCGGCCCGAGCCACCTTGCCGGAGGGCTCGACAAGGATCATGCCTTTGCTGACGCGCCAGATATGCAAATCCGCGGCGCTGTCGCCGGCATAGTCGAATCCGTGCGGAAACCGCATTTGCAGAAGCCGCGCTTTCTCGGCTCCTTTCAGATTACGCACCCCGTCGCTGCCGATGACTTCATCGACAAACGGAAAGCGCACCATCAGCTTGCGCGCCGCCTGCTCGTCGGAGGCAGTTGCAACAATGACCTGCTGACCCATTGATTTGCGTCCAGCCGCAAACGCGGCGACGTCTTCATTGACCGGCAGGGTCGAGGGATCGAGTTCGGCGACCGCGGCGATCTGCCGTTTCAGATGCGCCCTGCCCTTCAGCGCCCAGCCGATCATGCGAAACAGGTAGAGCGGGTTCCCTCGTATCAGCGAGAACGCGCTTTCCACAAGCAGATCGCTACGTATCAAGGTCTGGTCCAGATCGAGAACCAGCGGTACGCGCGGCATTTGCGGGACATGAGACAGTACTTCATTGGCTGGCCATGAGTGTGCCAAATCGGGACGGCTGTGTACCACTTGTTCCATCGGACTGCCTTTCGCCGCGCCATGCGGCCGTTGTCCGAGCAAGCAATCACAATGGATGCCAGATTTCCGATTGCCGGCAATGCGTCCGAGGTCACGGAAAGGATTGGTTAATGCACATCAATGCGCGACACTTGGCATTGGCCGGTGTGTGCAAACTCTCAAATATCGCCACGCTCCCAGTCCGCCTTGGTGCGGCTGTAAAAATCGTCAAAGCAATTTTGCGCAATCGCCTGGCGCATCCCCGCCATCAGCTCCTGGTAATATGCCAGATTGGCCCAGGTCATCAGCATCATTGCAAGAATCTCGCCGGACTTCGTCAAATGATGCAAATAGGCGCGCGAATAATCCCGTGCGGCAGGACAGCTGGAGGATGCATCTAGCGGCCGGCTGTCGTTGGCGTACCTGGCATTCTTGATGTTGATCCTGCCAAATCGCGTATAGGCCATACCGTGCCGCCCGGCGCGTGTTGGCATGACGCAATCAAACATGTCGACGCCGCGCCGGACCGATTCCAGCAAATCGTCTGGCGTGCCAACACCCATCAGGTAGCGGGGCTTGGCTGGCGGCAGGTATGGAACAACCGTCTCGATCATGGCGAGCATCACCTCCTGCGGCTCTCCCACCGCAAGACCGCCAATGGCCAGTCCATGAAAATCCATGCCGGCAAGTGCACGGGCGCTCTCAACCCGCAAGGCCGGAATATTGCCACCCTGTACGATACCGAAAACCGCCCTGCCCGGTTGATCCCGAAATGCTGCGCGCGACCGCTCAGCCCAGCGCAACGACAATTGCATCGCCCGCTCGATATCAGCAGATTCGGCCGGCAAGCGAATACACTCGTCCAGTTGCATCTGGATGTCTGAACCCAACAGGTGCTGGATCTCCATAGACCGCGCCGGTGTCAGCTCGTGGCGCGACCCGTCGATATGCGATTGAAAGACTACGCCCCGGTCATCCAGCTTGCGCAGTTTTGCAAGCGACATCACCTGGAAGCCGCCGGAATCCGTCAGGATCGGGTATGGCCAGTTCATGAACTTGTGCAATCCGCCGAGCTCCGCGACCCGCTCGGCGCCGGGCCTCAACATCAGGTGATAGGTGTTGCCAAGGACGATATCGGCGCCAAGTTCGCGGACCTGGTCGGTGTACATGGCCTTAATGGTGCCGGCGGTCCCCACCGGCATGAAGGCCGGCGTGCGGATTGCGCCCTTGCCAGTCTCGATTTCGCCGGTGCGGGCTTCCCCTGAAACCGCAGCAACAGTGAATGCAAATTCCTTGTTCATCGTTCTTTTCGGAGCGGATCAAATCCGTCGGTTGCTGGATCAGAGAGCCCCGGAGCCCGGAACAGCAGGCAGGCATCGCCGTAGGAATAGAAGCGATAGCCGGCCTGCACGGCATGCCGGTAGGCGCCCTGCATTACATCAAGACCGCAAAAAGCACTAACCAGCATGAACAGGGTCGAGCGCGGCAGGTGGAAATTGGTCAGCAAAATATCCACGGCTCGGAACCTGTACCCCGGGGTAATGAATATCGAGGTATCGCCGGCGAACGGCTGGATAGTTCCGTCAGGATCGGCGGCGCTCTCCAGGATTCTGAGGCTGGTGGTTCCCGCCGCAACGATCCGGTTTCCACCCCGGCGCGCCGCGTTCAAACGTTCAGCAGCTGCTTCACTGACCTCGCCGTATTCAGAATGCATGACATGGTCTTCGGTGTCCTCAGCTTTGACCGGCAGGAAAGTGCCTGCCCCGACATGCAGGGTGGTGCGCACTATTTCGACGCCACGTTTCTCAAGCGCTTCAATCAGACCGGGCGTGAAATGCAAGCTCGCCGTCGGGGCTGCGACGGCGCCGCTTCGCCGGGCAAACAGGGTCTGGTAGTCGCCTGCATCCTTTGCGTCGGTTTCGCGCCGCCCTGCGATGTACGGGGGTAGCGGCATTTCGCCCAGGCGTTCGATCGCTTCATCCAGAAACGCGCCAGCCTGCTCGAATTGCAGCAGTATCTCCCCGGCTTCGCCGCGTTCCTCAACGCGGGCAACAAGACGGGTGGTTTCACAAACATGGGAAGCCCCGTCGTCGCCAAAATGGATTGCATCGCCGGTCCGCAAACGTTTTGCGGGCTTGGCGAATGCCCGCCAGCTATCGGTAGCTTCGCGCTTGTGCAGGGTAACTTCGACACGCGAGCGGTTCCCCTCGCGATCGCGAATGCCGCGCAAGCGCGCCGGGATGACTTTTGTATCATTGACCGCCAACACATCGCCGGGACGCAACAGCAACGGCAAATTCACTACGGTCTGGTCCCGGTACAATTCCGGCCCGAAAGCGGCTGGATCAACGGCAAGCAAGCGGGCGCTGTCACGCGGATCGGCCGGCCGCAGGGCAATGCGGTCTTGCGGCAATTCAAAATCGAACAGATCGACGCGCATGTGCGGTGGATAGTCCTGTTTTTCAGATACGCCCCAAAAAACGCAAACAGGGCGTGGCGGCTATTTGACCACCACGCCCATAATCTGCTGCTGAAAATGTCAGCCTAAACGCGCGGTAATGATCTTGTCGGGGTTTTGCACCGGCTCGCCGCGCTTGATCTTATCGACGTTTTCCATCCCGGAGGTGACTTCGCCCCAGACAGTGTATTGACGATCGAGGAAACCGGCGTCGCCAAAGCAGATGAAAAACTGCGAATTTGCAGAATCGGGATTTTGCGCGCGGGCCATCGAGCAGGTGCCGCGCACGTGCGGTTCGGCGTTGAATTCGGCCTTCAGGTCCGGGTATTGCGAACCGCCGGTTCCGGTACCGTGCGGGCAACCGGTCTGCGCCATGAAACCTTCGATAACGCGGTGAAAGACAATGCCATCGTAGAAATTTTCGCCCACGAGTTTCTTGATGTGTGCGACATGGTTCGGCGCCAGATCGGGCCGCATCCTGATCACAACATCCCCTTGCGTAGTGTTGAGGGTTAGCGTGTTTCCTTCATCGGACATGATGTCTCCTTGGTTTTGGTACGTTCAGAAAGGTTCACCGCCAGCCAGGCGGGAGGTAGAATGCCGCCGGCACTTACTTGGCAAGGCGCAGGCTTATGATCTTGTCCGGGCCGCTGACCGTGCCGCTGCCCGGCGCCCCGCGCTTGATCCGGTCAACCGCGCCCATGCCGGCGGTGACCTGGCCCCAAACGGTATATTTCCCGGTCAGGAACGAACAGCCGGTATTGGTGAAGCAGATGAACCATTGCGAATTGGCCGAGTTCGGGTCCTGCGCCCGGGCCATGCCGACAGTGCCGCGCTTGTAGCGGTAGCCGGATAATTCGGCAGGCAGATCAGGCAATTTTGACCCGCCGGTTCCCGTGCCGGTAGGATCGCCTGTCTGGGCCATAAATCCGTCGATTACCCGGTGGAACACGATGCCGTCGTAAAATTTCTGGGCAACCAGCTTCTTGATCTGTGCCACGTGCCTGGGGGCCAGGTTTGGCAGCAATTGTATTGTGACACGGCCGCCTTTCAATTGCAGGTAAAGCGTGTTCTTTGCATCCGGCTTGCCCTGCGCCGCGGCTGGAACGCTTGCCGCGGCGAACAAGAATGCGGCGGCAAGCGGAGCAAGGAAGGAAAATTTGATTTTCATGGAGATCATCCGTTCAGGTTCTGCCGTAAATGGCACTCGCAAATGCCTGATGGCGTCATAGACCACGTTCAGGCAGTGTTGGCCAGTGGATAGCCGGGTTTAGCGGCGGGTGAATTTTTCCGCCAGCGCTTTTGCCACGACATTTGGCACAAAATGGCTGACGTCGCCGCCCATGGCCGCGATCTGGCGCACCAATGTTGCGGTAATATGGCGAACACCGGGCGAAGCGGGCATGAATATCGTCTGGACTTCCGGCGCCATTTCGCCGTTCATCCCCGCCATCTGCATCTCGTAGTCCAGATCTGTTCCGTCCCGCAATCCGCGCAGCAGTGCAATCGCGCCATGCTCGCGCGCAGCATCCACGGCCAGGCCGTCGAACGTCGCTATCTGTATGGTACAGCCGCTTTTTCGTGCCGCATCCTGCGTTGCCGCAAGGATCAATTTGCTCTTCTCTTCGACAGAAAACAGCGGCGATTTGCCAGGATGAGTGCCAATGGCCACCAAAATGCCGTCAAACAAGGGGGCCGCGGCAGACAGAACGTCAAGATGCCCGTTGGTTACCGGATCGAATGACCCGGTATAGAGCGCAATGCGCCTGGATTTCTGATTCATGGCGTCAGTGTACCGGCGGCCCCCGGCGGCAGCCAGAAAAATCTGCAACTACCTCACGCCGACAGATGCCGGCCAATCGCTTCCATGGAGCCGAAGACCTCCCGGGCCCCGGCGGCGAGCAGGCGCTCGTGCAGTACTTCACTGGCGTGTCCGCCGCCGGCAAACCCGATGGCGTGCATCCCGGCGCGGCGCGCTGCCGTTACCCCGGCCATCGAATCCTCGATCACCAGGCACCGGTACGGGTCTGCGCCCATTTGCGATGCCGCGTAAAGGAACACGTCCGGCGCTGGCTTGCCCCGCTTGACCTGCGAGCCGGAAAAAATGTGCGGATCAAAATGGTCAATCAAACCGGTGCGGGCAAGATTGGCCTGCAGCAGGTTCAGGTGTGACGAAGACGCCACGCAGCGCGGATGGTTGAGCTCCGATAACAGGTCGGCGACGCCGGCAATGGCCTGCAACTCGGTCTCGAACCGGCTGCGCACGGCCAAATCGACGCGCTCGCGAAACCCCTCCGGCAGCGCACGGCCGCTGTCTTCCTCCACCCGGCGCCAGATTTCGTTGACCGGATGGCCGGCATAGCGATCGGCATATTGGTGCGGCGTCAAGTGCAAGCCAAGTTCCCGGACTGCCTCGACACAGGTCTCCGACGCCAGTTCCTCGGAGTTGATCAGCACTCCGTCGCAATCAAATATGACCAGATCAATTTCAGCCAGCGACATACTAACCTGCAATTGTTGTGGGACTGCCAGGTTCATTCCCCGCGGCAGCCATACCAGAAAATACCGGCAACGACTCACATCACCGTTGCCAGAAACAGCGGCAACAGCAGCACAGCCAGCAAGGTCGATATCACCACCAGGCCGGCGACTTCCTGTGGCTGATTGCCGTAGCGCGCCGCAAACAGATAATTCAGGACGGCAACGGGCATCGCGCTCTCGATTATCAGCACGCCACGGGCTACTCCTTCCAGGCCGAACAGCCAGGCGGTAAACCAGCCGATGGCAAATCCGCCCAATAGCCGCGCCAGGGACAAAAGAAGGCTGCGGTTGAGCGATGCGACGGTGAGGCTGGCAAGAGAATAACCCAACGACAGAAGCATCAGCGGAACGGCGATACCGCCTATCAATTGTACCGCACGTGCCGCGAACACCGGCAGTTCCGAGCCGGTAAGCACGATCAGCAGGGCCAATGCGATCGCATAGACTATGGGCATGCGCACGATCTGGCCAAAACGCATGCCGCCGGCGGCAATGCCCTGTGCAATCGTGTAATTCGACAGGCTCGAGATCGTAAAATATGCGATTGCCAGCGACAGGCCCTGGGGACCGAATGCAAACAGGCACATCGGCAAGCCGATATTTCCACCATTCGACCAGGTGAGCGCCGGAAGGAAGGTTTTGATCGGCAATTTCGCCGCCCGAAGCAGCAGGTAGGCTGCCGCGAGCGTTATTGCCATGCTTACGCAGGCGGCTGCCGCCATTTCGCCGAGCGCGGAGACTTTCAGGCCACTTTTGGTCAGCGTGTCGATAATCAGACAGGGCGTCGCGATGGAATTGACGATCAGCGCAACGAAAGCGGAGTCCAGCGGATGGCCCGAGCGAGCCCAGATATAGCCAACCGCGGCAACCAGAAAGACCGGACCGACAACATCGAGCAAAATGGAAGCGATTTGCATGGGGATACTGGCGCGCTGTCCGGGGATTGGCGGGGAATCGACAGAACTGACTATATCCAGCATGGCTCCTGCGCAAGGCTGGACACGGCAAGGCTGGACTCGGCAAGGTTGGGCAGGGAAAGGCCGGACACGGAAAGACTGGCGGCCGCACTAGGCCAGATGAAACAAAAAAGCCGGTCCGGGCATCAACCCGTTCCGGCTTTCATTTTGCTCTTTGGCGGTCCTGATCGAAGCAAGTTTAGTGCTTGCTGCGGCCTTCAAGGTGTTCGCATGTGTAGCCGACCTGGCACGCCGGATTGTTCAAGGTATAGGCGAAAGCGGCCTTCGTCCGCTCGTGCGGTGTACAATATGCGCGGCTGACGACGAACCGGTCATAGGTGTGGGGACCGGTATCCATCACGATAGCCCCGTTGACCGAGACCGTATTGGCTGCCTCGCCACAGGTCATGGATGGTGTAAACGGACGGGCATGGGAAACCGATGCCGCCAGCAAAGTCAGGGCGGCGATGGCAAACGCACATTTGCGCAATCTGGGCATGGTGCACTCCTGTTGGTGGTGAATTGGCGCAACCCGATGCGGTACGCCTGATGACTGCACCATAGCTGTCGTGTGCGTTGCGGAAGGTGTGCTGGCGCACATCGACCGCCGGGTTTGAGGGAACCTGCCCCGAAGTGTCGTTGCCCGCATCCTTGGTTTGGTTATATTCACCAAAACAGGCGACGGCGTGCGGCGCCATACCCGCGGCAATCACAAAGCAGAAAAATCATGCCAAAACCGACACCACCACAACACCTTCGCCAGATTTTGTCCGGCACGGCCTGTATTCGCCCGGCCTCGGTATTCGATCCTGCATCGGCCCGGATTGCTGAAAGTATCGGTTTCGAGGCCGGCATGTATGCCGGCTCGGTAGCCTCAATGGTGGTGCTTGGCGCACCTGATATCATTCTCCTGACGCTGTCGGAATTCGCTGCCCAGGCACGCCGTATTTGCCGGGCAAGTTCAATTCCCCTGATTTGCGATGCCGATCATGGCTATGGCAACGCGCTCAACGTTATGCGCACCGTCGAGGAACTCGCCAATGCCGGGGTATCGGGATTGACGATCGAAGATACCGACCTGCCACGGCCTTTCGGCACGGACAAACCGCGCTTGCTGCCGCTTGCCGAAGGGCTCGGCAAGATGCGCGCAGCCGTAAAGGCTAAAGGCGATACGGACGTTTGCGTATTTGCCCGCACCAGTGCGCTTGCGTTCACTGGTGTTGACGACGCGCTGGAACGTTTGCGCGCCTATCAGGACACCGGGGCCGACGGCATGTTCCTTGTCGGCGCCAGGAAGAAAAGCGAAATCGAGGCTGTTGCGAAGGCGGCCCGTATCCCGCTTTTGCTTGGAGCTATCGGGTCGGAAATTGACGATGCGCAATTCCTTGCAGAACATGGGGTGCGTATCGCGCTGCTCGGCCATCAACCGGTGATGTCAGCTTTCGAGGCCATCCGGGCCTGCATGCAAGCCCAACGCGACGGCCTTGCCTTGCCCGCCCAGCCTGACAAGGCGTTGATGAAAACCATTACCCGGTCCGACGCGTATGAGAACTGGACAAGCGAATTTCTTTAACATCCGTGCCGCATTCAATTGGGATCGCGATCGTCCGGATCCATGATCGGTTCGCACGTATAACCGATGTGACACACGCCATTGCGCGTTGGAACATAGGCATCCTCAAGACGCTCGTGTGGCGAGCAATATCCCCGGTGATGGACGTAGCGATCATATGTGTGCCCACCGGTGCCAAGCAGGACAGCGCCGCTGCGCGCAACCAGCGCGCGGACATCGGGGCACGACATTCGGGTTGTATTGGGCCGCGCCGACGCAAAAGACGCGCCGAGCAGCAAGGCGCCAACCGTGAGAACGAACAGCTTCCAGGCGGGTGAATTCATGTGAACCTCCACAATCACCGATAAATACCGCTAACCGCTATTGTAGCGTTCAAAGCGGCGAAATTCGGATCGTCAACGGCTCAATGGAGAATCTGGCTCAGGAACAGCTTTGTGCGCTCGTGGCGGGGATCGGAGAAAAACGGTTCGGGACGGTTGATCTCGACGATCTGTCCCTCATCCATGAACACGACCCGGTCAGCAACCTGGCGTGCGAAGCCCATTTCGTGGGTCACGACGATCATCGTCATGCCGTCGGCGGCCAGTTCGACCATCGTGTCGAGAACTTCTTTGACCATTTCCGGATCAAGGGCGGATGTCGGCTCGTCAAACAGCATGATCTTCGGCGTCATGCAAAGCGCGCGGGCAATCGCAACCCGCTGTTGCTGCCCGCCGGACAATTGGCCGGGATACTTGTCGGCCTGCTCTGGTATGCGGACCCGCGTAAGGTAATGCATTGCCACTTCATGGGCTTCCTTGCGCGGCATCTTGCGAACCCAGATCGGCGCCAGCGCGCAGTTCTCCAATATTGTAAGATGTGGAAACAGGTTGAAATGCTGGAACACCATGCCGACGTCACGGCGAATTTCATCAATGCGCTTGAGATTGTCGGTAAGTTCAACGCCATCGACGGTTATGCGTCCGCGCTGATGCTCCTCGAGCCGGTTCACACACCTGATCAGCGTCGACTTTCCTGAACCCGACGGGCCGCACACCACGATTTTCTCGCCGGCGCTCACTTCCAGGTCAATTTCCCGCAAGACATGAAACTGGCCGAACCACTTGTTGACCTTCTGCATTGAAATTGCAGTTTCGGTCTGCATCGCCGGCGGCTTTAGCAGGTCGGGAGACGCCATGGGGAAACTCCGCTCCTTGATCAGTGTTTGCGTCCGGACGACAGGCGGTTTTCCATCATCATGGAATACCGTGACATGCCGAAGCAGAATATGAAGTAGAACACCGCGGCGAACAGGTAGCCGGTGGTGGAGATCGTCGGCCCGGCCCAGGCCGGATCCTCGCGCTGGGTCTCGATCGCTTTGAGGAAGTCGAAAACCCCGGCGATCGCAACCAGGGTCGTATCCTTGAACAGGGCGATGAAGGAATTGACGATACCCGGTATCACCAGGACCAGGGCTTGCGGCAATACGATCAATTGCATCATCTGGCGCCAGTTCAGACCCATCGCCATTGCGCCCTCATATTGGCCTTTGGGGATCGCCTGCAGGCCGCCGCGGACTACTTCGGCCATGTAGGCGGCGGAAAACAGGGCAACGCCAATCAGCGGCCGCAACAAGCGGTCGGGCGACCATTCCTGTGGCACGAAAAGCGGCAACATGAAATTCGCCATGAAGAGAATGGTGATCAGCGGTACGCCGCGGATGAACTCGATAAAGACAACACTGCAGAACCGTACCACGGGCATTGCAGAGCGCCGGCCAAGGGCAAGCAATACACCCAGCGGCAGGGAAAACACGATACCGATCGACGCAACCAGCAGACTAACGAAAATGCCGCCCCAATTGTGAGTTCCGACTTTCACCAGACCAAACTCGCGCCACGCGAGCCCGATTGCATACCAGACAAGGATCCCGGCGAGCGCCCATACCAAACCACGCTGGCCGAATGCAAAGCCAAGGATGCCCGCGACCACCAACAGGCCCGGAAAAGCCCAAACCGCGAATGGCCCCGGCGCGCCGCCTGGGAACCACCCGAGAGGAAACGGTGGACTTCCGGTCAGCAGGCCGAAAGAAACCACTGGATACAGGGTAAAGAACAGCAATGCGCCGAAGGCCCTGCCCCGCGCATCCGGCCACAAGATCCACCCCACAAGCACGGCGCCGGCGGTCAACACCAAATTGACCCGCCAGCGCTCCGCCTCCGGGTAAAGGCCGTAGGTGAAAAAGCCGATCTTCGCCCTGACATAAGCCCAGCAGGCGCCGGCCTCCGGCGCCTTGCAGGCTTTTCCATCCTGCCCCGACCAGACAGCGTCGATGAAGGCAAAGCGGACAAGATCGGGTATTACCGACGCTATCAACAATATCGCCAGCAGCGTCAAAGCACTGGAAACCGGGGTCGCGAACAGGTTCTCCCGCATCCAGCCCAGCGCGCCCTGCTCACTCACGGGGGGCGGTTGCTGCGGCAAAGGCGTTTGGCGCACGTATACTTGAGCCATCTCTCAGCGCTCCACCAGCGCCATGCGGCGATTGTACAGGTTCATGCCGACAGAAGTCGCCAGTGAAATGGCAAGGTAAACCGCCATCGTGATGGCGATGACCTGAACCGCCGCGCCGGTCTGGTTCAGGACCGTCCCGGCAAAGACCTGCACCAGGTCCGGGTATCCGATGAACACCGCAAGCGAGGAATTCTTGGTCAGGTTGAGATATTGATTTGTCAGCGGCGGTACGATCACCCGCATCGCCTGGGGTATGACAACCAGCTTGAGAATGGACTGACGTCGCAAGCCGAGGGCGCCGGCCGCCTCCGTCTGTCCTTTTGGAACCGCCAGAATACCGGCACGAACGATCTCGGCGATGAATGCGGCGGTATAAAGCGAAAGGCCGAGCAACAGCGCAAAAAACTCGGGGTAGATGCGCCAGCCGCCGGCGAGATTAAAACCGCGGGGCTTTGGCAGATCAAACCCGACCGGCGCTCCGGAAAGCCAGAACACAAGCGCCGCCGGCGCGAATGTCAGCGCCAGGGCAATCCCGGCCCGCGGCAATTGCTGTCCGGTCCGCAATTGCCTGCGTCCGGCCCAAAGATAAAAGATTATGGCCGCGGCAAATCCAAGGGCAAGGACCAGCCAGACCCGGTTCATACCGCCGGCAAATACGGGGTATGGCAGGTAAAACCCACGGTTATTCAAAAATCCGTATTGGCCGCTCGAAAATCCGATCATTCCCGCAAAGGCATCGCCTGCCGCCGCGGGAAAGCCGGCCAACGTACCGCCGAAGATCAGCATCAATGCGCCGACGCCCGCAAGCAGGGGACCGCAGGTCCTGGCAAGTAATTGCCAAATTCCGCCGGCATCGCGGCGGCTGAAGCGGATCAGGACATAACCCGCAACGATGGCCCCCAGCCCGGCGACCAGGGTCGCGGCTCCGGGCATTTGCAGCGAGGCGGACGGCAGCGCCAGCGAGCGTCTGGGATGCGGCAATTGCTTCAACACGGCGTTGTACCAGAACAGCAATTGCAGCAGCAGCGGCGTGTTGCGCAGCAATTCGACGTACGCTGCGGCAAGCTTGGCAACGATCCAGTTGTGGGAAAGCCGCGCGATCCCCACGCCGAACCCGATAATGGTGGCGAAAAAGACCCCCGCCGCGGCCACGACAAGGGTATTGGTAAGCCCGACCAGAAACGCCCGGCCGTGGGTCGAAACCGCCGAATAGGAAATCAGCGTCTGGTTGATGTCAAAACCGGACGTCCCGAACCAAAACGAAAAGTCGGTCGGAATATTGCGCGCCTGCATGTTGTCGCGCGCATTGGTGACCGCCTCGTATCCAAGCCACAGGATCGCGGCCATAAGCAGGCATTGCCAGAACAGCCCGCGCCAATTGAACGGCTTGCCGGACGGCGGCAGTTCGGCGGAATCCTGAACAGTCATGATGCAATGCTGTTGTTCACGGCCCGGGCCCTTGTCCTGCACACCGCGCGGCGACCCGGCAGGGCAAACCGCGCGGCGTTAAACAGGGACAGCAAAAGCACCCGCTCCGGACCCGAACTCTTAGCGGATGGGCGGCGCGTACATCAATCCGCGCTTCTTGTCGTCGGGATGGTTCCAAAGCGCATTGAGACCCCGCGTGATCTTCAGCGGCGAACCCATGCCAACGTTGCGCTCGAACGACTCGCCATAATTCCCGACGTGCTTGATGATCCGGTACGCCCAGTCTTTGGTCAGGCCGAGGGATTTTCCGAAATCGCCCTCAACACCGACAAGGCGGCGGGTTGCCGGGTCCTTGGATTTCAGCTTCGCATCGATATTCTTCTGCGTTACACCAAGTTCCTCGGCATTGATCATTGCAAAATGCGTCCATTTGACAATATTCAACCACACGTCGTCGCCCTGTCTCACGGCCGGACCGAGCGGTTCCTTGGAGATGATTTGCGGCAGGACGATGTGCTTGGACGGATCAGGCAGCCTGAGCCGGACTGCATAAAGGCCCGACGCGTCGGTTGTGTAGGCGTCGCAACGCCCGCCCTTGTAGGCATCGATCGCTTCGTTCAAGGAAGCGAAAGTCACCGGCTCGTATTTCATGTTCTTGGACCGGAAATAATCGGCCAGATTGCGCTCGGTGGTTGTGCCTTGCTGCACGCAGATACTGGCCTGGGACAGTTCGAGTGCCGATGTCACCAGTCCCTTGCGCACCATGAACCCCTGGCCATCGTAATAATTTACGCCTGCCCACATCAGCCCGAGATTGGCTTCGCGAGTCATGGTCCACGTGCCGTTGCGCGACAGGACATCAATTTCCCCTGTTTGCAGCGCCGTGAAACGGTCCTTTGCGTTCAGGGGAATAAACTTGATCTTGTTCGGATCGTTGAATATGGCCGCAGAAACCGCCCGGCACAAATCCACATCCAACCCGGCCCACTTGCCCTTGACCGGCATGGAGAAGCCGGCGAGACCGGTGTTCACGCCACAGGAAAGGACGCCGCGCTTCTTTACGGCATCCAGCGTTTTCGACTTGGAGCCCTGCGCGATCGCTGGCGTCATGGCAAGCGCGGCGGTTACTGCGATCGCGGTTGCGTATGATGTTAGTATCTTCATTTTGTCTCCCTCTCTGGCCTGCTTTGACCGCACGTTCAGCTTTTCACGTTGCCCGCCGGTGCTGCGCACCAGCCAGCTCATATCCCGGCCGTTCATACACCGGCCTTTCATGGATTCCCCGCGCCAACTTGCTGAATGTTGTTGCAGCCGGCTAAAGCCGCCTCCGCCTCCATGGCAAGCGCCCGGACACCTTTGCCTTGCAGCATACAACGGCTGCAATTGCATTCCAATGCTTTGGACGGATGTTTCGCTTCAATGGCCTTTGCCGCCCTGCTCTGCCTGGCTGCGGCGTTCCCTGGATATCAACATCAGGTTGCGGACGTAAATGAACAGGCCAAGTCCCTGCCCCAGGATAAATACCGGGTCGCGGCGGTAAACGGCGTATATGAACAACAACAGGCCGCCACCGATTGAGCAGAACCAGAACGCAAGCGGCACCACGCTCCTGCCCGCCCTTTCGCTGGCAAGCCACTGCACGAGAAAGCGCGCGGTAAAGAAAATCTGCCCGGCGAACCCCAGCGCCACCCAGCCATCGAAGGTCTGGATGAATATCTGGTGCAGGTATCCGCCGACAGCCGTGGACAGATCGACCAACATTAGCGATGCTCCTCCACCTGCGGAACTTTCTTGCGCCGGTTGATAAGCCAGCGAACGCCGCACAGATCGACAATGCCCACCCAAAGCCTGTCAAAGAACCCGTAATTCGAAACCCCGGTATTGCGCGGGCGGTCCCTGACGTCGACATAACCCAGTTCGTACCCTTCCCTGCGCATCAGTGCCGGCATGAAACGGTGCAGAGCATCGAAATACGGCAGCGCAAGATAGGCTTCGCGGCGGAAGCACTTCAGACCGCATCCGGTATCGCGGGTGCCGTCTCGCAGTATCCGCGAGCGCACCCAGTTTGCGACTTTTGACTGAAATTTCTTAAAGCCGGTATCCTTGCGCCCCACCCGCTGGCCCTGCACGAGGCCGCAATTTTCGCCCTTCGCAAGCAGTAGCGCGGCCATTTGCGGGATGAACGCCGGGTCATTCTGGCCATCGCCATCGAGGGTTACGACGATGTCTGCACGGGCATGGCGCACGCCTGTGCGGACCGCCGCGGATTGCCCGCATGAAACGCCGTGCACCAGATGACGCAAATGCGAGCGGGTCTGGCGCAAACGGTCGAGAACTTCGGCGGTCCGGTCGATGGAGCCGTCGTTGACGTATATGACTTCGAATGGGGTCAACTCGGCCAGAGCGGCCTCGATTTCGTCCAGCAGGGGCTCAATATTGTCCTGTTCATTGCGAACCGGCACCACGACACTGATATGAATGGGTTCGCTATCTGCCATCTCGTTCACTGGTCATTGATCCGTACGCCGGACCTGTCCCCTTGCAAATCATCCGGCGCAGGCCTGGACCGACAAGCCCCTGCCCGCGCACCAATATCCCGTTGGCTGCAATTCGGAAGGCAATTCCACGTTGGCCGAACAGCCGACGCAGCCATACAGCAGATACGATTCCAATGCACGCTCCGGCAACAACGTCGGCTGGATAATGCGCACCTACCGCGACCCGTGAAACCCCGATCAGCAGCGCACAAACCAGCAAGGGCGCCCGCCAGCGCGGCAGGAAATAGCCGATAGCGACGACAAATGCGAAGGCGGTAATGGTATGCCCCGACGGCATGCTGGCCCATGAGCTCTTCAGCGACAGCGGATTGAACTGGAAAGCACCGCCATCGTCCAGCCACCTCGGTCTGCCCCGGCCGATCCTCTTGAGGACCTGGGACGCGATGCCCGAAACCAGAAGCACAACGAAAATATAGCTCGCACGGGCGCCAAGCACCTCCATCGCGGCTCTCGTCCTGGTGTCCGGCGCGGCCTGGGCAGCCAGCACGGCAATACACGCCGCGACTATGAAAAATGCAAAAAGATAGCCGGATTTACCGAATCCGGTGACGAAAACGAAGAAGCCGCGCCATTCCGGCGATATTTTCCGCATGGCGCGCACCACGATTTCGTCGAACAGAAGTGCGACCAATACGATGGTCGCCAGCCCGAACAGCAGGGCCGCAGCATCGACGGCGGACATGCCTGGAGGCCTGGCAGCCGCAGGCGCCTGCGCAGAGGGGCCGGCCTTCCAGCGCCGCCAAAACTTCTTTACGGAAAGCCAAAGTGTCACGGTAGCCCGGCGCATCGCCGCGCCGATAGGCTGACGCCGGGTCCGCACCTGTGATGATTGCTGTTCCGAACCTGTCATCGCAGTGCTCACTGCCTGAACCAGACCCCTATGTCGAGCCGTTTACCGCCATTCAGATTGATTCCCGTAATCCTTCCAAGCGGACGAACCGACTCCCTGTCTGCCAATGCCTTCAGGAAAGCCGGTTCCTGGCGCTTCTCGACAAAGGCCAGGCGGCAGGGACCGCCGAGCAAGTGTTGGGCCGCGCCAGCGCCGCTTGTCATTACCATATCGGTGCGGGTCAGGAACACGAGGCTGGGCTCGTAATATCCCGCCGACGCAATGGCGGGTTCTTTGCAATTATCGCGTAATGGCAACTGCGCCATCGTCGCCATTTTTGGCGATACGGCCAGGACGCGTCCCGGGCCATCGACCAAGACTCCGGTATAGGTCGCTGAATACAGCGCCATCGCCGAAAAAACCGCCACCATGATCCGGCGTGCCGGATCATGGTGCGGCTGCATCGCAAACCACCCAAGAAATACAGCTGCGGCAATCAGGACATACCATGTCCAGCCAGGTGGGGTGCGCGTGAAAACCGCTACCGCGATTGCCGCGGCCAGCAGAAGCGCCGGCACAAGCGGAAGTAGCCAGCCGATCCACCGCCGCCAGCGGCCGCCCTCGAACGGGGCGATTTTTTCCAGCGTCAATATTGTCAGAATAGCGATCGCCGGATAAGTCGGCAAAACATAGTGCGGCAGCTTGGTCGGGACGAGTTCAAACAGCAGCCAGACCGGAACGAGCCACGCAAGCAAAAAGCGGAATGGCTTTTCACGGCGGTTCTTCCAGACATAGGGCGCCGCCAGCGCCGCCAGCGGAGCCATTGGCCAGGCTGTTCCCCAAAACGCTGCAAAATAGGTCAATGGCGGCGCGCCGTGACTTTCCTTGCCGGATCCGACCTTGGCGAGCATGTCTTTTCCGATGGAATCGGCCAGGAAAGCGCCTTTCGTCTCGATTATGATGAGAATAAACCAGGGCGCAGCAAGCAAGAGCGCCCATAATATCCCGGCCGCTGGCCGCAAACTCCTAAACCAGGGAGCGGCACGATCGGCAACTAACAGGGTCAGGCCAGCCAGCAGACACACCATCGGCGTGATCGGGCCTTTCAGCAGCAGGCCCGCACCGATCGCGGTCCAGAATACAAGCGGCAAGCGCCATGACGCCGGCGCTGAAGGCTTGAGATACATCCGCGCCAGCGCACCCATGGCGGCAACCACGCTCGCCAACAGGACTGCATCGGTTTTGGCAAGACGCGCCTCCACCCCCAGCAATACGGTGGCTGCCAGCAACATCGCGGCCAGCATCGCCGGTCCGCGCGCGGCAAACGCCAGCGCGGTCCAATAGGTCAACAGGACTACGGCAAGCGCGCCTGCAAGCGACACAAGCCGGTACAGCCAGATCGTGCGGCGCGCATCGGGGACCCCGGCAGCCTCGCCAGCGGTTACCGCCGCACTTTGCAGCCAGTAAATACCGGCTGGTTTGTTGTTGCGAGCCGTCTTTTGGAAACGAATTCGGACGAAATCGCCGGTTTCCAGCATTTGCTTGGATGCCTGGGCGAACCTGGGTTCATCGCGATCCATTGGCTGAAGCCAGAACAGGCCCGGCGTGAACAGGATCAACGACAGCAGGACAAGAACCAGAATGGCCCGGAGATGGCCTGCTTCACCAAAGGCATATACCGCCGAGGACAGCTGCTGCAATCCGCGTGTCAGGGAATGGATCATGGGCGTGCCGTACAGCCTGGCGGGGGCCGGCGCAATCGCAAACGATAATTCCGGGGGACGCGCAGTTAACTGCGCACCTGCTCCAGCTCCAGCAGTCCCTTGCTGGCCTCCTCGCGCAGATCATCCCAGATTGCCGCGACGTACTGGCCGAACCGCTCGCCACCCATCATTTTCGACGACCGCGGCCGGGGAAGATCGATATCGATGACACGTTTGATGCGCCCCGGCCGGAATGTCATGATCAGCACCCGGTCGGCCAATTGGACGGCCTCGGCGATATTGTGGGTGATCAGCATGGTAGTCTGGTTCAGCTCCTGCTGAATCTGTAGGACCTTGTCGCCAAGCAACAGACGCGTCTGTTCATCAAGCGCAGCAAACGGTTCATCCATCAGGAGAATACGGGGCTTGAAAGCGAGCGTGCGCGCAATGGCGATACGCTGGCGCATCCCGCCCGACAATTCGGCCGGGAAACGGTTCTCAAATCCGTCGAGCCCAACCAGATTCAACAATTCCATCGCCTTTTCGTGCCGCTCGGCCTTTCCCACGCCAGCCGCCTCGAGCGGGAACGCGACATTGTCGAGCGCAGTGCGCCAGGGAAAGGTCGATTCCTCCTGGAACACCATGCCGATTTCCTTGTGGCATCCGCGAACAACTGTGCCGTCGACCTCGACGCGGCCCTCGTAGTCCTCCAAAAGGCCACCCACGGCGTTCATCAGCGTCGATTTTCCGCAGCCAGACGGGCCGATAATGGCTATGAACTCGCCCTGCTGAATGTCCAGCGAGATCGGTTCCAGCGCCACAACATCGCCATGTGGAGTCGAAAAAGTCTTCGCTACGCTATCGATGCGAAGCGCCGGCGTAGCCGTGGTGGATGCGGTTTCGGTGGCATTTGTCATCGAACTGGCGACCCTGTGCGATAATTATCGGTGTGCTTTGACGTCGCCGGGCCCCGGCAACCGGACGTATTTTTCGATCAGCACGTTGCCGATCGACGCAAAGATAAAGATGATTACGAGAACCGCCAGCATATGGGCGACCGCGAAACTCTCGTAATATTGTCCGGCCAGGAAACCCAGGCCCGCCTTTGCCAGCTTGTATTCGGACAGCAGGCAACCGACGATGGATATACCAAGCCCGATCCGCAGACCGGTGGCGATTGGCGGCACCATGGCTGGCAGATAGATCATGCGAACCGTCTGCATGGTTGTCAGGTTGAATGTCTTGCCAACCCGCAACAGAACCGCTGATACCTGCCGCACACCCGCTGCAACACCGAGCGCCATCGGAAAGAAAGCGGAAATCGCACCGAGCGCCACCTTCGACCAGACCCCGACGCCGAACAGCACGAGAAGGATCGGCAAGAAAACGATCTTTGGCGTCGGCGCCAGGTAGTGGATGAAAGGCTCAAACACATCGCCGGTGAACTTGCGTGTTCCCAGCACCAGGCCAACAAGCGTTCCGAAGAAACATCCGATAATGAAGGAGACCAGGACTTCAAATCCGGTGACCGCCAGGTGCCAGTAAAATTCGGCGCTCATCAGCAACTCGGCCATCGATCCGACTATAAATACGGTCGACGGCAACACGCCCCGGAAGAACAACCCGGACCAACCGGCGATTTCCCATACCCCCAGTATGGCCACGATGCCCGCAATTCTCAGACGATTGACCGTCCAGAACTCTGCCGGCGCCTTTCCGGCCCGGCCTATTTGCTCGACAGCAGCCATAATTCCAGTTTCTCCGTGAGATAGAAGAAGGCAACACTAACAAGCACGACAAAGAATATTGCAGCGTACATGGCAGGATAATCGAAACGGTCACCGAGATCGGATATCAGCTGGCCAAGCCCGCCAAACGCGATCAGGAATTCGACACCAACCACGTTGATAATGGCAAACAGCAGGCCGATCCGGATGCCGGTAAAGATAACAGGCAGTGCGGCCGGAAACTGGATCATGCGGAATTGCTGCCGTGGTGTGAGGCTGAACGCCTTGCCGACATTCAGCAGAACCGGGCGCACCCCGTCGAGCCCGTCCTTCGCTTTCAGGATGATCGCGGGCATGCAACCAAGCGCACCCATTGCAACGATGGTCGAGGAATTGCGCCCAAAGATGACGAGGAACAGCGGATAAAGCAGCACCAATGGCGCCGATGCCGCCGCCGCGACCCAGGACGTATAGGCCACGCCGATCTTCTTGCCGGAATGAAGCCACCAGCCGATCGCGATGCCGCCTATGGAACCGATGGCGGAAGCCGCCAGCGCTTCCAGGAAAGTGCGAACGAAAGCAGCGCCCAGCTCACCGGCCTGAATGATCTGTATTAAGCCGCCCCAGATTGCCGACGGCGGCGGCGCGGTGAACGGATTGATCCAGCCGATTTGCGAAGCCAGCTCCCAGAATCCGATTGCGACAATCAGGAACAACGTCCGGGCCAGGACTGGCGGAATGGTGATACCGCGTCCCGACCCGGGTCCGCCAGACGCATTCTGTGGGGATGACGCTGACTGCGGCATGGTCATCGGTTCTGGCCGTCCATGATGGTGCTGCGGAGTGTCGGGCAGCGCCAGGGATAGCGCCATGAAAAGCGCCGAGGAAACAGGCCCGGCGCGATCGCCGGACCCTCTGCTCCGCTCTGGTAGCCTATTTCTTCGCCAGGATGTCGATCATGCCTTTGATATCGGCGGCCTTCAGGCGCTTCTTGGTGAACTTGAACTGGTGCGCCTGGGCGAGCGACAGGTCGAGTTTGCCAATGGCGAATGGCAGCATGGCGGACTTTGGATAGATCTTGCGGGTTTCACGCGCGATCTTGACGTCGACGCCCTTGGCGAATTTCGCGTAGACTTCCAGCGCCATGTCATTGGAATAGGCAAAATCCAGCGCTTTCAGCCACGCGCGATGATATTTTACCAAGGCCTCACGCTTGTTTTTCAGCGAGTTGGCGCTGGCGACGTTGACGCGAATGGTTTGCCCGGCGATTTCTGTCAAGCTGGCGGCGCTGACAACCTTGACGATCTTGCCCGCCGCGATATCGGAAAGGCGGAATGGCGGCACGGACCAGCCCGCGTCGATCTGCTTCGACATGGTTTGCGTGAATGATCCCGATGGGCCGCCGGAGGGAACCGCCTTGGCCTTGTCCAGCTTGTACTGGGCGATCAGCGCAAGCACCATAAGATGGGTCGAGGAACCAGGTCGGGAAAAGCCGATCTTCTTGCCCTGCAGATCCTTGGCGCTCTTGATACCGCTGTCGGCGCGCGCATACCAGAAAGCGTCGGGGGCTCCGGTCATGGAAGCGCCAATTACACGGATCGGCGCACCCTTGGCGTAACCGCCAATGGTCCCCAAAATGCCGTTGGAACGGGCCATGTCGACCGAACCGGACAAAACCGCCTGCACCGTCTCGGAACCACCACGGGTGTGCAGGATTTCCAGCTCCAGCCCTTCCTTCTTGAAGAACCCCTGTGACTGGCCGATGATTGTAATGCTGGTTTCCCAAAGACCTTTTTGCGGCAAGGCAACTTTCAGCTTCTCGGCGCTAGCAGCCATTGGCACGGCAGCCACCACGGCAGTTGCTGCAAGCAAGCCGATCGAGCGTACAGAATTTCGCATATTTTCCTCCCTGACGGATCAGGCAGCCGGTTTTTCGCGGCTATCCCTCCTGCGATAGTGGTATCGCAATCCAGCGACGCTCACAAGCGATTTGCTGGCGTCATTTCTCGCCGGGCAAATCCCGCGTGAGACCCTTCATTTTCAGTTCCGACTGGTAGGTTCGCATTTTCTGATCCGCGTTAAGTCCGAGTTCACGCAAGTACGCCCAGGAGAACAAGCCGGTGTCATGCCCATCGTCGAACACCAGCCGCACCGCGTAATTGCCAACAGGTTCAACGGCGGTAATGGCGACATTTCGCTTGCCTCCAACCGTCTTGCGCTGCCCCGGGCCGTGCCCCTGCACTTCGGCGGACGGGCTGCAGACCCGCAACAGCTCGGCGTTCAGTTCGAACGCGGATCCATCATCAAAACTGATTGCAAGCACCCGTTTGCCCGAACGCAGCTTTATTTCTGCAGGCCAGGGGCGCTGTGGTCCGCCAGTTCCATTCATCCGCGAGGGTCCTTCCCGCCAATCAAGAATCGAAACTCGCCGCGGTTTTCCAGGGTTTCCAGCAGCACAAAATCCATTTCGCGTACCAGATTGGGAATGTCCACGACGGATACCGGGTCGGTACAAAGAACTTCAAGGACCTGACCTGCCGGCAGGCTCAAAAGCGCCTTGCGAGTCTTCAACACTGGCAGTGGGCATTTGATCCCGCGTGCGTCAACACGGAACGGCGCGCCGGATTCCGGACCGCACTTCAAATCATCCTCCATGCCCCGGCCCCTGCAGGCTGGAGAGCGGCAATGATGCAGCAACCATTGTGTCCGCGACCGCTTCTATGTCGGCCAGATCGATAAACGGCAAGCCGCCGGGCAAGTCCGCGGGTGGATCGCCTGCATCGCTCACCAGCGCTTTGACGGCGGAATCCCCGGAAAACAGATACGGCTTGCCATTTGCCTTGCGCCAAACCTCGATCTTGGGATGGGACCCATTTCGCCAACCCTCGAGAATGACCAGATCGACAGGAGAAAGTTTGGCCACCAGCTCCGGCAACCCCGGTTCTTCTGCCTCGCGCAATTCATGCAAAAGCGCCCAGCGCCCGGCCGAGGCAACGAGAACCTCCCTGGCCCCCGCTTGCCTATGGCGCCATGAATCCTTGCCGCGCTGGTCGATATCGAACCGGTGGTGGGCGTGTTTGAGCGTCGACACGGTCAGGCCGCGCGCCGCCAAAACAGGAATAACGCTCTCAATCAAGGTCGTCTTGCCTGCGCCACTCCAGCCGGCCATGCCGATAATCTTCATGAAACCCCGAATATTGCTGCCCGCCGCAAACGCTGGCGAGCCGCCGCCGTTTGCCTATATCAGAAAACACCGGTGGCTGACGAGGCGCGATCCGGTATTGCAATCCAAGTGCAAAACAATGCTAAGACGCTCCTGACGGCCAAAGCGCAGCGGAGATTGATTGTGGCGGTGAGCAATGACGAAATACTGGCGGTTCTGCGGACCATTGAACTTCCTGGCGGCGGAAACCTGGCCGATTCAGGCCGTCTGAGCGAGATCGTCAACAACGACGGAAAGATCATATTCGCCATTGCGGTCGAACCTTCGGAGGTCAACGGCATGGAGACCGTGCGTGCCGCCGCCGAAACCCGGGTTGGCCAGATACCCGGTATTTCGGCAGCCCTTGTCGGTCTGACCGGGGAACGGCCCGCCGGCGGTCCTGCAGCCGCCTCAAGACAACAGGCGCCTGCCCAAGCTGGTCGGCCGATCCGTCCTGCCCCACCGCCCGGTTCTGCCCCCGCCAGGGGCGCGGCGCCGCAACAGGCAGGCCTTCCCGGCGTCCGCCACATCATTGCCGTGGCTTCGGGAAAAGGCGGTGTTGGCAAATCGACCACCGCTGCAAACCTGGCCCTGTCACTGGCTTCCCTGGGCAAGGCCGTCGGGCTTCTCGATGCCGATATTTACGGGCCTTCGGTCCCCCGTCTGTTTGGTATCTCCAGCAAGCCATCGCTTGATGACAACAAGAAAATTATTCCGCACGAGCAATACGGCATAAAGGTCATGTCGATCGGATTTCTTGTCGAAGAAAACACGGCGATGATCTGGCGCGGACCTATGGTCATGTCGGCCATCACCCAGATGTTGCGCGAAGTGGCGTGGGGTGAACTCGATGTCCTCGTTGTCGATATGCCGCCCGGCACCGGCGATGCGCAACTGACCTTGGCGCAGCAGGTACCCTTGTCGGGCGCGGTTATCGTTTCAACGCCGCAGGACCTGGCGCTGATCGATGCACGGCGCGGCGTGGCCATGTTCAACAAGGTAAACGTGCCGGTGTTGGGCATCGTTGAAAACATGGCCGCCTATTGTTGCCCCAATTGCGGCCATGTCACGCCGATTTTCGGCCACGGCGGGGCGCGCGAAGAAGCGGAAAAGACTGGCGTGCGTTTTCTCGGCGAAATACCGCTCGACATGGAAATCCGCACCAGCTCCGACGGCGGGACACCGGTAGTTGCAGCCAGCCCGGAAGGCCCTCATGCGCAGACCTATCGCTCGATCGCCGAACGGGTTTCGGCTGCCCTCGAAGACGGTGAAACGGCAAAAGCCTTTCCGAAGATTGTTATCGAATGACGCCGGCCGGCTACCCGCGCCACACGATAGCTGGAGTGGTGCTTGCCGGCGGCCTTTCGCGCCGGATGCAGGGCCTGGACAAGCCATCTGTCGTCCTCGGCGGGCAAACTTTGCTCGACAGGGCGATCGAACGAATGCAACCGCAATGCGGAGGGATAATCGTCTCGGCGAACGATCCTGAACTGCCCGTCCCCCGGAATTTGCCTGTTGTACGCGATGCCGGCCCGGATCACGACGGCCCTGCCGCCGGCATTCTGGCGGCGATGGACTGGCTAAAACAACATTCACCACACATGCAGTGGTTGTTGTCAGCCCCCGTTGACACGCCCTTTCTTCCACCCGATTTTGCTTGCCGCCTGTGGGAGGCAGCCAACGGGCAACATGCACCATTGGCTCTTGCGCGAAGTGGAAACCACGTCCACCACATTTGCGGATTGTGGCAAATGAGCCTGCGGGAAAAGCTGCGCGATATCTTGAAAAACGGTGTACGGCGGGTCCAGACCGTGACCGAACAATGCAATGCCATTCAGGTGAGCTGGGACACCGAACCGCATGACCCGTTTTTTAATATAAACACCAGATACGATCTGGATGCCGCCAGCGCCGTGCTGTCCCGTGGTGAACCGGAATGATTTAGATTGCCGGGATATCGTGCAAGGCCGGAAAGCCGCGCCAATCCTTGAATATTTACATTCTCTTTTTTGCAGAATTACAATCGCATTTTGGGAACACAGGCCTGCGGATCGCGTCTGCTGCCGCAAATCTGCTGCCCTATTCACTCGGGCGATACAGCAGTGTAAAGGCTGTCAGCACACTGGCTCCTGTGACTGTCACGAACGGCAGCACGAACAACAGCCGGTCCATAAAACCATCGAGCCATATGCAGCCATATGCGTGAACAAATACCGCCAACATGAAGCTGCTTGCCGCAACTGCAAATACGCGCGCCCGGTCTCCCCGGCTGGCGTTGATGATGACCCACGTCAAGGCGATACCGGCAATTCCGGGGGCCAATACCAGGACCAGTTTTGACCTGAACACAGCCGCATTCTCGAGCCAATGCACATACACATCAGCGTGAATTCCGGTTAGCCACAACGCCATGTAGGTCACCACACCGCCCAGTGCTGCAAGCACCCGCCGGTATCTGGCCTGTCGATTGTGACCAAAGAATATGAGAACGCCCGCGACGCCGGCAAGAGCTGCAATTCCAGACACGGCTTCGATGTGAGCCAATGCTAATAAGACGTAGACCAAGCTAGCACACCATGTTTGCTGCAACCGAAACCGCTACTGTCCCAATTACCACCGGTCAATGGCCGCGAAGCATTTTCGCCGCGCGGGACCAGGTATTGTGCGGCCAATATTTGCTGTTGATTGACGCAAATACAAAAAAATGAATCAAGATTCTGCCGCGAACAGGAACCGCTTGCGAAGCAACGCAAACGGCAACGCCGCTAGGGCTCTTGGGAGTCTATCAGCACGAATGCTATCCGGCACGGTTCAGCGCCACGATTGACCCAGGCATGATTGGTGGCTTGCTGAATCAAAACGTCCCCAGCGGTTAAATGAACCTCCTCCCCGTCGTCCAGCAGCATATCGATTTCACCCGCCATCACTATCGCGTAATCGACGGTGCGCGTCGCATGCATCAACGGATGCGTCGGCGGCTGGTGGCGCTTCGGCGTTGAATCACCGTGCTGGGATGCGTGGTAGTCGTTTGGCAACGCCTCGACCTCCGCCGTAATCGGCGGGATATCGACGATACGGAAAACCGAGCCGCCGCGCGGCGGCGCGACGGCAACCTCGCGCTGGCCACGATCCTCGTTTCCGCCAACGTCGGCCGGCGTTTCGTTCGTCACCCACAACAGGTTGGAGACCGTACCGCGCTGCGGCCGCACGCGCCGGTTCGGATTGATCCCGTCAAACAAGATTTTCGCCTTGTTGTCATCGTCGACGATTGTGACGACGCGGCGAATGTCTTTCAGCTCGCTCATGTCCAGGCCCCGGTGCTATTAATCTACGCAGCGGCGCACGAAATCTATCGTGTAGCGGGCAAAGTCGCTATCGCTGGACCCCATGCTCGCAACCGTTGAAAAGTGATTATGACCTTCCGCGCACCGGATGGGTGGACAAACTGTTGAGCGATCAACCAGGGCCCGGGCGATATCAAACGCCGGAGTGATCAGCATAGGCGGATCGTACTCGGCGACGGAAATGCAAACCGGAACCTTGCTGTCCTTCACCGCGTTGATGGCGGAGCGGCGCTCGAACTTGCTTTCGTCATCGCCAAAATAGGCAAGAAGATTGGGCGCCTTGGTCCCTTTCTCGATTGCATACAGACCACTCGACAGCAATCCACCCTTGACGATCGCCTCGCCTTTGATGTCGGGATCAAAAAGGAATGTTGCGACATGGGCGGCGCCGGCCGAATGCCCCATGATCACGACCTTTTCCGGATCACCGCCGAATTCGGCGCAATGGGTGCGAACCCAGGTAACGGCGCTCTCGATGTCCTTGGCTGCCAGCGGCCATTGGAACTCCGGCGCCAGGCGGTAATTGGCGACAACGCCAACCATGCCTTCCTGCGCCATGCATGCCCCGATGTTGGCGTAGAATACCGGGTCCGATCGCTTGTCTCCGCCAGTAAACCCGCCGCCGGGTATATAGATGAACACCGGCTTCCCGGACCCGGATTTTTTCCAGTATACGTCCAGGTTCTGCCGGTCGTGGTCGCCATAGGTCTCGTCGTATCGCGCCTCGACCCCGTCCATCACCCTGGCCAGCAAGGGCTTGTAGAGGTCGCGCACGGCGCTTGCATTCTCGGGAGCCGAGTTTTGTCCAAGCGGTGGGATGGCCTGGCGAATGTGGTCTGGCATGGACGACATGTATTCAATTCCTCACGGATCTATGGTGGTGAAATTGTCCTATTCAGCGGCCGCCTTCACGCCACCTGGAAGACGATCCCGGAAATACGGCAGCACCTCGCGGGCGATCGCTTCCTGATTTTCCTGGACCATGTTGTGCGGCATGGTGCCGAATTGGGTCTTGGTCAACGAGACATTGAAGCCTGCCATATCCTGGTATTGCGCCAGTTTCTCGCGAACCGTGTTCGGGCTGCCGACGATCACGATACCCTTGTCGATGATGTCCTCTGCGCTTTGGCGCGTCTTCATGTAACCGCGCATGGAACGGACGCGCTTGACGGAGGCAACCGAGCTGTATCCCGGCGGGCTCATCATGACCGGATTACGCGACAGGAAATCATTGGCGTAGGCCTCAAGATGCGGCCGTACCGCGTTGATCGCCTTTTCGTCCGTTTCGGCAACATAGATCGCATTCGACCAGCACAATTGATCCGGTGAGGCTTCGTATCCGGCTTTCTCCGCTTCCTCCCGATACAGCCGGAATGTCTCCGCAACACTGGCGATCGGCGCGAGCGTCTGGCAATAGGTGTAGCGCATCTGCGCCGACCAGCGGATCGTATCGAATGAACCGGAAGACGGCGTAAACACCCGCGGATGCGGTTCGCTGTACGGACGCGGCCAGATGTTGACGTGCTTGTACTGGTAGTATCGTCCCATGAATTCGAATGGCCCGGGCTGAGTCCAGGCTTTCATGATCAACTCGTGCGCCTCATGGAAGCGTGCAAGGGATTCGGCTGGATTGATGCCCATCGTATGGTATTCGGCTCCAATGCCACGCACGAAACCGGCGATGAACTTGCCGCGCATCAGATTGTCGAGCGTTGCGAACTCCTCGGCGATCGTCAGCGGATTGTTGACCAGCGGCAGCGCCCGCCCGAGCACCGCCAGATAGCCGTTGCGAATTTTCCGCGACAACGCGCCAGCAAGGACGCCGGGCACCGGCATCATGCCATAGGCGGTCTGATGATGTTCGTTGACCGCAACACCGTAGAACCCGAGTTCGTCGGCATATTCGAGCTGATCAAGATACTCGTGGTAGAGGTCCGCGCCCTTCCTTGGGTCGTAATAGGTGTTCGGATACGTCACCCAGGACGTGCCGAGCTCGCGGACTGCATCAAGGTCCGCGTGAGCATAAGGCATGAGATGAAAATTGAATATTTTCATGGCGCGTCCCCGCAGTCTAGTCCAATGGCCCGGCAAAGGCTGCAAGCAGGTTGGTGAACTGCTGTGGCTGTTCCAGCGGCACGGCGTGGCCACAAGCTGATATTACCGCAAGTTGCGAACCAGCGATCGCATTGTGCCACTTGTTTGCATGCGCCGCAGGCACAACCTTGTCCTGCTCACCCCAGACGATCAACGATGGCACGTCAATCCGGTGCAGCCATTTTACCAGGTGCGGATCGTGCCAGCGCGGCGACCATGCGAGCTGGGCTACCACCATCTGGTTGGCTATCCGCGCATCCTCCGTCTCGGGCGTCAGGCGGTGCTCCAGTTCCCTCTCTGCCAGGCCCGCATCGAAGAACAGGTCCCGGATTGCATCTTCTTCGGAGCGCAAAAACGGGTCCTCACCCATCGAGCCCGCGATCAGCAAGCCGGATGCACTGACCAGGGTCAGGCTGGCGAGCTTCCGCGGGTCACGAATGGCCATCTCCGCTGCGACCCACCCGCCAAGACTGTGTCCGGCGAGATGCACCCGCTCCAACCCGAGCGCATCGATCAGATCGAAATAGAAATTGGCCATATCGCCAATATCATCCAGCCACACCGGCCGCTCGACATTGCCGAATCCAGGGTGTTCCGGCGTTATGACGGTAAAACTTTCGGCCAGGGCCGACATGTAGTCGCGCCAGCTGTCCGATGCATCGGCGCCGCGCAGCCACAATAACGCCGGGCCGGAACCTGCGCGCATGAGGCGCAGTTTCTGCCCGCGCACTTCGGTATTTTCAAACCCGGGGATAGCCAATTTCCGATCCTGTCAATCTTTTCGCGCGCCGACACCTATTGCCAGCCGATCATCTCCTGTCCGACATACGGACGCCCTGCCCGCTTGCACCAGTTCTCCCATGCGCGTTCCCAGGAATATGGTGTCAGGACCTTTTCCCAGGCGGCAACTTCACCGTCGGTCATGAAAGTCAGCTTGCCCGTCAGCTCGCTCATCGCCAGCGCCTCTTTCTGCAGCTTGGCGTTGTTGTCCAACTGGATCGCACGAAACACGGTTTCACGAATGTTGTCGCCGGTTACGACGCATCCGTGGCCCCGCATGAGCGCAGTCTTCTTGTCGCCCAGGGTCTTGACCAGGTCACGGCCCATGCTCATCGTTACGACCAGCAGGTCGGTATCGCCAAACGAATCCTGCGCGTCCCAGACCGGAATATCGACACCGATACAAGCGCCCACGTGGGCCACTGGACGCAACCGCCAGCCCGTCAGGCCATAGGGAATAACACTTGATGTGTGGCTGTGCAGGACGGAGTGTACGTCCGGACGCGCTTCGTAGATCGCACCGTGGATAAAACGCTCCACGTAGGGCTTGCGGCCATCGTCCTCGTAGGAGCCATCAAGGGCAAACGTCATGATATCCTGCGGCTCGATACAATCAGGCGCTCGGGCGCGCGACAGCAGGTATTTGGCCGGATCGCCGGGGTGGCGGACGCTGATGTGACCGAACGAGTCCAGAATTTCTTCCCGCGCCAGAATACGGTTCGCGGTAACCAATTCCTCGACCAGTTCGGCGGGTGCGTCTGTCCCGGCCATTGGCATTGCCTCCCAAATCTGTTTCGTTATCCCTCAGGGTAGCACTCCCGGCGATTTTGGGGGAAGGAAATTCATGGACTTGGACGGAAAAAACGCACTTGTCACAGGCGGCGCTGGCGTAATCGGTCTGGCAACCGCCAAACGGCTGGCCGCCGAAGGCGCCCGCGTGATGCTCGTGGACGCCGACCGGGCGGCACTGGAAGCAGCTGCATCTGAAGCTGGCCCGTCAACCTCAATCGCCGTCGCCGATGTCACCGATGCACCGGATGTTGCCGCCTACGCGAAAAAAGCCGCAGAAGCGCTCGGCCCCATCGATATTTTTTTCAACAATGCCGGAATCGAGGGAAAGTTCGCACCCCTAGCCGAATTTCCCGAGGATGTTTTCGATCAGGTCATGGCCGTCAATGTCAAGGGCGTGTTCCTGGGGCTGAAATTCATGTTGCCGGTCATGCGTGACGGCGGCTCGATCATTATCACCTCGTCAACGGCGGGTATGCGCGGCTCTCCGAATTTTGCCGCCTATACCGCCAGCAAGCACGCGGTGATCGGTCTGATGCGCACGACGGCGATGGAGGGCGCGGCACGGCGCATTCGTTGCAATACGATCCATCCTGCAATGGTAGACTCCAACATGATGCGCCGGCTCGAAGACCGCCGCATGGAAACCACCGGCCACAACCGCACGCGCGAACAGGTGCAGGAGGAGTACAAGGCCAAAATCCCCCTCGGCCGCTACATCGCACCAGAGGAAATTGCCGCCGCGGTCGCCTATCTCGGGTCCGACGCTGCCGCGATGGTTACCGGCACGCAGCACCTGGTCGATGGCGGCGCAATGTTGATTTAGCGTGGAGCAGCCGGAGATGGAACCTCGGCAGGCGCTCCCCAAACTGCGATCGGCTGGCCAGAACGGGTTTGCACCCTTGAATCATAATGCTGCAACGAGGCCTGTAGTCTTTGCGAGTCCTGGCAGCGCTGAACAATGCCGGACAGAAAGGTAATGCAATCGCTGGTGGTGCCGGGAACAGCACCGGTTGCCCAGTCTCTGACCAGCCCGTCTTGACCGACCAGAAAATACGAAAGCCGGTAATTGGTCTTCACCGCTGCCGTGCCAACCAACCCGAGAATACTCGTATCGGACGAAGACTTGCTGGCCGGTTGAATGTGGCGATAGACGATATCGCCGTTCTGCAGGGGGGTGGATCCGATCGTCGGACCGAAATTCGAGCGGCGGCCAGACAATGCCGCAATCGCCGAATTGTCCGTGGCGGTAATCGCCGTGTAGGACTTCCCCATCGCTGCGCTGGTGTAAGTTCTGTTTGCTACGTTCTCGACCTTGTCAGCGAGCCCCCCGCACGCTGCAAGACTCAATAACAGCAGGCAGGCCGCGGCCCTCGAAACATAACGAAAATCCAAACTTCCGCGCTCCTGTATTTTTATTGAAATTTCGCTGCCCAGTTGGCGCGCAGCTACACCGTGGTCACCCGCTGCGTTTCGGGGTGCCAGCGCAACAGCCACCGGCGAACGCGCTCCATCACCTTGATGATCGCAAACCCCAGGAGGCCGATTTCTACAATGCCGGCAAAGACCCCGACTGAATCCACATAGCGCGCCGATTTCAACATCGTATCGCCGAGCCCCTGCCCGCCCATGGTCATTTCGGTAATCAGCACGACGATCAGGCAGATCGGCATGGCGACCTGCAATCCAGTCAGGATCTGGGGCGCGGCGGCCGGCAGGATTACCTGGCGCAGCATTTCGTTCTCGCTGGCGCCGAGGCTGCGCGCCGACCAGATCATTTCCTTGTCAACCGACCGGGCGGCGGCCCAGGTTGCGATAATAATCTGGAACGATGCGGAGAACGCCACCATCAATATCTTGGACAGGTCGAAAAAGCCGAACCAGATCGTAAACGCAGGCAACAGGGCAATTTTCGGAAGCGGCAAGCCGATCGAGACGATCGGGTCGAAAAACCAGCGCACGCTCGCAGTGCGCGCGATCAATATGCCCAGCATAACACCAAACAATGCCGCTATCCCGAAACCGATCAAGGTCCGGTACAGGGTAACGGCTATATCGACAACCAGTTTACCGGACAGCAAATCGGTCCATATCCGCGCGATGACCTCGCTCAGTGGCGGCAGCAAGAATTTTATCACGGCGCCGCTTTGGGCAATCGCCTCCCAGGCGATCAGCACCGCGGCAATCGAGGCGAACGGTCCAATCCAGCGCCCCGCTGTTGCCAGCCACCCTGCCGGCCCGCTTGTTCTTGCATTCGCGGATGTATTCGATGCGCTCATGCCTGCGCCTCGCCTTGCGACTCGCGCCAGCGCAATACCCGCTGGATGAACAGGACAAACAGCCGGTCAGCAAGAAAACCGATCAGCGAAATAACAACGACGGCGGCGAACATCGCGGCCAGATCCCCATCTTCGCCGAGCGTATCGATCAGGAACCCAATGCCGTTGTTGGCAATAATCAACTCACCGGCAACAAGCAGGATGAACGACAGCGCCAGGGAAGTGCGGATGCCGTTGAGAATTTCGGGCAGCGCCGCCGGCAGGATCACTTCGCGAAGGATTTCGCCTTCCCTGGCGCCAAGGCCGCGTGCCGACCACAGCAATATTTCGTCGACACCGCGCGCGGCATTATACGTGCTGACGACGACGGGCAGCAGGCAGCCAATGAATATCAGCGTGATCTTTGACGCGTCTCCCAGTCCGATCCACATGATCGTAAGCGGGATCAGCGCCGATTTCGGCATCGGGTAGAGCGCCTGCATCAACGGATTGAGTAGAATCCGCACCGGCGTGTAGCGCGCCATCGCCAAACCCGCGGTGATCCCGGCAGCAATCGCGCAAGCCAGCGCAATGCCGCCGCGAGTCAGTGACGCCGAGGTATGCATCCACAGATCGGAACCGAACAGCCCCTTGAGTTCGACGAGCACATGGCTGAGCGGCGGCAGCGAGAGTTCGGAAATCCAGCCAGCGCGGGTTACAGCTTCCCACAACAGGGCGAGCAAAAGCAGCGGCGTGTAACGCCAGATGCCGGCAGCCAGGACGTTCATGTCCCCGCCCTGCGCGTATCGGCAGCGACCGCCTCCTCCCGCACCAGGTTCCAGATCACGTCGACCTTGTCGTTGAAATCCGGAGAGCGGCTGATATCAGCCATGGCCGCCCCGGGTTTTTTTGCATCGAAACGCGTATCGACGATTTCCTTGATCCGCCCTGGCCTGGCCGTCATGATCGCCACCCGGTCGGCCAGCAGCACTGCTTCGCGCACATCATGGGTAACGAATACGACTGTTGTCGGTGAGGAGTGCCAGATCGCCAGCAATTCTTCCTGCATGATAATACGCGTCTGGGCATCGAGCGCGCCGAACGGTTCATCCATCAGCAGGGTTGTCGGGCTGATCGCCAAAGTCCGCGCGATGGCGACACGTTGCTTCATGCCGCCAGACAATTGCGAGGGATAGGCATCCTCGAAACCGGTGAGATGCACCATGTCGATGTAGCGCCGTGCTACCGTTTCCCGCTCATCGCGTGGAAGACGCTTTTTTTCGAGCCCGTAAAGGACGTTCTGCAGGACCGTTTTCCAGGGAAACAGCGCGAAATTCTGAAACACGATCCCGCGATCGGGCCCCGGCCCACCAACATTTGTCCCGTTACAAACTATCGATCCGGCCTGCAACGGGATGAACCCGCCCAGCAGGTACAACAGGGTCGACTTTCCGCAGCCCGACGGCCCCAGAAGCGCGATGAATTCCTGCGGCGCCACATCCAGCGAAATATTGTCCAGCGCCAGCACCGGCCTGCCGTGGGCAGGCTGGTACTCGTGCCGGACTTGCGAAATCTGGATGCCGCCGCCTGTGGTGGAAGACGGCGATTTGGCCGCCTCCCCGGTTACGGCGTTGCTCATTTGATCCGCTTTGCAGCTTCCTCGGCAAGGCTGTTGTCGACGTGCTTGGAAACATCAAGCTTGGTTTTCAAAACACCTAGCTTGATCAGATCATCGACGTTTTTCTGATAACGTTTCACGTCGACGAGGGCCAGCGGATGCCGGTAACTGTCCTTTTTGGTGAATGCCCACGGGGCATAACCCTTGGCCGGCCGCTTGGTGACCTTGGCCAGAAGGTTGAGCACCGCCTCGCGGTTCTTCGGATCGAACGCCCACTTGCGGAACCGGATATTGTCTTCAAGGAAGTCGACCAGCGCCGCACGGTTCTTTTTCACGAAATCGCGGCGTCCAATCCAGACCAGAGTCTCTGTCGGACCCAGCGCATCGCGCATGTCGAACAACTTGTCGATTTTTACGCCCTTGCTCTTGGCCCGCAATTCAAATCCGGTCAGTAGCGGCGTCAGTTGCACGCGTCCCTTTTGCAACGCGCCGAGCATGGCTGGAAAGCGCACTTCCACGACCTGAAAATCGCGGCCCGCCTTCATGCCCACTTTGCCGAATTGCGCAATGACCGCGGCGTCAATGGAACTGCCGATCGCATTGACCGCGACCACCTTGCCCTTCAGCTCCTTAAGGGACTTGAACTTGCCGGCGAGCGAGAAAAATCCGGTCGAACCATAACCTTTGACATTTGAAGACATGACATTGGCGATGCCAACAAGATCAAGCTTGGCCTTCTTGACCCCGCGGACCAGCGCCTGGGCGCTCATGCCGCCGAAAGAAATTTCGCCGGCTGCCACGGCCTGCAGGGCCGGACCGCTGCCGCGCATCCGCTGCGGCTTGATTACATAGGATTTTCCGTAATGCTTGTAGATGCCTTTCGGAGCGTGGGGCAGTAATGGGGTAATATGCGCGGGCGCAACAGACCACTGGATCTTGATTTCCAGGGGCGCGGCCTGGGCGCTGCCAGTCATCACGGCCAGCGCCGCGGCAAATGACGAAATCGTCGCAATGCGTTTCATGTAGTCCTCCCTTTCTGTGAACCATTTGTTGAGACCAGTTTAGCCATGTTTTGCACCGTTGACCATATGCGCTTGGGGATTGATCCCCTTGCAGACTTCTCTGCAACCCATGCCAACATACCTGCGTTTCGTCCGGTATACGCAGGCTGCCGGGCCCGCTTTCCGCGCGATTGAAGCGCCGCCGGCAGGATCGCTTCCCAGGCAACCCCTGGTTTGCGATACAATCAGCCTGTAGGTTTACCGGCATGGCCAATCTGACCCCGACAATCATATGAATTTCGACCTGGACGAGAGCCAACTGCAAATTGCCGACGCCGTCGGCAGGATTTGCGCCGAATTTGGCGACGATTACTGGTTACTTTGCGACGACACAGGCGATTTTCCGCACGAGTTTCATCAGTCCATCGCCAGGGGTGGCTGGCTTGGAATAACCATGCCGGAAGATCATGGCGGCGCAGCCTTGGGGGTAACCGAAGCCGGCTTGATGATGAAGACTATCGCAGCCGGAGGCGGAGCGATGACCGCCGCCTCCTCCATTCACATGAACCTGTTTGGCCCGCACGCGATCGTCGTTCACGGCACCGACGAGCAAAAATGCAGGTGGCTGCCGCCGCTTATAGCCGGCGAGAACAAGGCCAGCTTTGGCGTCACGGAGCCGGACGCAGGCCTCGACACGACCCGGATCAAGACATTCGCCCGGCGCACTGGCGGTGGCTACCGCGTGTCGGGTCAGAAAATCTGGACATCGACCGCACAACACGCGAGCCACATCTTGCTGCTGGCGAGAACAACGCCGCTTGGAGAAAGCCCGAGAAAAACCGGCCGGCTCAGCCTGTTCTACACGGAATTGGACAGGGGCCATGTTGAGGTGCGGGAAATCCCGAAGATGGGCCGAAAGGCTGTCGATGCCAACCAGTTGTATATCGACGACCTGTTCGTCCCCGAGCAGGACAGGGTCGGCGAGGAAGGCCGCGGTTTTGAATACCTGCTCGACAGTCTCAATCCCGAGCGGATCCTGGTTGCGATGGAAGCCATCGGGATCGGCCAGGATGCTATTCGCCGGGCAAGCCAATACGCTTCGGAACGCATCGTGTTCGGCCAGCCAATCGGCCAAAACCAGAGCATCCAGCACCCGCTGGCGGAAAGTTGGATGGAGTTGCAGGCCGCCGAGCTGATGGCGCTAAAAGCTGCCTGGCTCTACGATCACGGCAAACCGTGCGGACCGGAAGCGAATGCGGCGAAGTATCTTGCTGCGGAGGCTGCCTTCAAGGCATGTACGAACGCCATCAAGGCCCACGGAGGTATGGGGTATGCCAAGGAGTTTCACGTTGAGCGGCTAATGCGTGAAATCATGATCCCGATGCTGGCCCCGGTCAGCCCGCAGATGATTTTGAATTTCATCGCCGAACGCGTACTAGGCCTGCCGCGTTCCTATTGACAGGCGCGCTGCGATCCCCCCAGCTTTCCCTCGCAACCCGCCTCCTGTAGCCTCGGCAGCACGCCGCGGGCGCCAGTGACCGGGAAAATCACCGGACGGAAGCAGGAATTCAAGCGATGATCGAATTATACCACAACGACATGTCAACCTGCTCGAAGAAGGTCCGGCTGGTGCTCGCGGAAAAGGCGCTCGGCTGGACCGGTCATCACATGGACCTGCGGGCCGGCGACACGCGTACCCCCGATTATATTGCCAATTTCAATCCGCTCGGCGTTGTTCCCACTCTCGTCGATGACGGCACTGTCATTTATGAATCCAACGTGATCATGGAATACCTCGATGACGCTTATTCCGATAAGCCCCTGCGTCCGGCAGATCCGAAAGAGCGCGCGAAGATGCGGCTGTGGACCAAGCAATTGGACGAGGGCGTCCATGCTGCAACGGGGGTTATCAGCACGTGCATAGCGTTCCGCTACCAGATGTTCGATGGCCGCAGCGAAGCGGACGTTCGCGCGTTCATCGACAAGATACCCGACGAAGCGCGCCGCGAGCGTTCCCATGACATGGTGTTCACAGGGATCGAGTCAAAACATTTTGCGCCCGCAATCCACCGCTTTGAAAAACTGTTCGACGACATGGAATCGGCATTGCAGCAATCGGCATGGTTGACCGGAGAAACCTATTCCCTCGCCGACATCGCCTACACGCCCTACCTCACCCGCTTCGATCACCTGAAACTGCTCGGCGCACTCGACAAGCGCCCGCGCCTCGCAGACTGGTACCAGCGGGTTCGGGCACGGCCGAGTTACCAGGAAGCACTGGGCAAATGGTTCAATCCCAAGTACCTGACCCTGATGGACGAGAAGGGCAAAGAGGCTTGGCAGAAAGTGCGGGAAATTATCGGAGCTGCGTGACGCCCAGCTCCCACCAAACAACAATCGCGAAACCGGAACCGGAGTGATCATGCCGGACGAAAATACTTACACGATCTACCTGCCAGAACAGGCTCCTCCGCAACCGGGCGAGACGATCACGTGTACCATGCTCGGCACGAGCCATACCCCCTACAAGTCCATGTCGGATTGTCCATCGCGGCACAACAAGAGCGAATATCTGCCTTGCACCATCAAGATGGCGCCGGACTATGCACCTGCACTTGCTGGCCTGAAAGCGGGAGGCCGGGTGCTGGTGCTCTACTGGTTTCACCAGGCGCGGCGCGACATGGTGGAACTGCCGGTGCGCGAGGGCGTGCGCGAAAAGCCGGTTGGTGTGTTTTCAACGCGCACACCACCACGGCCTAACCCGATTGCAGCAGCAGTCGTAGACATACTTGCGGTGCGGGACGATGAACTGGAAGTCGTCGGCATCGACTGCCTCGACGGAACGCCGCTACTCGACATCAAGCGCGAGCGGGCGGCGAAGAAGCCGGAGTGAACTGGCTGAATTCGTGACCTTCTGCAAACCTTCGCGACCTGCTCTTGCACATGTCGCATAAGAGCGAGCTCCAGACGGATTCCAGCGAAAGTTACGCCCCCATGCCGAGGGCGTAACCCACATGGCATTTAGGCCGCTACTTCTTCGACAACTCGGCGATGGTCTTCTTGTAATCGGCCAGAACCGCATTGCCATCGACGCCAATAGCCTTGACCTTTTTCACCCAGGTATCGATCTGCTTCTGGCCGGCGCCTTGTGCGATTTCCTGCCTACCTTCGCGAGTTTCTTCTCGGCAGCGCTTTCCGATTTGTCAGCATCGATACCGATCATGCGCGCAAGGTTCTCACCCGAAACCGACATGACAGCCTTTTGGACTTCGGGCTTCAAGGCATTCCATTTCTTGGTGCTCACCATCATGGCGAAGGACGGCATCATCATCGAGCTCTTGGTAAAGGTCCCGTGTTTCGGGAAACCGATACCGGCAAACGCGATGATGCCTTCGCGGGTAATCCCCGCAAGGCCCTGCACCACTTTGGTCTGGGTGAATTCGGCCATCCTCGCTGCCGGACCCGACACGTGATTTACGCCCAGCGCCTTCATGGTGCGCGAGGACGTTCCTGCCAGCGCCCAGACCTTCTGGTTTTTCAGGTCGGCGACGCCGAGGATCGGTTTGCTTTGCGCAGTGAAAAAGTGAACGCCGGCAAAATGGAACATCGACAGTATGTGAATGCCATCGTCCTTGAATTCCTGCTTCGGGCCGAAGTGTTTCTTCCAGGTGCGCCAATAGGCGACAGAAGCGTTGGTCGCGTTCCCTTCGTTGATAAACGGCAGGATGCCGAAGGCTGGTCCCGACGCCCGCTTTGCGGTGAAAGCATGGAATATGTACGCGCAGTCAAAAGTGCCGCCGACGATGGCGTCCAGCTGCTTGGGCGGCGGCGCGGCATTTGCCCCGAGGAAGCGAATTTTCACCTCGCCCTTGGTCGCCTTGTTCACCATGCGGCCCCAGCGGCGCAGCGTCTTGTGGCTGAAGTGCTTGGGACCTGGAAAGATATTGCACACCCAGGTTTGTGCCGATTGCGCAGGTGTCGATGCAGCTCCCGACATTGCGAACGCGACGGCTCCGGCCGCCATAAACAAACTGCGTTTCATGTTCTACCCTCCCTCATTGAGCGGGCTTGTTGCCTCGCCCGCAAACAAACTCTCAACACGTAACGCCAGCGCCAATACAGGCTAGCCGGCGAGCGCCGCCTCCAGAATGCCCTTGGCTTGCGGCCAGCTCTTGGCGCCGTTATTGCGCAGGTCGTTGGCAAGGTGCTCCGGCAGATAGGCTTCGACGGCAGGTCCCCAGGTCGGGCGCGCGCGCATGCGGTCAAACCAGTCAAGAACCTTCGGCTTGTTTGAACACCAGTCTTCCAGCATCGATAGCATATAGACCCGGTTGACGTAGGGTATCATCGCGGCATCTGCGAGTGAGAACTCATCGCCTGCCAGGTACTCGCCATGTTCGAGCGCCTTTTGCATCTTGTCGAAGCCGATCTCATGAACGACAAGCGCCTTGCGCGCATCCGGATCGTTAAGACCGTCCATGACATAACGGCGCTTGCGCACTTTCCAGTCGGATGACAGCGACATTTGCGGTGTATTGTTCAGAAACTCCTCGACCTTTTCCGGTCCCATCCGGTTGACGGTATATCGGTGCGAGGACATGAAGGTCAGCGTACCACACGCCCAATGCAATTCCTCGTCGACGAATTTCGTCCAATATCGCATGGCGGCGTGCTTTAGCGGATCGGCTGGGATGAGCGACTTGGTTTCCGGAGAAATCCAGTGAAGGTAGTCGCAAATGACCGTCGATTCCGTCACCGCCGCGCCATCGTGCACGAGAACCGGCACCACTGCCTTCGGATTGAGCTTGACGAATTCGGGCCGGAACTGTTCGCCAGCGAGAATGTCGACGTAGTGCTTTTCGAATTCGAGACTTTTTTCCTCAAGAACTATGCGCACTTTCGCCGCGCATACGGATGAACCGTGATGATAGAGTTCGAGCATGATCCCTCCCCTGAATCCAGACACCCTTCCGGTGGTCATCCGCCGAATGGCGCTTGCGCAACAATTGTAATATGTATTACGATTGATGCAACATGGAATTCTACCGGGGATGACGAATTTGACGGCGAACACTGAAGCTGCTCCGGTTCAGCCCGCTGGCGACGCGCCTGCTGGCGGTGTCGGGGTGGATGAAATCAAGGGCCGATTCGGCTACCTGCTGCGCCGGGCCCACCAGAAAATGCGCCAAAACCTGGAAGAAGAGTTTTCGGCCGGGTTTCAAATCACCGCCACCCAACACGCGATCCTCACGGTACTGGACGCCTGCGGCTCCATCGATCAATCGGCCATCGCCCGGATATTGGACCTTGATCGCATGACCGTGGGGGTCACGATCAAAAATCTCGTCCGCTCCGGTATGGTCAGCCAGATACAATCGCCCAAAGACAAGCGCCGCAACCTGATCACGCTGACGGCCAAGGCCGCCCGGGACATGCCGGAGATACAGCGTCTGGCCAGGCGCGCCTATGAACGCCACACGAGCGAGCGATTGAGCGCACAGGAACAGCGCCAGCTCGTAGAATTGTTGCAGAAACTCACATCGTGATCAGCCGCCCCTACGGGAGGCAAACGCCGGAACATTCCCATGACTGAATTCACGCAAAATGCGGTCATTGCGCAAAACCCCAATCCGGCGGTTCCGCTCGCCGCCATCATCGACTTCGCCACGGACGTACCGGTCCAAGGCGTCCTTACCATCGACGACGGCAAACGGATACGCGACAAGATTGTGAAATTGTCATCCGACCTGCAGCGGCGGGTGCCGGTGGTGGGCCTTCGCGCCGGCAAGTCTCACAGGATATCGCTGAAGCTGGAAACCGAAGCCGGAGAAGCCCTGCCCCCGGCGACGTTCGAATGGCAGGCGCCCGATCTGCCGCCGGGAACAATCGATTTTCCGCCGATCAATATCGTCGCTTCGGAACCGGCACGGATGGAACCGGGCTTCATGATCGTTTGCGTGCGCCGGGCAGCGCCGGTAAGGCAGATCTGGTGGAGCGAAAAGCAGACCAAGTTCGGCATCCGCTGGTCGATGCTGGTCGGTCTCGACGAGGATGGCGAGGTCGTCTGGTACTTCCAACATGATTCCCGTATCGCCGGCATCGACCGGCTGCCAAACGGCAACCTGTTCTTTCACCAGGTCAACTTCCAGTCGATCGAGATCGATCTGCTCGGCAACAGGGTCAATTCCTTCTACGCCGCCAAGCGTCCCTTCGGCCCGGCGAAGGACGCCATCCCGATCGATGCGCAATCGATGCATCACCAGCCCCACATCATGCCAAACGGCAATTACCTGGCCATGACCGCCAATGCGCGTGAATTCGACAATTACATTTCGTCCGAAACCGATCCCGACGCGCCGCGCCAGACCATCAAGGTGGTCGGCGACCGAATCATCGAGTTCGACAAGGACGGCAAGGTAATCTGGTCGTGGAACACATTCGACCATCTCGACCCCTACCGGGTTGGCTACCAGACGCTGGAACCCTACTGGGACCCGCGCGGATTTCCCAATCACGCCGACTGGACCCACGGCAACGGTCTCGGCTACGACCATCGCGACGACAGCGTGCTGATTTCACTCAGGGCGCAGGATTGCGTCGTCAAGGTCGATCGCAAGACCAGCGAGATCAAGTGGATCCTTGGCGATCACAGCGGCTGGGACGAGGACAAACAGAAGAAGTTGCTGAAGCCGGTCGGTAACCTGCAATGGCCATGGCACGGGCACAATCCACGCGTCACACCCGAGGGCACGATCGTCATGTACGACAACGCCCTGTTTCAGGCCCGTCCCTACGAACCGCCGAAGCAGCCACACGAGTGCATCGCGCGTGCGGTCGAATACGAGGTGGACGAGGAGCGCATGGAAGTTCGCCAGGTCTGGTCATCCCTTGACGGCGGCCATGATGACGGCGTCGTTTCATGGGCCATGGGCGATGCCCACCGCCTGCCGCAGACCGACAACATGTTCGTTATCGACAGTTTCGTTGCCCCGAAGGCCGATCCGCTCGACCGGCGCGGCAAGGTGAGCCTGGCCGATCTGCAATGGAGCGAGCGCGAACGCACCCACTGGCATCTCAGCGATTTCTGCTACTGGGCGCGCATCCGCGAATATGCCCGAAACGAAAACCGCGACGTCGTGTTCGAAGCCCACGTGGAAGACCCGTACGACATCGTGCGCTGGGAAGTGTTTGGCGGACTGAAGACTCCGGAATTGTGAGGACTACGGGCACGGACCCGTCCCTCCCCGCAAGCTCGTCGCCATGCGCTTGACGACCCGATTGTAACGCGCCTTCTGCGCCCGCGGATATTCCAGATAAATGTGATTGGCGATCTGCGTCGCGCAGCGCCGCGACACCACAACTTTCGCGTAGACGATGTTCGAACCGTCGAAGCCTGAATAGGCGAACCAGTCGCCGCGACCTGCCTGGTAAGTCACGCACACGCCCCGCTCGCGAGCCGTATTCACCGCATAGCGCCGGTAGCCCTTCACGCTATCGGCCACCGTCATGAACGAGCCGTAGACCGCCAGTTTCCCCCTTCCATCCGCGGAGGTCCAGCTGCGCCCGTCGCCATTGGCCGGCGGCGGATTGGCCCGGAACCCGGATGCCGGGACATCCGCAATCGTGCCAAAGCGCGGATTGATATAGGTGCGCCACCCGGCGCCAGAGCCCGACCCGATCTGGGAATCCGCCTGCGCCAGCCTCATGCGTGCAGATCCATATTCCGCGGACGCCAATGCCAGCACAAGCAACGCGCTGGCGAAAGCGGCCAAGGATGTGGGGGTTTTCATGCGCATGGGTTTGATCCGGATACTCCGTTATCCTGTTGCAAACATACACGTTTTCCCGGCTGACGCGAAGCAGTGCCGCAAAAACGGGCGGGCGGCGCCGACGCCATCAAATATGGCAAACAATTGCAGACCGTTGTACGCTCCGCTCCATGACCGAACGGATTCGACCATTTCACCCGGGCAGAAGCGCCCTGTTCGCAAGCTTTGCCGCGTCGCTGTTTTTGGCGCTCGGTGCTGCCGCAACAGCAATGCCCGGCGAAACCCAGAGCCCGGACAATCCGCGTGCGGTAAATGCCGGCAAGGCGGCGGCGAAGAAATATTGCGCGCGCTGCCACTCGGTCGCGCCGGGAAGCTGGAGCCCGAACAAGAATTCCCCGACCTTTCTGAGCATCGCCACCAAGTACAAGGGCGACAAATCGGCCGGGCTGAAGATTTACGACGGCACGGTCTACCGGCACCCGGGGATGCCGCAATTCGAGCTGCAAACCTACGAGGCCGATGGCTTGATCGCCTACCTGCGCTGGCTCGGGCAGCAGAAACCGTGAGCCATCCAAGTGCAAAACCCGCGAATCCGCAGGATCCAATTCATTCCAATCCAATCCGTGCCCGGTCCTAAATTGCCCCTGCAGCGCGCAATTCCTCGCGGACGCCCTCACTCAATCCCAGCAAATCACCGTAAATATCATCATTGAAGGCCCCCACAGCCGGGCCCGGCCAATCGATTCCACCGCCAGGAGCCGCATCATCAAAGCGCGGCATGGCCGCTGATTGAAGCACCGGCGTATCGAAGGCCGGATCATCGACAGAGACAAGCGCGCCGCGAGCCTGGTATTGCGGATCGGCGGCGATATCGGCGGCCGTGTAAATCTTGCTGGCGGGAATGTCGGCTCGTTCAAGCTGCTGCAAGGCTTCCCCGCGCGAAAGCGTGCGCGTCCACTGCCCGATAAGCGCATCCAGTTCCTTGACGTTGGCGACACGGGAGGGATTGTCGGCAAATTTCGGATCTTTTGCCAGCTCTGGGCGCCCCATAATCTGACACAGTTTTTCAAACAAGGGGTCGGAATTGGCGCCGATAAGGATGAACTGGCCATCATTGACCGGATAGGCGCTGCTAGGCGCTGCCCCTGGCAATCTCGAGCCATAGGGCTGACGGACTTTCCCGAAAACCGAATACTCCGGCATGATGCCCTCAAGCAGGCTCAGCACGCTTTCGGTCAGGGCAACGTCGATGACACGGATCGGCAGTTCAACGCCGGCCACCCGCTGCTCAATGATCGCGGCCAGCGCGCCAAGCGCGCCATACATGCCGGACATGCTGTCGCCAAAACTGATACCGGTACGCACCGGCGGCATGTCGGTATCGCCGGGTGGATAACCTGTGAGGTAGCGGATACCGCCCACCGCCTCGCCAATCGCGCCAAAAGACGACCTCTGGCTTTCCGGACCTGTCTGGCCATAACCGGAGATGCGCACCAGGACGAGGCCTGGCCGCAGGCTCTTGAGCGTATCGATGTCAAACCCGAACCGCTCCAGCTGACCAGGACGGAAATTTTCGACAACGATATCGGTCTTTTCGATCAGCGCGCGGGCGAGCGCCCGTCCCTTTTCATGTTTCAGATTGAGCGAGATACACTTCTTGTTGCGGCCGTGGGCCGACCACCAGGCC
>CAZTMN010000017.1:25342-50020 GCA_964615275.1 uncultured Beijerinckia sp. | reverse complement strand
CAAGGTTTGGGACGAGCATGTTGTCGCCCGCCGGGCCGATGGCAACGAATTGCTCTACGTCGACCGTCATTTGATACACGACCTGCATTTTCGCGCTTTCGATACGCTCAAGACCAAGGGGCACGGGTTGCGTGAGCCGGACAAGCTGTTTGCAGTGCCTGACCACAGCGTCCCGACCACGGCCCAAACCCCCAACGATATCCCGCCTGGGGAAATGCGCGATGCGGTCAATGTGCTGGAGCAGTCCTCGCGCGACCTGGGATTCACACATTTTTCCATGACCGACCCGCGGCACGGCATTGTTCATGTGGTCGGCCCGGAGCAAGGCCTCACGCTCCCGGGCCTTTTGCTGGTCTGCGGCGATTCGCATACTTCGACCCACGGCGCACTGGGTTGCATCGCCATCGGTATCGGCACGACAGAGATCCTGCATGTGCTTGCAACCCAGACCCTTTGGCAGCGCAAGCCCAAATCGATGCGCATCACTGTCAACGGCGCATTGGGATTTGGCGTCTCGGCGAAAGATTTGGCGCTGTCGATTATCGCGCACATTGGCACCGCCGGCGGCACCGGTTACGCAATCGAGTTCGCCGGGCCGGCAATCTCGGCGCTGTCCATGGAAGCGCGCATGACACTTTGCAACATGGCGATCGAAGCCGGTTCGCGATGCGGCATGATCGCACCCGATGAAACAACGCTGGCATATTGCGACGGTCGCGCCTACGCGCCCTCAGGCGCGATGTGGGAGGCGGCTGAAAGCCATTGGCGGACGTTGTATTCCGACGACGATGCAATATTCGACAAGGAAATTGCCATCGATGCGACTTCGATCGCTCCCATGGTCACCTGGGGCAACAGTCCGCAATGGGCGGCCCCGATTTCCGGGATGGTCCCCGACCCTTCCTCCGTTGCGGATGAAGGCACGCGTACGGCAATGCAAGCCGCACTCGACTACATGGACCTTTCGCCGGGCGTCCCGCTGTCGGGAATCCCGATAGACGTTGCATTCATCGGTTCATGCACCAACAGCCGGATCGAGGACTTGCGCGCCGCTGCGGAAGTTGCAAGAGGCCGCACCGCGAAGGTGCGAACGCTGGTCGTACCGGGCTCCGGACTGGTCAAGAAGCAGGCGGAGGCGGAAGGTCTGGACAAGATATTCACAGCGGCGCGGATGGAATGGCGCCAGCCTGGGTGTTCCCTGTGCGTGGCGATGAACGGCGACATACTCGATGAAGGTCAACGCTCGGCTTCAACGTCCAATCGCAATTTCAGCGGCCGTCAGGGGCGTGGCAGCCGCACGCATCTGGTCAGCCCGGCAATGGCCGCCGCAGCGGCGGTCAGGGGCCATTTTGTCGACGTAAGAGCTATGACCGGAAGGGACTAACATGCCGGGGTCGCATACGATGCAACCGTTCCGAATTTTCGCTGACACCGCGGTGCCAATCGATATCGCCAATTGTGATACCGACCAGATCATCCCGGCGCGCTATTTGCGGCGTGCGGAAGACGATCCTGATTTTCCAACTTTCCTGCTGCACGATTTGCGTTACGATCAGGACGGCCACGAAACAAGTTTCATCTACAATCGCGAACCCTTCCGCTCCGCCCGCATTATCGTTGCTGACGTCAATTGGGGTTGCGGTTCTTCGCGGGAACACGCCGTGATGGCGCTCAACGCCAATGGCATACGCGCGGTCATTGCTCCCAGCATCGGTGACATTCACTACACGAATTGCATTCGCAATGGCGTTTTACCTGTAATTCTTGACAAGGAAGTATGCGACAAGCTTCGCGCGCAACTGCACGAGAGTCCCGGGGCAGAGATTGCAATCGATCTCCAAGAACAAAGCGTTACCGGCCCGGATCAGGTCAATTATTCCTTCGCCATCGATGAGTTTGACAAGTACCGGCTGCTGCACGGACTTGATGACATCGGCCTGACACTCGAGTATGGCGAACAGATTGACGCGTTCGCACGCGCCTATGGCGAACGCCGGGCCTGGACCGCTGTCCGGAACCCGTAACCCCTGGCGCGTCAATTCCCGGAGCATACATGTCATTGGCACCTTACAAAGATTTGCGCGAGTTCATCGATCGCGTTGAAGCGATAGGCGCTCTGCGCAGGATCGACGGAGCCGATCCATATTGCGAATTGGGCGCGATCACCGAAGTCGCCGCCGGACAAGCGGCGTGTCCAGCCCTGCTGTTCGACACCATCAAAGGTCATGCGGCAGGCACAAGGGTTTTTACCAATGCAACGACCACGCCGGCGCGCGCAGCGCTGGCCCTGGGGATTGATCCGGGTCTGCATCCGCTTGATGCGCTAAAGCAATGGAAAGCGCGACGCACAGGCCTCACCATGTACAGGCCGCAGATGGTAAAGGACGCGCAGTTTCTCGCCAACCGGGCCGAGGACAATCCGGATCTTGGAATATTTCCGGCGCCGCACTGGCACAAGAACGATGGCGGGCCGTTCATTGGTTCGGGTAGCATCGCAGTCATGCGCGATCCGGATACCGGATGGATCAATGCCTCGATCTACCGCATGCAAGTGCATGGCAAGGATCGTCTTACCTTGCAGTTCGATCACCCTGGCCGGCACGGCGCAATCATCGCCCGCAAGTATTGGGAGCGCGGTGAACCTTGCCCGGTTGCCATCGTCAACGGGCCGGACCCTTCGCTGTTCATTGCCGGGTTCGAATATCTTCCCGAGGGTGCCTCCGAATATGAGTTCGCCGGGGCCATCAAGGACGACCCCCTGCAGATAATACTGACCCCAAAAACCGGACTTCCCGTACCGGCCAATGCAGAAATCATTCTTGAAGGGCACATGTACGCCGATGAGACCGCTCCGGAAGGTCCGTTCGGTGAGTTTACCGGATATTATGCATCAGAAGCGCGCCCTTCGCCCGTCATGCGGGTAGAGGCTGCCTATTGGCGCGACAATCCGATACTTCTTGGCTCGCCACCGATGAAACCGCCACGGTTTCACTTCGGACTTCCCTTCCGGGCAGCCAGCATGTGGAGCCAGCTCGAAGATGCTGGCGTCACCGATGTAACCGGGGCCTGGCAACACGTGGCGCAGTTGATGACCGTTGTCGCCCTGCGCCAGCGGTATGCCGGCCACGCAAAACGGGCAGCGCTGATCGCAGCGGCGCAAAGCTACATGGGAAGGATAGTCGTCACCGTTGACGACGATGTAGACCCTTCCAATCTCGCGGATGTCATGTGGGCGATAACCACCCGCTCGGAACCATCAGAGTCCGTGGACATCGTGCGCAACGCCTGGAGTTCCGCGCTCGACCCGCGTATTACGCCGGAGGCGCGTATCGCCGGGGAAACCTCGCATTCCAAGATGATCATCGACGCCTGCATTCCCTTTGCCAGACTGGCGGACTATCCGCGAACCTCGGCCATCTCTCTCGACGAGGCCCGCGAAATCGAAAACAAGTGGGGCAACGCGCTCAAGGGCGGATAGGCGTGGTAGCGCTCCAGCCAATACCGGCGGCTACATTTCCTGTCCGTAGTAGAGCATGGAGGCATGGCGCGCCTCGGCGAAAAACAGCCAGCGCTCCGCGAATACGCCAGCGGCAGCCAAGATGACCGCCAGCAGCGAGGCGATAACCGCCAGTGCGCCGCCACTCAGGAGCGAGGCGATGCTCAAGGCCAGCGGCAGGGCAAACAACAGGACGTGCGCAATCAAACGCAATTTCCGCGCATGTTTGCGGGCAATCCGAAAGCCCATCTCCTGCATCAGGTAGTTTGCCTCCGTATGCGGGGCTTCGAACATGCGAACCTTGCCCAGGTAGCCAAGTCCGGTTGCTTCACCCATATCGTAGCGCGGCGGCGCGGCATCGATGCCGGCCCAATAGCCTGCTTTCACAAGCCAGGCGAACAAACCGAACGCGATCGCAATCCAACTGAAGAGCGGCTTATTGATGCCGAACACCTGCGTCACAGGGACCAGCAACAGCGCCCCGGTCATCGCGGCTAACGAAAGATAGACCGGTGGAACCAGCGGAACATTCCATTCGGGGATCGGCTTCAGGCTGGCGTAGATCATCGAAGTGGTGAATACGGTAATCGTTGCAAGAAATGCGACGGCTATTCCGCCAGCAGCGAACCACCCGTCGGTCCGCCCGAGAAATACCCAGCCAATCCCCAGAACTACGGCCGGGACATAGCAAAGAATTGCCGCGATTCCCTCCCGTGACAGCCAGGAAGAGCGCCATTGTGTCAGAGCCTTGACCGCCCGTTCAGGCCTGCCGAGATGAAACGTGGACGTCAAAAGCCCGGCGGTAATGAGCCCCAGGGCCAACCCCATCGCAACAAATCCGAACAATGGACTGTCCGGCAGTACGCCGGCTGCCGCAAAAACACCCAGCAGCGCCAGCAGGCCATAGCCAGCGCCCGAGGCGGCGGTGAAAAAGATGACGGAATAGGCGGGATGCATGGAAACGGCCTCTCGGACAGTCAGCGGGACAGCACTTTGTCGACCCAGCGCAAGAACCCGCCGGCATCGCCATTGGTTTCTGCGACTTGCGGCACCGGCGCCCCGGCGCCGGTTTTCGCCGGACGCGGCGGCAGGTATTTGCTGGTCGGTTTGTACCCGGTTGATGGCATGAGATCGAAGCCCATGCGTTCGCGTGTGAGTTGAGACACGGTAGAATCCGGATCGTTGAAATCGCCAAAATGGCGGGCCTTTGAGGGGCAAGCTGCAACACACGCCGGTACGCGATCTTCCTCCGGCAGGTTCGTATTATAAATCTTGTCAACACACAGCGTGCATTTTTTCATCACGCCAACATCTTCGTCGTATTCTCGGGCGCCGTAGGGACAAGCCCAGGAACACAATTTGCATCCGATGCACTTGTCGTGATCGATCAGCACAATTCCGTCTTCGGCGCGCTTGTAGGATGCGCCTGTCGGACAGACCGTGACGCAATCGGGTTTCTCGCAGTGAAGACAATTTTTCGGGAAGTGCACGGTCCGGCCTGCTGCCCCCTCCCCGGCCTCATAGGAATGCACACGATTGAACCATACACCGCGCTGCTCTGCCTGGTAGGCATTCAAGTCGGTCAGGGGACCCGAGATTCCGCCGGCGTTCCATTCCTTGCAATTGGTTGCGCAAGCATGACATCCAACGCATGTGTCGAGATCGATGACGAGGCCGAGGCGCTTCTCGCCAGCTTGTTGCGGCAGACTGGTCATGCTTTTTCCGTGACGTGAGAGGGAGCGAAGGCGGCGCCATACTGGTTTGTGCCTTCTGGCTGCTCAATACCGGGCGGGCGCGGAAGCGTATCGAATTGCGGTTCGCTCACCGCTTTACCCGCCTCGCACTTCTCGATCGCAACCCGCAGATCAAACCAGGCCGCCTGACCGGTCACCGGATCGGAATTGGACATCCGCCGGCCGTTGGCTTCCGGTGGCAACAATTCACTAATGAGATGGTTTAGCAGGAAGCCTTTTCTGGCTTCCGGCGCTTCGGGATCGAGATTCCAAGAGCCAGCGCGCTTGCCAATTGCGTTCCAGGTCCAGACCGTGTCGCGATTGACGCCTTCCATCAATTTTACCTGGACTTTGATCTGACCGTTGTGGCTGAACACACGCACCCAGTCGCCGTCCACCAAACCCATCTCCTGCGCGCGTTCGCGGTTCATATACAAGTAGTTGCGGCCGAGAATTTGCCTGAGCCAGGCGTTTTGCGATCCCCAGGAATGGTACATGATCATCGGGCGCTGGGTCAGCGCGTGGAACGCATAGCGCTTGGTATCAACCAAGGCTTCTTCGAACGGCATGCGCCAGATCGGCAACGGATCAAACTGCACCTTGATACGATCGCGCATATGATCCGGCGGTTGCGCATCGCCATGACCTTCAGCCGCCAGGCGGAATTTTTGCATCGGCTCGGAATAGAGCTGCAAGACGATTTGATCCGCGTGGCCAATGAAGCCCATTTCCAGCGCGAAATCGAGATATTCCCTGTTGGCGAATTTGTAGAATTTCTGCGACGGCTTCAGCTCATGGTGCCAGAAGCATTCGTTATCAATATAGGCTTGCAATTGCTTGGGATTGGGTTCGCCCCGGCCGAAGGTTTCGCCGTTTTGGCCGCGCCATCCGGCCAGCGGACCGATCCCCGGACCACGCTGGTGATTGACAATATAGTCCGCATATCCGCCGGGAAACTTGGGCGTTCCATCTTCATTGGTCATGCCCGGTAGTTTCAACCGGGCGCCGAGGTCAAGCAGTACCGTCTGAAACGGCCGCACGTCGCGATCCGGTTGCACAACGGGCTGGCGAATGGCATCGGCGGGGCCATCGGCTTCGCAAATCGGCCTGTCGAGCAAAGAAATGCAATCCCAGCGTTCCAGATATGTCGTGTCAGGCAGTATAAGATCGGCATAGGCAACCATTTCGGAGGCGAATGCGTCTGAGTAGATGATACGCGGGATCTTATACTCGCCGGTCGCATCGTCCTTGTCCGTGAGCATCTCCATGACACCCTTGGTGTTCATGGTCGAATTCCAGCTCATGTTCGCCATGTACATGAACAGGGTGTCGATCGGATAAGGGTCGCCCTTCCATGCGTTGGTAATCACCATGTGCATCATGCCGTGCGATGATAACGGCGCATCCCAGGAGTAGGCCTTGTCGATGCGTAGCGGGTTGCCGCCCTCATCAATCAACAGGTCTTCGGGTCCGGTAGTGAACCCGAGGGGCATTCCGGGAAGCGGTGTGTTCGCAGCGGACGTCTTGCCCGACGGCTTGGGCCCCGGCGGTATCGGCTTTGGGAATGGCGGCTTGAAACGAAACCCGCCCGGGCATTCGATCGACCCCAGCAGGACTTGCAACAAATGAATGGCGCGGCAGGTGTGATAACCGTTGGAATGAGCTGAAATACCGCGCATCGCGTGCATTGCGACTGGCCGGCCGATGTATTTGTCGTGCTTGCGCCCGGCCCAATCGGTCCATTCAATATCGAGTTCGATGGTTTCCTTGAAGGCCGCATGCGCCAGTTCGCCGGCGATACGGCGAATGTCGGCAGCCTCTATGCCACAGCGCTGCGCAACAGCCTCCGGCGCATATTCATCCGCCATATAGCGCTGCGCGATGTGCTGAAACGCCGGGGCAGCCTTGCGCCCATCCGCCAGCTTGACATCGCCCACGAATGCAAGCTGGGCATCGGGCTGGTTGGCGGCGACAAGGTTTCCCTTGCCATCGTGCCCGAGCGGATTGCCTTCCTCATCGCGCGCGAACAGTCCATTGTCGGCGGAGCCGGGATCGTCGATCACGAGCCAGGGCGCGTTGGTGTACCGTACCAGGTAATCGAAATCGACCTGCCCGGCATGCAGCAATTCGTGCATCAGCGCCATGACAAACAAGCCGTCGGTCCCCGGCCGGATACCCAGCCATTCGTCGGCGATCGCCGAATATCCGGTGCGTACTGGATTGACCGACACGATTTTTGCACCATTGGCCTTCAGCTTGCCCATGCCGGTCTTGATTGGATTGGAATCATGGTCCTCGGCGACGCCAAAAATCATGAAGTAGCGGGCGCGATCCCAATCAGGTTCGCCGAATTCCCAAAACGATCCGCCGATTGTGTACAGCCCCGCCGTCGCCATGTTGACCGAGCAGAAACCGCCGTGGGCCGCGAAATTTGGCGTTCCGTATTGCGCCGCCCACCAGCCGGTCAAAGACTGGCTTTGGTCGCGGCCGGTAAAAAACGCCAGCTTGCGCGGATCGCTGGCCCGGATGTCCCCGAGCCATTGCGCCGCGATGTCGAGCGCCTCCTCCCATTCTATTTCGACGAATTCGCCCTTTCCCCGCTCCCCGACGCGCTTCAGCGGCTTACGCAGGCGAGCTGGAGAATAATGCTGCATTATTCCTGACGAGCCTTTGCCGCACAGAACACCCTTGTTGGTCGGATGGTTGCGGTTGCCTTCAATGTAGCGGATCTGGCCGTCTTTCAGATGTACCTTGATACCGCAACGGCACGCACACATGTAGCAGGTCGAGAATTTGATCTCATCATGTATCGCGGGGGAGGTATCGATGACGGGTTCCACTGACATCCGGGCGATTTCCTTCAACTGCTCAATGTCCAACCAGAAAAGTCCTCGCCAACCGGAACACCAAAACCGCGACCAAAGATTCTCCTGTGGCCGGACAGACATCATATTTTCACGGGCCGTGACAACCCCGGCGGATACCGGCGTAATTGCCGAGGACCGCCAGCAGACGGCGGCAACGCATGCCCGGAAGGGTTATATTCATAAATTCAGATACTTAAAATCGGACAACCCGGCAGAATGGCCACGCCACCAGCGGCGCCGGTAATTTTGCCGCAGCGTCCGGCATCCTGGACCAGGTTCCGTTTCAATCCGTCCGGCAGAGAATCGGCATCGAACATGCGGATTCGGGCAAACGGTCCAATTGGCGCCTTGTGCCTCCACCCGCGCCGACAAAGCGACCTGCTCATCCTGCGCATAAGATCCATTCGCGCGGATAATCGTTCAACCGCCGGCAGCCGGTCTTCGTTACAACCAACGTTTCGCCGAATTGCAATCCCATCGTTTCATCCGGCGTGATGACGTTCGGCTGAACCGTTACAACCATGTTTTCCCGGAAGGTCATTTCCGGACTGTGATGGCGTTTCGTCGTGCGGGTCTGGATTATCGGCGGCGTCTGGCTTGCGCCGTGCAGCAGGTCATCGTAAATCGTGTAGCCTCGTCGATGGATCACTTCTGCAGCCTCCTCCACATCGGCCGTTGTCGCACCGTCTCGCAACACGTTTTCGATTGCCAGAAAGCCCTCAACCGCGGCCGAGTGCAGTTCCTTCCACGCCTGTGCCGGCTCTTCAAATGAGAACGTGCGGTGAATCTGGCCCGTGACGCCCCAATAGCCGCCCGAGATTTCGGTTATCAGGCAATCCCGGCGCTCCAGTTTGCGACCAGAATGAAATTGCGCGGGAACCGGAAAGTGCGGCTCATCCATCGGCATGGCGGTCATGAAATGAATGCCCGCAGTGCCGCCCTCCTTGAGGTAAACCGGCTCGATCAGAAAGGGTATCTCGTCTTCGCGCATGCCGACCCGCAGGCCCGTCGCAATTGCCGACATGGACTTGTCGGTTAATTCGGATGCTTTTTTCAGACGTGAAATCTCCTCGCTGCTCTTGATGGTTCGCATCATTCGAAACGGCCCGCTCACGTCTTCGAACAGAATATCCGGGTGATCGGCGGCAAACCGCAAATAGTGGCGATAGGGAATCGTCCCCACCAGGCCGATTTTCCTGCCGGAAAGCTTGCGCTCGGCGATCAGCGCCGAAATGGTGGAGGACGTATCCGCACCTGCCCAACGAACATCGGAAATCACCGACAGAACGCGTGCCATGGGAATATGGTTGAACAATTGGCCTATCACGACCGGCTCTGCATCGGATTGAAACAGGATGTAGTTCTCGCGCCCGCCTGGCCAATCCGACAGCCAGTAGATATCGGTTGCAAACTGCCCCGCCCCAAAAAACAGGATAGCGTCAAGCTCCCGTTCCCTCAGGAAAGCGGCAGTACGGCGGTGACGGCTGTCCATCTCCGCCGACGAAAATCGTGGAAACTGGGACGCTTCACGCATGGCAAATTCCTCGCTCCGGCAGACAACCTGCTCCTGTACAAAGACCATGTAGTCTCGAAAGACCGGATGTTGGAATAGACAACCGATCCGGACCACACAACAATTGAACCGCCAGATCGTATTTGCGGCCAGCCGTCAGGCTGCTAATCTGTGCGCCAAAACCACATGGGGGCCCAAATGGTTGAAACAATCGCAGATGGTTCTGCCGCCCTCTACGCCGATTTCGATAACCGGTATCTGTCGCAGGATCATGTCCGGCGGGCCCCATTGTCCGATCTGCCGGTTATCGATCTATCGCCATTCGTTGATCGTGGCAATGAGCGCTCCCGCAATGAAACCGTTCAATCCATACGCCAAGCCTGCATTGATATCGGCTTCTTTCAACTCGTCGGACACGGAATCGGCATGTCCGAATTCGATGCGCTGAATGACTTCGGCCACCGCTTCTTTGCGCTGCCACTGGCAGAGAAGATGAAACTTGACGCCCGGAACCATCCTTTCAATCGCGGATATATCCGGCCCGGTGGCGTAAACCCGGGCGCCAACCCCGACAAGGCGGCGGACCTTAAGGAACGGTTTTCCTATTGCCGTGAGTTTTATCCGGGCGAGCCGCAGGGCGATGGCTCAACCCGTGCGGGCCCCTCGCAATGGCCCGAACCGGACCTCATCCCCGGATTCGAGACCTTCTTGATGGCCCACGTCGAAAAGCGCGTCGGCATAGCCAGGCACCTGTTGCACGCACTGGCGCTTAGCCTTGAGCTTCCGGAGACATTTTTTGACGATAGCCATCGCTATCCCAGCGTCATGCAGTTCTATAATTATTATCCGGCGTGTACGCCCGACAGCCTGTTGCCGGACCAGTGGAATTTTTCTCCGCATACCGACTACGGCATGATCACGCTTTTGTCGCAAGACGAAAATGGCGGGCTGCAAGTCCGCAACGCCGACGGTGGATGGATCGACGTACCGCCACTTCGCGGCGCGTTTGTCATCAACATCGGCGATCTTCTGGCCCGTTGGACAAACGACCTGTACACATCCAACCTGCACAGGGTCATTAATTTCAGCGGCAAAGCCCGCATCGCGGTCCCCACCTTCATCTCCGCCAATGGTGAAGCAGAAATATCCTGCCTGCCGACATGCCAGACCGCAGACAATCCGGCAAAATATCCTCCCGTTACAGCGTCCGAACATTCCAGGGCCCTGCGCGAACAATCGGCCCGCACCGGCCGGCCCGGTGTTTCCAGCCAAACTGCCAAGCGGTTTCACACACGTTGACCCCTCCCGAGCGTTGAGGCCTACCCACGTGTTGGTCTGGCGGTGCATTCTGTACAAACGTACTTGTCCAGCCACTGGCTCCTTGGTTTTCGCGGCCGCTCATTGTTCGCGCTGGCGGATCGATCCGGTTTGGCTACACTTAGGCCGGAAGTGCTCTTGCCATCATCCCGAACACATTCCATAGTTGGCGAAAAGGGGAGGACAATTTGCTGTTTGTAGCGGTCGACATTGGCGGCACATTTACCGATCTCGTCGCATTCGATGATGTGGCGGGCACGCTCTACGATGCCAAGCGGCTGACGACTTACGGCAATCTTGCCGACGGTATATTCAATTGTTTCGAAAACGCCGGACTGGATCCAAAGGATGCAACCCAGATCATCCACGGATCAACCATCGCCATCAATACACTGATTGAACGCAAGGGTGCGCACACCGCCCTGCTGGTCACGAAAGGTACTCGCGATGTCTACGCCATAGGCCGCGGCAACCGTCCCGACGCCTACAACCTGTTCTTCAACCGGCCGAAAACACTGACTCCGCGATCGGATATCTATGAAGTCAACGAACGTTTGCTCGCCGGCGGCGGCGTTCACGAGCCGCTCTCTGAACGCGAAATCAAGGATATTGCAAAGGAGCTCAAGGAACGCGGATTTCAATCCGTAGCGGTCTGCTTTTTGCACTCCTACGCGAACACCGCCCACGAGGAGCAGGCAGGGCGAATTCTGCGCGAAGAACTGCCTGATACTTTCGTGTCGATGTCGCATGAAATTTTGCGAGAATACCGCGAGTACGAGCGTATATCGACCACGGCGGTCAACGCCTACATCGGTCCGACGGTGAGCGGCTATGTCAGCTCGCTCGACAAGCAATTGCGCGAACGCGAATTCCAGGGCGAATTGTCGATCATGCAATCAAACGGCGGCGTCATGGCTCCGGACGTTGCGCGCAAACGTCCCGTCATGATGATGGAATCAGGTCCGGTCGGCGGAATCATCGCCTGCGCCGAGGTTGCAAGCGCTCTGGGCTATCCCAATTCCATTTCGTTTGACATGGGCGGCACCACAGCCAAGGCGAGCCTTGTTTACGATAGCGTGCCCTCCATGGCCGAGGGTTACTATGTTGGCGGCTATCAAAGTGGCGATCCGGTAATGATCCCGGTGGTCGACGTCGTCGAAGTTGGCGCGGGAGGCGGTTCCATTGCATGGATCGACGAAGTGGATGCACTGAAAGTCGGCCCACGCAGCGCCGGCTCGACACCCGGGCCGATCTGTTACGGGCTTGGCGGTGGAGAGCCCGCGATCACCGACGCCAACGTTGTGCTTGGACGCATCGAGCCGGAAGCCTTTCTCGGCGGTGAAATGCGCCTCGACCTTGAAGCAGCCGCGAAGGGCATCGAAGAGAAGATCGCCAACCCCCTTGGCCTTTCACTGGCTGCAGCCGCCCGCGCAATTGTCGAGATCGGCATCGCCAAAATGAGCCTGGCGGTGCGCCAGGTTTCGGTGGAAAAAGGCTACGATCCGCGCGACTTCGCGCTTGTTGCTTCTGGCGGGGCGGGCCCCTTGCACGCAACCGCAATAGCGCGCGAACTGCGCATCCCGACAGTCATCATTCCGTGGTTTCCATCGCATTTTTCGGCGCTGGGAATGCTGATGGCGGATGAGCGCCACGATATCGTGCGCACCTATCCGGCATCTCTACGCAATCTCGATTTCGACCGGCTTGGCCGGGCCGTTGACGAGCTCGTCACGGACTTGAGCGCCATGGCGCGCAACAAGGAGCTGACCGTCGAGTATTTTCTCGATCTACGTTATGTCGGCCAGGAATTCAGCCTCCCGGTCCCGGTTACGCGCGAGCAGCTTGCCGCCGGGGACAGCAAAAGGATCGTCGCCGATTTCAACCGGCTCCACCAGGACCGTTACGAACATCACGCCGACGACGAGCCGGTTGAAATGATCAATATCCGCCTCGTCGCCCGTGCACCACGTGCCCGGCCGGCGATGCCATCCCCGGCAGCCGGCTCGGCAATTGCGCGCAAGCGGATGGTTCATTTCGACGCCGACACGCCAGTAGAATGCGAGATTTTCAACCGAAATGAATTGCCCGCCGGAACAAGGATTACCGGCCCGGCTCTTGTGCAGGAATATGGCTCGACCACCGTTCTGTTCCCCGGTGATGTGCTGGAAGTCGCGTCGAGCGGCGAGCTGCTGATATCTGTCGCGTTGGAAGGTGCACGATGATTGATCCGGTCACCCTTGAGGTCATTCGCAATACCCTGCCGGCTATCGCCAACGAGATGGCCGCCGACCTGCAGCGCACCTCGTACAACATGATGATCTATGAGGTATGCGATTTCTGCACGACCCTGACCGATGCAAAGGGTCGCTTGATTTCACAGAATGTCGGCGGCGTGTCGCATTTCGTCGCCGACCTGGGAGTGATCATCGAGGATATCGTTGCGCGCGAAGGAACGGATGGCTTTGCAGAAGAAGATGTGTTCATCACCAATCACCAGCGCGTGGCAGGACAACATCTGAACAATATCGTTATATACATGCCGTTCCTGCATAAGGGTAAGCTGGCGGGTTTCGCCATGTCGCGCGCCCATTGGATCGACGTGGGAGGCAGCAGCACCGGACTTGGCGCAACGCCGCTGGTGATTGACCCCTGGTTCGAGGGATTGCAGATCGATCAGCTCCGGATTTACGAAGCCGGAAAACTCAACAAGACCCTGCATGCGATTATCCGCGACAATATCCGTTATCCGGAATCGTCACTCGGTGACTTGCGCGCTCAGATCGCTGCTTGCAGGCGCGGCGTTCGCCGTCTCGGCGAACTTTATGACCGCTACGGACAGGAAACGGTCGAAGCCTCCATTGCCACGATCTACAAGGAAACCGAACAGCGCTGCCGGAACATTGTCTCGGGATTGCCGGATGGTGAGTACGAAGCGGAATCCTGGTACGATGACGACAGCATAAAGGCCGATGAACCTATCCGGCTGCACGCAAAAGTCGTCATCGCGGGCGGCGACATGACCATAGACCTGTCGGGCTGTGCATCGCAACGCGTTGGAGGAATCAACTCGCGAACGCTCGCTGCATCACGCGTTGCCTACAAGGCACTGACAGAACCGTCCGAGCCGGTCAACGAAGGTTCGTTCAACGCACTCAACACGATAATCCCCGAAGGCAACGTGATGATGGCGCAATATCCCGCCCCGATGGGCGGATGGAGCCTGATCGTACCGACGGTGGTTGATACAATTTTCAGGGCGCTGGCGGATGCCGCACCCGAGCGGATCCCGGCAGCCCATCACGGTTTGCTTGGCGGCTCTGTTGTATTTCTCGGTAAACAGCCTGATACCGGCGCCAATTTCGTATTGCAAAGCCTGGAGGGCGGCGGCTGGGGCGGACGCCCGTTTGAAGACGGAGAATCCGCTTCCGTATCGGTTTGTCAGGGCAATGTGAAAAACTCGCCCATCGAAAGCATGGAAATCAAGACACCGGTTATGGTCGAGCGTCGCGCGCTGCGTGAGGATTCCGGCGGCCCGGGAAAATACCGCGGCGGCCTTGGTATCGACGTGCAAGTGAAGAACCTTGTTGAAGGCAAGTGGAACATGGCCCGGCCGAGAAGGCGCAAATGCCCGCCCTGGGGCCTGCGCGGCGGTGGCACAGGCGGTGGCGCGGAATATTTCCTGAAATTGCCCAACGATCCGGATTTTGACTCCGTTGATCAGGTTATGCGCTCGGTGCCGCCGGGATCGCAAGTCATCATCCGTACAGGCGCCGGAGGCGGATGGGGCGATCCCAAGACCCGCGATCCGGAACTTGTACTGGCGGACGTCCGCGCCGGACTGGTCAGTATTGCTGGCGCCCGAAAAGACTACGGTGTCGTAATCGATCCAGCTACATTGGAAATTGACTGGAAGCGTACTACATCGCGCCCGCAAGCAGGGGGAGAATGACCCCATGAACAGTGTTGAAGTGCGCACCAAGGATGCCTGCACCTGGCTGAAAGAGCGGAACCTGAACGGGTTGATAGCGTTCAGCGATGCGCAAAATTCATTTCTGGAATCCAACGCCGTGCTGGTATTCAGCGGATTGCGTCCGCTTGGCGAGAGCGCCGTGGTCCTGAAGGAGGATGGCACGTCAACCCTGATCCTGACACCAGCCTGGGATGAAGAACGGGCCCGTTCGATCTCCAGGACCACAAAGGTCATAGCCTCCGACGACCTCGCCACGGCCCTGATAGATCATCTTGCCGCAAGCGGGCTTTCTTCCGCCAAACTGGCGGTTATCGCCATGAAAAAGCAGCGCAACGCATTGGTGCAATTGGTGCTTGGGCAGCTCGCGAACGAAGTGCAGCATGCAGATACCTTGTCCGCGCATGTTGCTCGTATCCGGTCGCCAGAGGAAGTCGAATCTCTGAAAAAGGCAACCTGGATTGCTGAGCGCGGATATGAGCGGCTGCTCGAAGCAGCGCGCCCCGGCGTACGCGAGTTCGAACTCGCCGCCGATATATATACCGCCATGAAAGATCTTGGTGCGGAAGACAATTTTTTGTTGATGAGCGCATCGCAGCACAACCTGGCTGTGCGCGCCGCCGGCAGGCGGATTTTGCAGGAAGGCGACATCATACTTGGTGAGATCACGCCCTGCTACAACGGCCAGTTCGTCCAGATTTGCCGAACAAGTGTCATTGGACCGGCAAACGAACAGCTCCATAAAACCTACTCGATCCTGCAGGAAGCCATGCAGCGCGGTATGGAAGCCGCCGTGCCGGGAGCGACAGTCGGTGAGGCATGCCGCGCCATGAACGAAGTCTTCATCAAGGCCGGCTACGGCGATTATTGCCGCCCGCCCTACATGCGCGTGCGCGGCCACGGCCTGGGCATTACGACCGACCGGCCCGGAGACCTCAGCGACACGAGCGAAGTGCTGTTCGAAGAAGGCATGGTCTTTGTCATGCACCCCAATCAATATATTCCCGAAACCGGTTACCTGATGTGCGGGGAACCGGTTATCGTCTCGCACAATGGCGCTATATCCATGTCTGACCACGACGCCAAGCTCGATGTCATCGAAGTCTGAGGGGGACGGCATGCAGACGGTTCATCCATCCATCATGCTCGGCTCCTACATCTGGGACGAGGAGCGCCTGCCGCGCGACGAGTTCGATATCCGGACAAAATTCATCACGGATGCAATTGAAGAGAACGGCTGGGCCGGACTGATCGTGTTTGGCGATGCCCGCGAACACGGCGCACTGGCGTTTTTTACAAGCTTCATACCGCGTATGCGCTGGGCCATAGGCCTGTTCGCCGCCAATGGCGACCAACGCGTGCTTGCCTCGATGAGTTCGCGTGACATTCCCGCCATGCGCACGATGACGATGATCGACAACGTCAAATCCGGCTGGGAGTGGAAATGGTTTGACGAATGGGTGGGCTTGTTGGGCGGTAGCGGCACTGTCGGTATCATCGGCATGGACCAGATCACGCCGCTGCTGCTCGAGCAGGTGCAAAACAGCTTTGCCGGAAAATTCCGGCTCGCCGACGCCGGCGCCGTACTGACTCGGGCGCGCGATCGGCAACGGCCGCGCGAAGTTGCGGTTATCCGGGAGGCGGCGGAAATCGCCAACGCTGCAAAGTCAGCGTTTGAAGACGCCTGGAACGGTGGCGCGGATATTGAACATGCCGCCCTTGCCGGCGAGCGTATGGCCCGCCAAATGGCCGCCCATGACATACGCACGCTGGTCAGCCGCGACAATGGCCGCACGTTGCAGCCGTATCGAGCCCGTTTCGACGACCGTCCGGATCATCTGGTCGGATATATCGCGGTGAAATATCTTGGTTACTGGGCAGACAGCTTCGTTCAGATTGGCGCACCGGCATCCTTGAGCGCCGCATCCGCCGCTGCCCTGCAATCGCTGCTTGAAGGCATCGGCGAAGGCAAGGATTTCGCCACGCTGGCCGCAGAAGCGCGGGGCAAGTTGTCGGCCTTCCAGCCGCACACTGCCCTGCAGGGTGACTTCGGCGGGCGGATAGGATTGTCCGTGCGCGAGAGCGAAGGCATCCGTTCCAACGCCAAAGGCGGGCCGAATACCGGGACAGTCTATTCACTACGGGCAGGCGTGCTTGACCCCCAGGCAGGAGGTTCAATTGCCTCAGCCATGATTGCGACGAAACGAGGCGGCGGCATCGATGTCCTGGTGTCGTGCGGGCTGGACTGAGCACCCAGGCAAGTTGCGGCATTGTCGGTAGGTGCCGGTAAAGGACTGGATAAACAATCGGTTGGAAGGCGGAACGAAATGGACGACACGGCAGTACACCAACATGGCCACGGCGCGCCGCATGTCCACGCCATAGTCGATCATCTCGCCAGCGAACAAATCGCCAATCCGGATTACTTCATCGCATTGGATGCCAAGCTGGCAGGTTCGCTCGGGCTTGCCGATGGCGATTTGGTACGTATCGGAACCGACCTCGGCCGCTCGATTCTCGGCCGCTACAAACAGGCTATCGAGCCGCCGGAAGGCAGTGGCCTGATCAGGCTGGACCGGTTTGCCCGTCAATCGTTGAAGGCCCACCTCAATGGGTCCGTCAGCATTGAGCGGCACGAGACAAAATCTACGAAGAAGGTCGTACTGCGCCCGGCGATTGACGTATCGATGGCACACGATCTTGTGCCGCATATCAAGTCGACGCTCGCCGAACACAGCACACCGGTCGCCAATGGGACCACGCTTTACATCCGGTTCCCCGGCTCGCACGCCGGTACGACCTACGAAGTCGCGTCCCTCGAAGACGGCCCCGGCATTGTCGACGAAGCAACGGAAGTAACCCTCGACTACGTTGACGCCCATCTTCCCGAAGGCGTCTTCGATGTCACCTACGAAGACGTGGGCGGCCTCGGCGTACAGATCATGACCGTGCGCGAACTGGTGCAATTGCCGTTGCGCTATCCGCACGTCTATCGCCAGCTTGGCATCAGCCCGCCACGCGGCATCATCCTGTTCGGCCCGCCCGGATCGGGAAAGACCCACCTGGCGCGCGCTGTCGCCAACGAAGTGGACGCGCGGTTCTACTATATCAATGGTCCCGATATCATTGGCACCTACACCGGCGAAACCGAAGCCAATTTGCGGCGGATGTTCTCCGAGGCCAGCCATCACGCCCCGTCTATTATCTTCATCGACGAGCTGGACGCCGTGGCGCCGCGCCGGGGTGAAACCGGCGCCCATTCGGACACACGCGTCGTCACGCAATTGCTGTCGCTGATGGACGGTCTTACCCGTGTCGATTCCGTCGTTGTTCTGGCCACCACCAATCGTGTCGATTCCGTCGATCCGGCCTTTCGCAGGCCCGGCCGCTTCGACCGGGAAATATTTGTAGGTCCCCCCGATGCGCCAGGCCGGCTGGAAATCCTCGGCGTTCACACCCGCGAAATGCCCCTGTCCGACGCCGCGACCGGATATCTCGAAGACGTTGCAAAAAAAGCCCACGGTTTTCTCGGCGCCGATCTGATGGAATTGTGCCGCGAAGCGGGATTGAACGCCATGCGCCGTCACGCGGTCTCACTCAGCGATCACCGCGCTGCATTTCAGCTGCCTGAAGCAGACCTGCGGGTCGAGGTCGAAGATTTTGATGCCGCGCTTGCCCGCGTGCGGCCATCAGCGCTACGCGAAACGCTGATTTCGATTCCGGACGTGGGCTGGAAGGATGTTGGCGGCCTTGAGGATGTAAAACGCCAGCTTATGGAAGCTGTTGAACTGCCGATGCGCAACCCGGCCCTGCTCGACGCATACGGGCTGTCGCCGCAGCTCGGCATTTTGCTTTACGGACCCCCCGGATCGGGCAAAACGATGCTGGCAAAGGCGCTGGCCAATGAATGCGGCCTGAATTTTATCGCAGTCAATGGTTCCGAAATGTTCACCAAATGGCTCGGCGAATCCGAGGAAGGCGTGCGCCAGGTCTTCCGCGTTGCGCGCCAGGTGGCTCCGACCGTGCTCTATTTCGACCAGCTGGAATCGCTGGCGCCCATCCGCGGAGCCCATGACGGCTCCATGACGACCGAGCGCGTTGTCGGGCAATTGTCGGCGGAGCTCGACGGTATCGAGAAACATGCGCGCGTGATCGTCGTCGCTTCAACCAACCGCATCGATCTGATCGACCCGTCCATTCTTCGTCCCGGGCGCTTTGGCCTGCAAATCCACGTTCCCTCGCCGGACCAAGCTGCCCGGACAGAAATTATCCGCAACAGCCTGCACGTCGAGGGATTGGGCGAGAACCCGGAAACAGTGGCAATTGTAGCGGAATTGGTTTCCGCAACCGATGGCCTGTCGGCCGCCGACTTGCGCGACATCTGCGACAAGGCGAAACTTGCAGCTCTGCGCCGCGGTGATTTTGAGCGCCTGGAACATGCCACATTGCAAGACTTTACCGATGCGCTGGCGCAACGTGACAGCGGGCGCGCGCAATAGTCATTGAATTCCACCAATCACGAAAAGGAGGACGGTATGAGCAACCCACGCGAGGCGACTTTCGCCGGGCGCAATCTGTGGAATGAGCTGCTCGAATTGCGCGACCAGCAGCGCAAGGAGCGCCACAACGCCATTCAAATTGTGCGCCGCAAGGACCTGCCAATGGAAAGCAATCCGCAAGGTCAGATGCGCTGGTACATGCATCCCAATATCAAGGATATCGTACTCTCAACCCTGTCGGTCTACGAACAGGAAATTCCGCCGGGCAGCCGGTCGGGCCGCCTGAAGTTCCAGGGCGGACACGTCATGTTCATCGTCCAGGGAACCGGCTACACGGTGATCGATGGCGTCAAATATCCGTGGAAGAAGCGCGACGTTGTCAATCTCCCGCTCAAGAAGGACGGGATAATCGTCCAGCACTTCAATTCGAGCGACAGCGAACCCGTGCGCTTCCTGCTTGTGGAGCCGAACCTGTTCGAAGCCACCGGCGTCGATCGCGGCTGCGGTTTCGAGCAACTGGAAAATTCCCCCGACTACAAGGCGTGATCGCCAATCCGAATATGGACCGGACAGCAACCGGCAGGAGAAATGACAATGGCCGATATGGAACGAACCCGCACCCGTGAGCGCGACCCAGGTGAAATGACGCCTTACGACATATTCATGCGCGGACGGCTTGAATTTTTTGAGCGGCAAAACACCGGGCAGGTGGTCGTTGGGCTTGAAGACCGCGAATATTACAACACCAAACAAGGCAAGCTTGCCTATTATATCAACGGTGACATTCACAAAAATACGCCGCTTCAGGATTGGCGCGTTTTTACGCACAGCCTGATTTCGCATTCCGGAAAGCATCGCCACCAGGGCGGGCTGATAATATATGTCATTGAAGGAAAAGGATATTCAGTGGTCGATGGCGAACGTGTCGATTGGGAAGAGGGTGATCTGGTTTTGCTGCCAATCAAGAAAGGCGGCGTGGAGCACCAGCATTTCAATCTCGAGCCAGGTAGCGAGTGCCATTGGATCGCATTTTCCTACATGCCGTTTTTCGACTACAATGCTTCCGAATTCACGCAGGTACAGACTTCGCCGCTGTATGGCCAAAGTTGAGCCTGCGGAAAATTAAACCATCAGAAAGGGGAGAAGCGACCATGAGCAAAAGAATGACAGTAGGCATAATGCTTGCCGGGATTGCCGCGGGGCTGCCCGCTGCAGCGATGGCGGCTGATTTCTACAAGGGCAAGACAATCACTTTTCTCGTCGGCTACAATCCGGGCGGCGGATATGACCTGTATTCGCGAACATTTGCAGCGCATCTCGGCGCCAACATCCCGGGCAATCCCAAAGTGACAGTACAAAACATGCCGGGTGGAGGAAGCATCCGCGCCGCCAATTACCTTTACAATGTCGCTGCCAAAGACGGCACCGTGATCGGCATGATCGATCAATCGATCAGCCTGAAACAGGTGCTCGACCCCAGCAGCCTGAAAGGCGACGTGCGCAAGTTCAACTGGGTTGGCCGGATTTCCAGCAATCAATCCATCCTGTACGCTTGGCATACCGCGCGCGTCAAAACAATAAAGGACGCTTTCAAGAACGAGTTGATCATTGCAGCGCCGGGCGCTAGCTCACGCATGTTGACCAAGGCGATGAAGAACATGCTCGGCATAAAGTTCAAGGTCATCACCGGCTATCGCGGCACACGCAACGCCCGCCTCGCGCTGGAGAAAGGCGAAGTCCACGCGACAACCCAACCGTGGACCGCGTTGAAGGCCAACCAACCGACCTGGGTCAAGGAGAAAAAGGTCAACGTACTGATGCAAGCCAACACCAATGGCCATCCCGACTTGAAGGGTGTTCCACTGGTCACCGATCTCGGCCGCAATGACGAGGAAAAGAAAATCCTCTCCCTGATCGCCGGTGGCGCGGACGTTGGCCGGTCGGTTGTCGCTCCTCCGGGATTGCCGGCAGACCGGGTCGCAACGCTGCGTTCCGCGTTCGACAAGACCATGAAAGACAAGGCTTACCTTGCGACGATGAAGAAAGTCGGACTCGACCTTGCGCCGCAAACCGGCCAGACTTTGCAAAAGTCAATGAAGGTTGCAGTTGAAAGCATCCCGCCTGCCCTCGCAGCCACGGCACGCAAACTGGCTGAATTTAAGCCGCGCAAGAAAAAAAAGAAAAAGTAACCGATACATACAAACTATGCCGGACGGCGCTCTGCCGCCCGGCATACCTGTTTAATTTGCCTGTTTGGATTGGCGAAATTGTAAAGGGTAATCGCTACACCGAAGCGATTCATGGTTTCCGTGAACCGGTGAAGCGCCAAAGGCTGGTGCATTGAAGCGTTTCCATTCAACGTTCAAAATCCACCGCGTCCGAAAACGCGACTGCGCATTTGGAGTCCAAGATGCACATCATCGATTCCCATTTTCACTGGCGGCCGATTTCAATGCTGGAATGGGGCTGCAAAGCCACCCGATACCCGCGCGTCGAGCGCGATGGCAAAGGTGGTTACCGCTGGTATGTGCGCGAGGATTACATGGTGCCGGTGCGCGCCAATCATCCGGCATGGGCGCCGCTTGAAGACATGATGGCGCACATGAACAGTCTCGGCCACCAGGTCGATGTCGTCTGCACCATCGGCCCGCTGTCTGTCTATTTTTCCGAGCTTGAGCCGGAAGCAGGCCGGGACGCAGCGATGTTCTGGAATGAGGAAATGGCTGCAGCACAGCGCAAGTTTCCGGGCCGTTTCTGGGGTACGGCAGCTGTTCCGTTAAAAGACACAAACGCCGCTATCGAGGTTCTGGATCACGCGATCAACAAATTGGGGCTCCATGGCGCCAATCTGCCTGGCAGCGTCGGCACGGATGCTCGCATTGACGCCGAGCGCCTGTGGCCGTTTTACGAGCGCGCAGAGGAACTTGGTATCCCGTTATTCCTGCATCCCACCGACGCCATTTTTACCAGCATCCTGGAAGGATACGACAATACGCTGCATTTCAGCCTAGGCCGCGTTATCGAGGTCAGCGTTGGCGCCGCGCGCCTGGTGTTGTCGGGATTGATGGAACATTGCTCGGACCTGAAGATCGTCATGTCGCACACGGGCGGCGCCCTGCCCTACCAATCCGGCCGAATGGACAAAAACACCAAACAGGCGAAATTGCCACGGCCGACCAGCGAATATCTGCACCGGATGTGTACCGATACGGTTTCCCCGCATTCGGCCGGCATCAAGTTCGCCATCGAATATTACGGCATCGACAATGTCATGTACGGTTCCGACTATCCCTGTTGGGAGCCGGCCGAAGCTTTGCGCCTGATCGACGAAATCGAGCTATCCGAATCCGATAAGCAGAAACTTTTTCATGACAACGTGAAACGCATCTTCAACTTGCGAGACCCGATCGCGGAAGCGGCTGAGTAACAGGATTTTACTCAGTCCGCCGCTTCCAGCCGCTGAATTGCGCGGCGAAACCGGACGGTACCGGCGTCGACCGACAAAAATGCCGGATCGAGCGGGCGGCGCGCCTTGTCGAGAACCTGCTGTTGCGCCTCAATCACCGGTGCATCCTCAAACTCAAAAGCGTGACGGCGCGTTTTTGCAATTGATTCCTGCAGCGACTTGTTGACTTCAACATCGGTCGTGCGCATGCCGAAACGAACGGCGGTGAAAAAATAATGCGTGGAGCGCTCCGACTCGGGCGTCAGCAGATGAAGCGCGTAAAAACCGGTTCCACTTTCCCACGGCTGTCCGGGTTCACACACACCAACGAACAGCCGCAGCGTACTCGGCGCCATCCAACGCATGCGATTGAAACTGTCGACCGTACCGGGATGGTCCGGCCACAGCAGTTGGTGAACACGGGGTGTCTCTATGCCCGACGCAAACCGCGACACCAAAAGGTCGTCGCCGTCTTCATCCACGTCAACCGTGGCAGCTACGGATCCCGGGTTTCCCAAGGTAGCGCCATGCAAAAACGCCACGTGGCTGAGATCCAGCAGGTTGTCGATAATCAATTTGTAGTTTGCATCGACCTTGATGAAATCGAGTTTCGTATCCGCCAGTTCCGGCGGATCGTCAAGGACACTGAAATCGGGAATCTTTGCCGGGTCAGCATCGCGATCGCCCATCCAGACCCAAAGCGCGCGATGTCTTTCAACGACCGGATAATGCGCGATATGTCCCTGCGCAGGAATGCTTCCCGATCCGTGGGGATTGTGGACACAGCGGCCCGCCGCATCGAATTCAAGTCCGTGATAGGCGCATCGCACCCTGTCGCCCGGCAGCAATTTCCCGATGTTCAGCGGGGCAAACCGGTGCGGGCAGCGGTCCTCGACCGCTGTTACAGTGCCGTCAGACTTCCGGAACAGCAGCACCGGTTCGTCCAGAACGGTCCGGGCCAGCATTTGGCCCGCGACAAGTTCGCGCGCCCAGCCGGCCACATACCAAGCGTTTCGTACAAACTTGCCGGCCAGAAGTTCCTGTTGCATGGCGTAGATATCCCCACCGTCACTTGCATGCTATTTGCCGTACCTGGAACGGTATCAGGCGTCCAATATCGGCGTCAACTTGCTCCCGGGACACGAGCTGTGACACACTGGCGGGAACGGATGGTGCACGATGGCGCAGAACAGTAAGAAGGCCAAAAACAGCGTGAAAGCTTCTCAACCCGGCCGCAAAGCGCGGCGAGCCAGCGCGCCGCATCGCAAGTTTGCATCAGGCGATCCTGTCCTGACGGAAATCATTCGCAACGGCGTTATCGCTGTTACCGAAGAGATGAAGTCAAACCTGATGCGAACCGCCTACAACATGATTATTTACGAGGCGCTTGATTTTACAGTCGGCCTGTTCACGCCGGACGGCGAGACCGTTTCCATCGGACTTGGACTGCCGATGTTCATTCGCGGCATGGGAGAAACCGTACGCGCCAAGCTGAAACATTTTGGCCGTGAAAACATTCATCCCGGCGACATACTCGTCACCAACGACGCTTACACCACCGGCAGCCACCTCAACCATTTCACGTTCAGCATGCCGGTCTTTCACGATGGTGAGTTATGCGGCTTTGCCTGCTGCATGGCGCATTGGGTCGATGTCGGCGGCCAGCTCGGCGGTGTCACGACAGACATCTATGCCGAGGGCATCCAGATTCCCATCGTGAAGTATCAGGACCGCGGCACAGTCAACCAGGATCTCGTCGACATTATCGCGATGAATGTGCGCATACCGGAACGGGCCATGGGCGATTTGCGCGCTCAACTTACGGCCGTGCGTACTGGTGA
>CAZTMN010000017.1:4776-25332 GCA_964615275.1 uncultured Beijerinckia sp. | reverse complement strand
GGGCGGTGACGATTACCTCGCCAAGCCATTCGCTTTTTCGGAATTGCTGGCGCGCTACGGATCGCGGCAGACGCTTGGCGCCATCCACAAGATCATGGATCAGTCGGAAAAAGCGGCGCGGGCGCGGACCCGAGAGATCCAGGACAGCGTCTACGAGGCGACATCGTTCATGGACGACGATGCGGTCGATATCGGGGAGCGCATTCCAATTCGCGTCCGGGTAATCGTCAAGGGAGACCGCCTGACGGTGGACCTGACCGATGTCGCCGGCCAGGTGCGCGGGTTCTTCAATTCCGGTGAGACCACAGGGACGGCCTGTGCGCAGGTCGCCTACAAATGCCTGACCTCGCCGACCGACTACCCGATCAACGAAGGCAGTTTTCGTTCACTGGACGTCAAATTATCGCCGGGGACCATCGTAAGCGCCGTCAAGCCGGCCGCCATGCGCGCGTGGATGACATTCCCGATGACGATCATCGACACGATTTTCAAGGCGATGGAAAAAGCCGTCCCCGACCGGGTCATCGCCGGCCATCACGCCGACCTGGTAAGCGCGCGGGTGTACGGGCTTTCACCGGCTACCGGTAAATTCTTCATGGGCAGCTTCGGCCCACTCGGCGGCGGCTGGGGCGCCAAACTCACCGAGGACGGGATGAGTGCGACGGTCTGCCTGAACGACGGCGATACGCACAACAGTCCGGTTGAATCGGTTGAGGCCAAGTATCCGCTCATCGTCGACCGCCTGAAACTGCGCGACGGCTCCGGCGGAGCCGGAAAATTTCGCGGCGGCCTGGGCATAGAGCGCAAAGTGACCGCGCGAGCACCCTTGACGATGAACAGCCAGGTCGACCGGATGCATTGCCGCCCCTGGGGCCTCGCCGGCGGTCACGATGGATTTGGCAATGAAGTCAAGGTCGCGGATGCCGACGGCGCCGACATTCCGGCAGAAAACGCCAAAGTCATGCTACGGCGCCTGAAAGCCGGTGAAAGCTTTTACACCCGTTCTGGCGGCGGCGGCGGCTACGGCCCGCCAATTGAACGCGATGCAGCACGCGTCGCGCAAGACGTCCGGGAGGGCTATGTCACAGACGCCCAGGCGCTTGAACTGTATGGCGTGGTTCTGGATACGGGTGGAGAAGTCGACCAGCGTGCTACCACGGCCAGACGCCGGAAACTGGTGCGGTCAAGCGACAGGACGGCACACGGTTGATTGGCAGCCGCCACGCAACACTACCCCAGGACGAAAATGGTGGAGCCAGACGGAATCGAACCGACGACCTCTTCAATGCCATTGAAGCGCTCTCCCAACTGAGCTATGGCCCCATTTCTGCATCAAGAGCTACCGGCTTGCCGGTCATCCCGTTGGGCGGGATCCGCCAGCCGCCCAGCCTACTCTTCCGGAGCAGCCAATCGCGGCAAACGATGCATGCAAGGCAGCCTTCTACTCATTCTGTGACTGTTTGCCAAGCGCCCAGCTCGGGATTTTTTAGCGCTGACGCCGGCCAGGCCGGCAAGTGCGGGACCCAACCACGGGAAATTGTTCCGCTCGAGGCATTGACGGTCAGATGCCACACCGCCGCCACGCCAACAACCGATTGTCGACTTCTCGCCTGCCAGCGTCTATAGCGGAAACCACCGGACAGGGCACAAGACAGGACTACCCACAGCCAAATGTTGAACGGCGTGATGCCAAGGCCTCTCACCCTGAACCAGATTGTTGATTTGAAAGATTTTTCATGTCCACACATCCGCGTCTCCGCCCTGGTCCGATGAGGTTCCAAGAAAAGCGATGACAGAATTACACGCCATGCACCGCATGCCGCCGGTGTAGAAAGTTCTTATGCGCCTCCATCCAAATTCCTTTGCAATGACCGTGCTGCTGGCGTTCATGTCAGCCATGGGGCCGATCTCAACGGACCTTTACGTGCCGGCGCTGCCGCAACTCGCCACCGATTTGAACACCATTCCGGGCAAGGTACAGTGGACCATGTCCGGATACCTCATCGGGTTTGCAGTCGGGCAAATTTTCTACGGGCCGTTGTCGGACAAATTTGGCCGGAAGTCCGTGCTTTTGACCGGCTTTGCCATCTATCTCGCCGCCTGCGTGGCAGCGAGCCTTGCGCCAAACATTGAATCCCTGACAGCTGCGAGAATGTTGCAGGGTCTTGGGGGCGCCGGGCCTATCATTATCGCGCGCGCGATCGTTCGCGATCTCTATACCGGCGCCAGAGCCGGTCAGCAGCTAGCGTTGATGAGCACCATCATGGGCCTTGCACCGATCGTCGCACCAACCGTCGGAGGATTTATCGCCGCCGCATTCGGCTGGCGCGCCGGTTTCGTAATCATGTTCGCGGTTGTAGCCGTCATAACCCTGGTGTCCGTGCTGGCGTTGCCGGAAACCATCCGCAGTCGCATGGAAGGTCCATTTTCGTTTGCCAGTATCATGGCCAGTTTCAAAATTGTTGCGCGCAACCGCACCTGGCGCAGTTACGCCTCAATGCAGGCGATGGGGCAGACAGGGTTGTACACATTTGTCTCCGCCTCGCCGTTCATCCTGCAAAACGTCTACGGTATGACGGCAATTGAATTTGGCGTTGCCTTTTCCATTTGCTCCGTTGCCTTCGTCGGCGGGGCGTGGGCGTCATCCCGGACCGTTGCACGCATGGGCCTGGATTTCGCGATCGGCGTAGGCGTTGTCCTGTTCGCGATTGCCGGCGTGACGCAATTACTGGGTCTGTTGCTGTTCCCGAAGGAATTGCTGGCCCTGTTCATGCCCGAATTGGTGTTTTTCAGCGGTGTCGGCTTTGTCCTGCCGAATTGCGTCGCCGGTCTGCTTTCACCCTTCCCGGAACGGGCCGGTGCTGCGACGTCGCTTGCCGGTTTCTTGCAAATGAGTTTTTCTGCCGCCGTGGGCTTGATCGTCGTCGCCCTTATCGCCGACACGGCAATGCCGTTCGTTATCTGCACGCTCCTGATGTCGCTCGGCTCGGTGGTGATATTCCTGATGTCGCGCAAATCCCGCGCATTGCGCAGCGGCGCTATCCATTGACGCTATCGCGGAAACCCGCGATTGCAGCGCCGCTTGATCAAGGTTTGATATTTCCCGCCCGGGCGGCAATCCAGTATCCGGCAATGCTGATAAGCGAACCTGTTGCGATAGCCAGGAACCCGATCGTCCACGATGTGTGGCCGAGCGCCAGGACCGATCCGTCAAGCACCAGGCCAAGCGCAAGCGGGCTGGTGATGCCCGCCAAAAAGGCCACAAAGGAATAGGCGGCCATGGTTGCCCCGCGCACTCTCTCCTCGGCCGCCGCCATCATCCCGGCAGTGGTTGCCGAGCTGCGTCCAAATGACGTCAGGGAAAACACGCAGGCAAAAAACAATAATGTTTCAAACGGCCAGGATACAGACCAGGCCAGCAGGATGTCGACAATCAGCGACAACCCGGCCACCGACAGCAGCAGTTTTTCCCGGCTCATTCGCGCGGCCCATTCGCCAATCCAAACGGCGGCAGGTATGCCCATGATCGCCGTTACAAATGCAATATCGGCCGGGCTCAACCAGAAGGTCTGAACCGCCAGGTCACTCGCCTGACGCTCTGTGAGGTACGTCACGATCCAGGACCGGAATGCGAAAACCTCCCAGCCAACGCCGTACATGGCGAGAATATAGGCAAGCGCCTTCTTGTTGCGCCATACCTGCCGGTAGGCAGCTGCCTGCGAAAGCGCCGGCTGCGCTGGCGCGTTTTCAGGCCTAGCGTCCGCACTCCTGGCACGGGGTTTCAAAACAATTGCGACGATGACCAGCGCCAGGAACGACCCCATCGACGCCAACCCAAAGGCCCAACGCCAATTCAGCGCATCGGCGATTTGTCCCGCCGCAAAAATCGAAAACCCCGACCCCAGCGCGAAACAGGACGTGTAGTAAACAATTCCCCTATTACGCTGCGCCGATGGCAGGGAATCGGTCAATGCGCGCAGGCCGGGCATGTAGATTCCCGAAAAAGCGATTCCGCCGAGAAACCTCAATGCAACCGTAAGCCAGAATCCATCGGCAAAAAGTGCAACCGACAATGATGACACACCGCCCAGGAACGCGCCGGTCAAATAGATTTTTCGCGGATCGATACGATCGGTCATCGCCGCGACAAGTAAAATGCTGCTCATGTAGCCGGCGAAGTAGACGCTCACGAGCCATCCGGCCTGCGTCTTGTTAAGGCCCCATGCCGCAATCAATTCCGGCAGAACAGCCGCGATCGTCAAAAAATTGAGGAGACTAAGCGCCAGCGCAATGGCAAAGCACATAATCAGCGTAAAAGGTTTCAGATCGACCACAACCGGTATTCCCATCGACCGGGCGAACCGGCGTCGTTACATCGCCGATCAGGCGAGCTGGCGAATTGCGGCCAGCATACGCGTTATGTCTTCATCCCGCGACAGCCGGTGATCTCCACCCTTGACCAGGGTAAGCGCAACAGGATCTCCGGCAAGGTGTTCGACCAGTTTGATCGAATGTTGCCATGGCACGTCGGGATCTTCCATTCCCTGGAGAATGTGGACCGGACAATGGCTGCGAACCGGCGCCCCCAACAACAGGTGGTTGCGGCCATCCTCAATCAGGGCCCTGGTCACCGGGTAGGGCTCAGGTGCGTACTGGGTCGGACGCATCCATTGGCCTTCCGTCTCGATCTGCTGCTTGATTTCATCGGGAAACTGCGCCCACATCAGCTCCTCGGTAAAATCAACCGCCGGTGCAATGAGGACCATTCCGGCGAGGCGCGCGGTTTCTCCCGCTTCGGCCAGCGCCCTGGCGACCAACAAGGCAATCCAGCCTCCCATTGATGAGCCAACAAGAATTTGCGGTCCTTCGGTGATTGCACGGATCATTTGCAGGCTTTCCTTCGCCCACATGCCGATCGTGCCCTGCTCAAACACGCCACCGGATTCGCCATGTCCGGAATAGTCAAAACGCAGGAACGCCCGCCCGTCCTCGCGCGCCATGTCGGCGATCGCTTCGGCCTTGGTCGAGAGCATGTCCGAACGAAAGCCCCCAAGCCATACGGCGCCGGGCAATTCAGAGCCGCCGGATGCCGAAACCAGGCGATAGGCAAGTTCGATCGAAGCACCGCCGTCAATCCGGTGAAAAGACGGTGGACCCGGATCGGGCCATTCACTGGTTTGCTCTTGCGCTTCGCTCACCGTATTTTCCTGTGTGATTCGCTGGGAAATCCAGAATGGGCATCTCAATTTGCCCTGATTTACACCCTAGGACGAAGGTACGCTACCACGCCTTTGTTTTGGGGAACCTGGCCGCCTGAAGCAGGCGCGGGGCCAGAATCGGAGAGCCATGAATTCGCCTGACAGCCGCCTGCACCACCGGAGTACCGCAGACTATTCCCCGCTTGCTGGCCGGACGGTCCTGCAAATTATCCCCTCGCTCGACGCAGGCGGCGCCGAACGCACAACCATCGATATCGCAGCGGCCCTGACAGATGCTGGGGCCCGGGCGCTTGTCGCCAGCGAGGGCGGACGGTTGATCAGTGAATTGCAGGCCCGCGGCGGCATCTGGATACCGTTTCCCGCCGCCAGCAAGAATCCGTTGCGGATGTATTTGTCGTCAAGGCGGCTCGCAACCCTGATCGAACACGAAGACATCGCGATTGTTCACGCGCGTTCCCGGGCGCCGGCCTGGGTGGCGCTCGGCGCAGCACGCAAGACCGGCGCAGCATTCGTCACAACGTATCATGGAGCTTACAGCGGCAGCACGTCCCTGAAGAAACAATATAATGCCATTATGGCGCGCGGTGACGTGGTTATTGCCAATTCGAAATTTACCGCCCGGCGCATTGCCAACCTCAACCCGGAGGCAAAAGATCACATCCGGGTAATATACCGGGGAACCGACCTGCAGATTTTCAACCCGGGAAATGTCGACGCCAGCCGGGTGCAAAGGCTGCGGCAGGAGTGGGGCGTTGAACCGGATGAGCGGGTCGTACTTCTGGCTGCCCGATTGACGTCCTGGAAAGGCCAACGGGTCCTGATCGAAGCCGCGCGGCAATTGGTGCAGGGTGGAACCTCCGGCGTCAAATTCGTCCTCGCCGGAGATGCGCAAGGGCGAACCGGATACGTAGAGGAGCTCCACCGGCAAATTGCTGATGCCGGACTGGAGGGTATCGTCATTTGCACAGGTCATTGCGCCGACATGCCAGCGGCGTTCATGGCATCATCGGTTGTTACAGTACCGTCCACCGAACCCGAGGCATTCGGGCGATCGGCGGTCGAAGCCCAGGCCATGGGCAAACCCGTCGTCGTTAGCGATCTGGGCGCGGTTCCGGAAACGGTATTGACGCCACCGTTCACGCCCGACAATGCCCGGACCGGATGGACGGTGCCGCCAGATGACGCCGTGGCGCTGGCGGAGGCTATCCGGGCCACGCTGCAACTGGGTGCGGCCGCTCGCGATGCCCTGGCGATTCGCGCCCGCACCCACGTCGAACGAAAGTTTTCGCTGACGCAAATGTGCGTGGCCACGCTCGAGGCCTATTCCGGTCTGGTAGCGCCAACGCGCACCGGCTTGGTTTGAGGCCGGCAGGAGCGGCAAACCCGACGCATGTATCGCAGGCAGGCGGCAAATGTCGCGCACCATCGGCAAAAATCGCAGTTCTTGTCGAAATGTCGCCTCGAATGGAAATTTGGCCTTGAAACCGTTGACTTATTGCCGCTCAGGACCGATCTTTAGCGCGGGTTCGGATACTGCCACGTAATTCTAATTTTGCGATCGTCTCCGAATCAGCAATCACGACACAAGGAGACCAGCCATTCGCCGCCCGAACAGAGCCCCACCCACACCGCAGAAAGAAGGACCGCGGATCAACGAAGCCATTGCAATTCCAGAGGTTCAGCTGATCGACAGCGAAGGAACCAATCAAGGCGTTGTCTCCATTGAAGAAGCGATGAGCCAGGCAGCGGAAGCCGGGCTTGACCTCGTGGAGCTGGTTCCATCTGCAAAACCACCGGTCTGCAAATTGCTGGATTATGGGCGCTACCGTTTCAATGAACAGAAAAAGGCGGCTGAAGCGCGCAAGAAGCAAAAGGTCGTCGAAATCAAGGAAATCAAGCTGCGGCCAGGCATCGATGAGCACGATTACGGTGTGAAGATGCGTTCGGTGCTGAGGTTTTTCGAAGACGGCGACAAGGTAAAGGTGACGTTGCGGTTTCGCGGGCGCGAAATGGCCCACCAGGATCTCGGCTACAAGCTGCTCGAGCGTGTGAAACAGGAAACCGCCGAGTTCGCGAAAGTGGAGTTTGAACCGTCCATGGAAGGACGCCAGATGGTCATGATCCTGGCACCCCGATAAACGGTTCGCACATACGCCAGCACTTTTTCCGGCGCGGTCCTTCCGCGCCGTTTTTCTGCGCGGACAATTGCAATATTGGCAGCGGCGTCGGATAAACACGCAACATCAAACGGCCAACATTGCAGGGAAGCGCCACGATGGGCTAGCCTGGGCAAGCAGGCGGAGCCGGAGCTCACAATTCCATGACCGCCGATAGCCGGGCAGACAATAATCCACCGGGTTCAAGAACCGCGCCAGCTGCTGCTTCTCCGCGCCCGAACCTGACGCACCGCGAAATATTGTGGATCGTCTTTGGCGTTCTGGTGCCCGTGCTGATGGCTTCGCTCGACCAGACCATCGTCGCGACCACCTTGCCGACCATCGGCCGCGATCTCGGAGAAGTGCACTATCTGCCCTGGGTGGTCGCGATCTATCTTTTGACCATGACCGCGGCAACACCGCTGTATGGCCGGCTGAGCGATATAAAGGGACGGCAATTCACGCTGGTAATTTCAATTGTCATTTTCATGGCGGGTGGAATTGCGTCGGCCCTTGCGCCATCCATGACATGGCTGATCGCGGCGCGTGCGATCCAGGGTATCGGCAATGGCGGGCTGGTGTCCCAGGCCATGACGGTTCTGGGCGATGTCGCTTCGCCAAAGGAGCGTGCCCGCTATTACACGTATTTCTCGATTACCTACACAACGGCCGGGGGCATCGGCCCGGCGCTGGGAGGCATATTCGCCGAGTATATCCACTGGCGCGCATCATTCTGGATCGCCGCGCCGCTCGGACTATTGTCCCTTATCCTTGCATTGACGTTGTTGCGCAAGCTGCCTCGCAACGAGCGGCCGCGCAAACTGGATTTCCTCGGCGCGATCCTGATCGTTCTTGCCTCCTCCACGACCATGTTCGTCTTGAACGCCGGCGGCAAGGCTTTTCCCTGGACCTCGATGCAGATACTGGGATCGGCCGCGATCTCCCTGGTGTTCTGGTACTTGTTTGCGCGCCGCATCCTGACGGCCGATGAACCGTTGATTCCACTGGGTATACTCCGGGATCCGATTGTCCGGCTGGCGACCACCACCAATGCTGTCGGCTGGGCCTCGATCATCGCGCTGAACATCTACCTGCCGCTCTATCTGCAGTCAGTGCTTGGCATGTCACCGGCGTCGGCAGGATTGCATTTGATGGTGCTGATGGTGACGGTCAACTCCAGCGCACTGGTCGGAGCGCAGATTGCCGCGCGCGTAGTCCACTACAAGACCTATCCCATGGCAACCATGCTGGTCTGTATCGCCGCGCTGATATACATGGCCTGGCGCCTCGACAGGGTTGGCACCTGGGAGCTGGAAATCCTGCTGGCGATAATCGGAATAGGATTTGGGCCGATAGCTCCCATTTCCACAGTCGCCACGCAAAATGCCGTGCGGCTGAGCGAAATGGGAACAGCGCTCTCAATGATGAGTTTTTCGCGCAGCCTGGTCGCTTCGATGTTGATCGCCGCTGTCGGGGCCGTAATAGTCAACGCGTTGGGAAGTAGCGGCGATGTGCGCGCCGACGCCAGCGCGCTGATGGCCAACCGGGAAGCGGCGATTTTCGCCTTCCGCATCATGTTCGTGATTACCATCGCCTGCCTGGGTTTGGCGCTATTTGCGTTCTGGCGAATGGAGGAAAAACCGCTGCTCAACAGCAACGAGGGACGCGGATAATTCGACCGACGCGAAAGCCGGTCGAATGCAAACTTCACGAGGTTTCAAATGAATTTGCGTTCCATAGCCGCCATGTGCCTGACCTTCGCCGTCGCCGGCGGGCTGCGTTATCTCGGGCATCCGTTATGGCTTGCTTTGCTGGGCGGCCTTGCCGTGGGAATACTCGTGCCGGCTATCCTGCAGGTCTACATCATGCGCCGCAGGCGCTAGTCGTTTTGGCCATCCGCGAGGCGTAGTTCGCCGATTTGCGCGCGGTAATCCTGGCTGGCCCGAACACCATTCGGGCTTAGCCGGTAGATGCCGCGTTCCGCGCGCTCAAACCAGCCGTAATGATCGTCGGCCATGATCCGGCGCGCATTGGCGATGCCGGTGCGTTGCGAAACCAGCGATGCTTTCGCCGAACCGGCCTCGAGCAGGACCTTTACGCATTTGAGCGCATCCTGCCGGTAGGCCGTGACCAGCGGCCGGCGCGTTGACCCGCCAATATTGGGATCGCCGACGCGGCGCGCAAACTCCCGCAGCAAACGGTCCTTGCGCGGCTTCGACTGGCGCGGCCGGTAGGGAGCGGGATCAAGATACACCGTTACGAAACCATCAGCCAGACGCACGGTTATCAGCCCAAGGCCCAATCGGCGGCACAATTTGCCGTTGCTGCGCAGCGTTTTCAGGAACGGACGCCCGCTGCCGTGGGGCACGGCGACATAGACCGCATCGCTCATGGCCTGGCGGGCAATGGCCTGATGGAACAGCGCCAGCGAAAAGCCGGTCTTCAATTCAACCACCACGGGATCGTCATCACCGTCGCGGTGCGCGACCATATCGGCGGCGCCGACCTCGCCTTTCACCGCATACCCCTGGCCCTCAAGATAGGCCTTGATGGGTGCGTACAACTCGGTTTCGCGCATGGCGCGTGCCCGGGCACCCGGCATGTCCTAGCCGGTCAAATCAAGCGTCTCGGGCACGAACAGGTCTTCAATCCGCTCGTTGCCGGAAAGAATTTTCTGGCGCTTGGCGTGTTCGATAAGGTTTTCGATATTCATGCGGTTTGGCGCGATGCCATAGGGCATGGGATCGGCGCCGGCGATGTCCATGACGCGCTTGTGCATGGCGGCATCGCCCTTCAATTCCACCTTGCCGGCCCTGAGATCATCGACGTAAAGCTGCTTGGATTCAGCGAATGCGTTGAACAGGTCAGCCGCGAGGCCGGGTTGCGCCGCAATCAACTCATCTTTTATGACGATCAGATGGTTGATCGGGTAGTGGCCGGTGCGCTGCAGGGCGGTAAACCCGGCTTCGGCCGCATCGGGTATGAGCCGGCCGACATCGGGATGATCGACGGAAACGCCGATGGCCGCCGCCAGCTCGCCCGATACCAGCATGTCTTCCATCTTCTTGCCGGTCTCGATCGGTACTACGTTCGGCGGCGCCTGATACTCTTCCACGTGCTCGTCGCCCGACAGGACCCAGGTGACCTTTTCGAGATCCAGGCCGTATTCGTCCTGCATGATACCACGCGCCCACACGCCGGTGGTTACGGTGTACCCGCGGTTGACGCCGACCTTCTTGCCGGCAAGGTCGGAGGGCTTAGTTACCCCGGCGTTCTTGTTGACGAGAATTGCGCCGTGATGAAAGGCGCGCACGATGAACACCGGAATGGCGGTGAATTTCTTCCCGTAGGCCTTGGCCGCCATATAGGTTGTGATCGCCATTTCGGTGATGTCGAACTCGTGTTGACGCACCATGCGCCGGAAGGCCGCGATCAGCGGATCAACCTCGACGAATTCCGGCGTGAAGGTCTTCGGCTTGACCCGCCCGTCCTTGAGCGCCGCATTGGCGACCTGGGTGCGGGTGACAAGGGTATAGCTGGGCAGGGACATGGGCGCATTCCTCCGGGAAATTGTTGGATAGTTTCTTAAGGGAGAATTGCATGCCAGAAAAGAGGCTTGGATGATCGGATCAATGCCCCCTCCCCGGCAAAGTCAACGCCTCTCACGCGGCGGGGCGCTCTTCACGCGCATCGTCCTGAACAAATTGCGCGGCGCGCTCGCCGATCATCATTGCCGGGGCGCTGGTGTTGCCGGCAACGATGGTCGGCATGATCGATGCATCGGCAATCCGCAGCCCTTCCAGCCCGTGCACGCGCAGCCGCGCATCGACCACGGCGAGCGGGTCCGATTCCGGTCCCATCTTGCAGGTGCCGACCGGGTGATAGACCGTACCGAGCGCATCACGGATATAGGCTTCGAGGTCGGCATCGCTTTGCACATCTACGCCGGGCGCAAGCTCCTTGTCGACGTATGGCGCAAGCGCTGGTTGCGCCAGGATCTGCCGCGCCGCCTTGATGCCACGCAACAGCGTTTCAACATCGGAGCGGTTATCGAGGAAGTTTGAGTGCAACACCGGCCGGTCGTCGGGATTGGCGGAGCACAACTCGATCATCCCGCGGCTTTCGGGACGGCAAATGTTAGCGAACAGCATGAAACCGTGCTGGCGCGGCAACTTGCTGGCATCGGTTTTCAATCCGACAAGACAGGTGAATTGTATGTCCGGCCGGTTGAGACCGGGCGATGAGCGCAGGAAGCCGCCCGCTTCCGCGACATTGGAAGACAGTTTTCCGGTGCGGAAGAAAAGATATTTCAGCGCCTCGAGCGCCATGCGCGGCAGGGAATTGATGTTCAACGCCATCGACTGACCGGAGCGGTCGGCTACTGCTACACCAATGGCCGGGTGATCCTGCAGGTTCTTGCCGACACCGGGAAGATCGGCGACGACGTCGATGCCGTGCGCCTTCAGGTGCGCCGCCTCGCCCAGTCCCGACAGCATCATGAGGTGGGGAGAGTTGACGGCGCCTCCGGACAAAATGATCTCGCGGCGGGCAGCGATGCGCATGACGCCGCCGTTGCGGCGAATGGCCAGAGAAGTGGCTCGCCGGTTTTCGACAATGATCCTGTCGACCTGTGTTTCATGCCAAATGTCGAGATTGTCCCGTCCTCGCACCGGGTGCAGAAACGCCCGCGCTGCGCTCAGCCGTGCGCCGCCGCGCTGGTTGACGTTGAACAGGCCGAAGCCGTCCTGCTGGGCGCCGTTGAAATCCCGGTTGCCTTCGTAACCCGCTTCCCCGGCGGCCGCGCCAAGGGCCAGCGCGATCGCGTTCGGCGAGCGCAGAGGCGATACGTCCAGCTCCCCACCATGCCCGTGGTGGCGGGTATCGGAGCTTTCGCCGTAATTCTCGTGCACCTTGAAAGCCTGCAGGACCTGTTCGTATCCCCAACCGGGATTACCCAGGGATTCCCAGTGGTCATAGTCGCTCGGGTGGCCGCGCATGTACACGGTGCCATTGACGGCGCTGCACCCTCCGGAAAGCCGGCCGCGCGAGCAGATGATTTCGCCCGGAGAACCGTCGCTGCCCTCATGCAGCAGCACATCGTTCCAGTTATAGCGCTTGTCCGGCAGCAAAAAGACGTTGCCGAACGGCAGGTAGGTCTTCAGCGAAAGCGGAAACCCCCGATCGGAGGCCCCGGCCTCGATCAGCAGAACCCGGTTGGCCGGGTCCGCGGACAGGCGGTTGGCGATGACGCATCCGGCCGAACCTGCGCCAATGACGATGTAATCGAATGTATCACCGGCCACGCGATTTCTCCCCGCATCCAAGTGGCGCAAAGCACGGCACAGGGCGCAATGCTTGTCAAATCCGCGACCGGCGCATTCGCTGGCCACTGCAGGCAGGCGCCTGCGAGCGTTGCATGAACGGTTTTTTCGGCTAATTTCCTGTCAATCGCGAGGAAATCAAAATGACTGCACGCTCGCCGCGCTTTCCGACGACTTACAACACGCCGACGCGTTCGACCTCGCGCGCGTTTCTCTATGGCATGGGATTGAGCGAAGAAGAGATCGCCCGCGCCCATATCGCGGTCGTGCATACCGGCGGCGAGATGAGCCCGTGCAACATGCTGCTTGCCGGACAGGCCGAGCACATCAAGACTGGCGTCTATGGCGCCGGTGGCTACGGCCACGAAATCCCGGTTGTGTCGGTTTCAGACGGGCTGACCATGGCTCATCCGGGCATGCGGTTTTCGCTCATCTCACGCGAGATGATTGCCGACAGCGTCGAAATGACCATGCGCGCCCATTGCTTCGATGGCATTGCGGCCATCGGCGCCTGCGACAAGAACCTGCCCGGCCTGATGATGGGCATGGTGCGGGTCAATGCGCCTGGACTGTTCATCCATGGCGGCGCCAGCCTGCCCGGGCGTATCGGCGGCGAGAACAAGACGGTGCTCGACGCGTTCGAGGCCGTCGGGGCGCAGATCGCCGGGGAAGTTGGCGAGGATTACGTTGAACGGCTGGTGCGCGAGACGATTCCGACCGGCGGAGCCTGCGCCGGCCAATTCACAGCCAATACGATGGGCATGGTGTCGGAAGCGATCGGCCTGTCGCCAATCGGAATGTCGATGTTGCCTGCCGTCTATAGCGAGCGCCTGCACCGGCTGCGCGATGCCGGGCGCATGATCGTCGACCTGGTTGATAACCGCGGACCGCTGCCACGCGACATTGTCACGCGCGCGGCGCTGGAAAACGCCTGCGCCATCGTTGCGGCGACCGGCGGGTCCACCAACGCTGCGCTGCATATACCAGCTATCGCCCATGAGGCCGGTATCGCGTTCGACATGGACGACGTGCAAAAGGTTTTCGCCCGCACACCGCTCATTGGCAATTTGAGTCCGGGTGGAAAGTACCTTGCGATTGACGTTCACCACATTGGCGGCACTGGCGTAATCCTGGCCGAGCTGATGCGTGGCGGCTTCGTCGACGGTAGCGCGCTCACGGTGAGCGGGCGGACCTTGGAACAGGAACTGGCGCATGTGAAAACACCGGACGGCGAGGTCATCCAGCCGCTGACAAACGCCATCGCGCAAACCGGCGGTATCGTCGTTCTGAAGGGCAATTTGTGTCCGGACGGCGCATTGTTGAAAGTTGCCGGCCTGAAAACGCTACAGCATCGCGGACCTGCGCGGGTGTTTGACGGTGAAGACGCCTGCCAGCGAGCGGTCGAACAACGGCAATACGAAAACGGGGACGTCATTGTCGTGCGCGGCGAGGGACCAAAGGGTGCGCCGGGGATGAAGGAAATGCTTGGCGTTACCGCGCTGCTCTACGGTCAGAAAGCCGATGTCGCCCTGCTGACCGACGGGCGTTTTTCCGGCGCTTCGCGGGGCATGGTCATTGGATATGCCTCGCCGGAAGCAGCGGTTGGCGGGCCGATTGACCTGGTCGAGAATGGCGACATGATTACCATCGATGCAGACCCGTCTGCCTGTTCGATCACGCTGGAAGTTAGCGAGGCGGACCTTGCGGCGCGGCGGCAAAAGCGCGGAACCCGCGCACCGGTGCGTCATGGCGGATTACTGGAAAAGTATGCCGCGGTCGTCCGCGGCGCCAACAAGGGAGCGGTGACCCATTCGGGGGCGGTCGATACGACGGATGACATCGGCTAGGCGCGTAACAGGGCCGATCGCGGTATGAAAAAGCCTCAGCGCCGCCAGAACTGAGTCGTCGCCGCGGGCCTTACGCTGCCGGGCAATACGGTACGCGGGGAGCCGGCGTAGGGCAGAAAATTCGCACCCCGAAAGCCATCACGGTTGGCGCGCAGGCGCATTCGGCCACGAATGCGTACGCATCTGGTCGTGCCTTGCACCACCACATACCCCGAGCCATAGACCGTACAATCGATAGTCGCCTGGCTCAGGCGCATTGTGGCGGAGCCGGTTACGGATTTTGCCGCCGCTGCGGGCGCTCGCGCGTCCGTTTGCACCTGTGCTGCAGCGGAACCGGCTGCAGCCAAGGCGCCGGCGAGGACAAGAACCCCGGTCGAAGCCGGTCCGGAAAACAGCCTGTTGGAAAATTTCGACATCGTTTGGACCACTGGTCACTCACCTGCACAATGCTTCGGCGCGGAGGACTTAAATCCCGATCAATGCCGGAACCGCAAACGGCCGATGCGAATCGTTAATTATTAGCTGCCCAAACACCGCCGAAAAATGGCGACACCGTGGAAACGACCGGGCAGGCGAATCATTCTCCGTTACTGTTGCGAAACTGCAACAATTGCGACTCACCAATCCCCCGCCGCGGCCTGTACAATCGCAAGCGCCGCCGTTGCGGCGGTATCGGCCCGCAGAATGCGTGGACCAAGGCTGATCGTGACGGCCTGTTTCATCGCTGCAAGTTTCTCGCGTTCCTCCGGTGAAAAACCGCCCTCGGGGCCGACTATAACTGCGAGCGGCCGGGACGGCGATTTATCGCCCGGCAAGGCGCGCAGGACTTCGATGGGATCGCCAGGCGGTGCATCTTCATCACAATGGATCAGCGGGCGATCCTCCGGCCAATCACGGACCAGAGCGTCGAATATTTGCGGCTCCTCCACTCCGGGAAGGGTCAGGATGCCGCATTGTTCGGCCGCTTCGATAACGTTGGCCCGCATCCGGTCGAGATTGATCCGCGTGGCCTGGGTGCGGCGCGTGATGACGGGCCGCAAACGCCCTGCACCCATCTCGACCGCCTTCTGGACCATGTAGTCCAGGCGCGCGTGTTTGAGCGGCGCAAACATGAAGTCGAGATTGTTGGCCGCGGTCTGGGGGCGGACCTGTCCGGCAACCTGCAAATGCATGGATTTTCGTCCCTGGACAACGAGTTCGGCCAGCCATTCGCCGTCGCGGCCGTTGAAAACCAGGACTTGTGCTCCGGTTCCCAGGCGCAACACGTTGCGCAAGTAATTGACGTGCTCCCGCGAAGCGGGAATATCCGCGCCGGATTCCAGATTTGCATCGAGGTATAGCCGTGGCTTGTCAAAATCGTACCGGGCCATTGCACTGCTTTCACATACTTTGCTTACCGCCGGAACCGGCAGGGCTCGGCCGACATGATATCGCCGTGTTTGGCCCGCAAACAATCACTAATCCATCCGCGGGCGGACGAGTTAAGGCCGTGCGCCCGGGTCTGACCTCACAAGTGTTTGCAACTCATGTGTTTGCAACTCAAGCGACCGGCACAAAGGACGCTATTGCCGGAAAGCGCCGGTTTTTGTTATGAATGTCGCGGTTGCCGGTAATCGACAGCCATTGCGATGCGCTCTATGAGCGGAACGCTAGCGACTTTCCAATGCGCCAGTCGGCGGCTGAACCGAAAGGCGGCGCGGCAGCCAGATGCTGGTTTCATGTGGACCAGCGCGTGCATGTGGCAAACAGGACCCTGTATGATTGATCGTCTCAATTCCGGATTTACGCGTTCCACGGCATTTGTCGCGCACGGACGTGCGCGCTTTACCCTGACCGCGCTTTTCAGCCTGCTGCTATTGGTGGCGATGCCCGGTGGACAATCAGCGCTTGGCCCGGGCATCGCAAACGCGCAGTCTTCCTGCCAGATCGATTTTGGCCATATGCAAAAAGCCCGGGTCGCGCAAATCCAGGCGCTGAACAAATCCGCCAAACGCGGCAAGGGCAAACTGAACCCGATGACCGCCTGTCCGCGTTTGCGCAAGCTGGCCGCGATCGAGCGGAAAATGGTCAAATACATGAAAGACAACAAGGCCTGGTGCGGTATTCCCGACGCCCCGATTCAACAATTGACGAAAACCAGCAAGCAGACGGCGGCAACTGCAGGGCGTGCCTGCAAGGCCGCAGCGATGATGCGGCGCGCCAGGGCGCAAGCCCGGCGGCAGTCTCAAGGCATAGCGGCACAACGCCCGAAACTGCCATCCGGCCCGTTGTGAGCGACAGCGGTCCGCGGTCCGCTAACGGAACGGCATCGACCGGGCAGGCAATGACCGGCGACAGGACCGCAGCGCTGCCCGATACAGCCGAGCGGGACCTGTTTTTACGCTTCGCTCCAGCCAAGATAATTCCCTTCATCCAACTGGCACGGCTCGACCGCCCAATCGGCTGGTGGCTGCTGTTGCTACCCTGCTGGTGGTCGGCCGCACTGGCCGGTATTGCTCAAGGTCAGGGTCCTGACCTTTGGCATGTCGCGCTTTTTTATGTTGGCGCAATCGCCATGCGCGGCGCCGGGGCAACCTGGAACGATATCGTGGATCGCGACATCGACGCCGGGGTTGAGCGCACGCGCGGACGACCGCTACCCTCGGGCCGCGTCAGCGTGCGCGCAGCGAAGTATTTCCTGCTCTCCCAGGCGGCGATCGGCGCGCTGGTCTTGATCGCGTTCAACTGGTTCACCGTTGCCACGGGGATAGCGTCCCTCGCCATCGTCGCAATCTATCCGTTCATGAAACGGTTCACGTTCTGGCCTCAGGCCGTGCTGGGGCTGGCGTTTGCATGGGGTGCGTTGATGGGATGGGCGGCGGCATTCGGCTCCCTGGGCTGGCCAGCAATTCTCATTTATGCCGCGGCAATATTCTGGACGATAGGCTACGATACGATCTATGCGCTGCAGGATTCACGCGACGATGCCATTGTCGGCGTTCGCTCGACCGCCCGCCTGTTCGCAGGTCAGGTTCGCACCGGCGTTGGAATATTCTATGCGCTGGCGATTGGCGCAGCTGCCTGCGCGATACATCTGGCCGGTGGAGGAATTGCCGGCCAGCTTGCCGTCGCGGTTTTCGCGGCGCATCTATTGTGGCAATGGCGCCAGATTGCCCCTGCGGACCCGATACTTGCGCTGCGCCTGTTCCGATCAAACCGTGATGCCGGGTTACTATTCTTCGCCGCGCTAGCCATTTGCGGCGATTTGGCTCGTTTGTGACAGGCACAACAGGTACATTGGCACGATGGTAAAACTGGCGATCCTGGCGCTGGCGCTGACTATTACGCTTTCAAAATTTGGCGTGCGTTTCATGCCGGCCGAATTCAAAAAGGCATTGGACATCTTGTCCTGGCTGCTCGCCGCCTACGTCGTGATCATGGTGGCGCTCGGCATCGTCGCTTATTTCAAGCCAGCGTAAACCCTGCCCGTCAATTCCTGGCAATGATCTCGCGTTCGCCAACGTGGACAGTTTCCATTCGACCTGAATCGCCGGTATTGCGGCGTGCAAACAGGCGCGGCCGGCGCTTTGCGAGCGTGCCGCCGCGGCGGCGCGTCCGTGGCCGGTTGCCTGGGATAGCCGAACCGGCGTTCGCCCCATCCGGCACAATATCGTTGTCCAAATCTGGCGGAGCCTCACCGATGACCGGCAAGTCCAGATATTCTTTCCACTCGGCGATGGCCGCATCGACGATCAGCGGGTTCTCGCCTTCATACAAGGTCACGGAAAGATCAGGATCTTTGTGCACCAGGCAGACGCGAAAACCGCGGCGATCTTCGACAAGGTTGGGAAGTTCAACGCCGATACCGCTGTAACGGCTGTACGGCACCGTAACGCGCATGGACATGCCGCAAATGCGGCGCATTATCACGATCCGCTCCGGCTCAAAACAAATTGTTCGATTGTTGTCATCGGCGCGGCAATCGTGATTGCCGAGTATGAATCCCGAATAATTGTCCTGCTCCGCCGCAGAGCAGGGCAGCTCCTGTACCACCTGCATAACGCGCCCCTGAATTCGCCTGTACGCCCGGATCAATGTCCGGAATGAAACCTTGAACGGTTTCTTGTTCGGCAACGGTTTCCCCGCCGCTCACAGGTACGATACATGGCAAAAGACGCACAAAACCCTATCGGGGATAGTTAAAATGGCGTTGCGGCGACCCAATACAATTGGTTTCAAAAATCAGGATCACCCGGACCCTAACAATATGGGTAAATGTTTCGACAACCGGCAATCAAATCGCGCAATGGCTGAAGACGCGTGCGATATTGCCGTTCCACTCATTGTTGTAGAGGTCGAGCAGCTCCTGTGCGGGAGAACGGCCACGCGCGATGCGGTCGTCCAGAATGTCGAGCATAAATGTCTCGTCGCGCCCATCGCTATCCTTGCGGGCGCGCGCGGCCAGGCCGGCCCGGGCAATCTCGAGCGCCTGGCTCCCGAGCTCGGTCAGCGGGCGCCCGGCAATTTGCGCCGCCAGTCCTTGCGATGGAACATCATCGCGCAGCCCCTGGCGCTGCTCGGCATTCCAGCCCTTGACAAGATCCCAGGCTGCATCGAGCGAAGATGCATCGTAGAGCAGCCCGGCAAAAAACGCGGAAAACGCCAGAATATGCTCCTGCGAGCCGCAATCGCCACCACGCATCTCCAGGTAGCGTTTCAGGCGAACTTCCGGAAATATGGTCGACAGGTGATTTGCCCAGTCGGAAATGGTTGCCTGTTCGCCCGGCAGCGCCGCCAGGTTGCCAGCGAACAAATCACGAAAATCCATGCCGGCAACATCGTGATAGGTATCGCCGCGTTTAACAAAATACATCGGCACCTGAAGCGCGTAATCAACGAACCGCTCAAATCCCATTCCGTCCTCGAACACGAATGGCAGCATTCCTGCGCGGTCGTTATCGGTGTCACGCCAAATCTCCGAACGCGCCGACAGCAGCCCGTTCGGTTTTCCGTCGGTGAAGGGCGAATTTGCGAAAAGCGCCGTTGCGAGCGGTTGCAACGCAATCGACACTCGCATTTTCTTAACCATGTCCGCTTCGCTGGCGAAATCGAGATTAACCTGTACGGTGCAGGTCCGGTACATCATGTCGAGGCCGCGGGTCCCGACCTTTGGCATGTACGCGGTCATGATCTTGTAGCGGCTCTTGGGCATGCGCGGCGTTTGCGCGAGGGTCCAATTCGGAGACATGCCCAAAAGGAGAAAGTCCATCCCGCAATTGCTCGCTGCGGCCTTGATCACGTTCATGTGACCCGCCAATTCCGCTCGCGTTTCGTGCAGGGAATCCAGCGGGGCGCCTGACAGCTCGAATTGCCCTCCCGGCTCCAGTGAAATGGCTCCGCCGCCCTCGGGATCAAAGAGACCGATGATTTTTCCGTCATCGGTAATCGGGTCCCAACCGGTCGCGGCCTGCGTCTCGTGCAGGAGAACCTCGATACCGCAACGGCCCAGTTCGTCTCCCTCGTACGGAACAGGGCTCAAATCCGAACGGTAGAACGGGAATTTCTCATGTTCGGTGCCCAGGCGAAACACCCCGTCCGTCTTGCAGCCCTCTTCCAGCCAGCCCACCAACTCGTCGCGGGAGGTGATCGGTGTCGCATCGCTTACGTCACGCGCCATTGTCCGCTTTCATAAACAATCTCAACGGTCCAAATCGAGCCTGAACCGGATGCATCCGCCAGAGTATTGGGTAAACGCTATATGGGTTTGGCCCGGAATTGGCAATTCTCGCCCAGGAAGGGTTGCGGCGGTCCGGCCCGGGTTGCCGTGAAATTACATAAAACTTATCTGGAACCCAGCGCCGCGTCAGCGCGATCTGTTAACGCCAGCGAAAAAACGGCGCCGAAATCCGGGTTCCGCCGTCCCGGCGTTAACCAATTAGCGATGGGAACCGATGAATATGCCGGGGATTGCCGGAGTTCACGATGTCCAAGCTTATCGCATTTCTTCACGATGAAAATGGCGCAACCGCGCTGG
>CAZTMN010000017.1:0-4676 GCA_964615275.1 uncultured Beijerinckia sp. | reverse complement strand
TCTTCACGATGAAAATGGCGCAACCGCGCTGGAATATTCCATGATCAGCGCAATCGTATCGATCGTAATACTGGGGGGGGTGTTGGCGATGGGTTCGACAACGCAGACGCGCTTCAGCCTGATGGGCAGCGCCTTTCAGTAAATTTCGCGGTCAACTGCTAACAGGCCGCACAGATTCCGGATAATGGTTTGGTCTGCTGCACTGCGGCCGTGGCCGCCAAGGCGGCCCGGACGCATCCGCGGGTCAGCGGCGGCCAAGAATCTGGCCCAGCAAATCATCAAGACCTGGCTGCCCCTGTCCACCAGTTGATCCGGAACCTGCGCCATGGGATGAGCCGCCAGGCTGAAAAGCCTTCCCGAGTGATTCAAGACCGCCACGCAAACTGTCCGGGTTGAAGCCTTCGGGGAATATCTGATCGGGCCTTGTGTTGAGATTTCCAAGGTCGCCATTGGCCGGAGCCCCGGCGCTACCGCGAGGGCGGCCGAGAACTCCACCCAGCAATCCACCGAGCAGTCCGCCCAGGCCGCCCGGCCGCGGCTGCGACTGCGGCGCCGGCTGGGGAGCAGGCTGAGGTGCTGGCTGGGGCTGGCTCCCCCCGGACAGGGCGCCACCGAGCACCTGCCCCAGAATGTCACCGAGGCCGCCGCTGCTGTTGCCTGGGCCATTGCCGCCCATCCGGCCCATCTGCTCGAGCAAACCGCCCAGCCCGCCACTCTTCATGTTCTTGAACAGGCCGCCCATCACCATCGAGATGATCACGGGCAGCATCGACTTGACCAGGCCTGAATTGAGTCCCGTGGCTTGCGCCGCATATTGCGCAACCTGATCAGGCGCTTCCGGGGTGTTGAACATTCGCGCGGCGACGTCATTGCCATCGTTGATCGTGTCGTTGTCCGCAAGTGAACCGGGATTGTCGAACGCCTGCTGGTAGCGATCATTAAGCACCGCACCGAAGAAGTCGGCCAGGCCGGCAGCGTCCTTGGTCTTGTTTTCCAATCCAGCGGAAAGCGCCGGCAGCATTGCACTCACGGCATTGCTTGCCTGTTCTTCGGAAATACCAAATTGGCGGGCGAGGTTCCGGATACCCTGCCCGCCCTGCGCCTGCTCGATGATTTCCCTGAGGTCAAACATGAATACGCCCTCCACCTTTCAATTCGCAACCGCACAATACATTTGCTCGCCGTTGTGATGGACCGTTGAAATTGAACAAGAGGTGACGATCTCCGGCCGCTCATAGCTACGGCTGTGCTTGTTCTCCCGCCTCGATAGCGCCGAGCGCCGAACGGGCAAGACGGGCTGTCACGCGATACGACACAATAACGGCAGCAATTCCGAAGAGCGCTCCGCCCGCAGCAACCCCCAGGAGCGCACCGTGGGCGCCGCCCCAATACGCGCCCAGCGAAACAAACGGAATTACGCCAAGGGTCGCCCGGCCCCAATTGAAGAGCGTCGCCAAAATCGGAAACCCGAGATTGTTGAAGACGGAATTGGCGGCAAACAGGCAGCCAAGAAATATCCACCCGGCCGCGCCGAACTTGCAGAAAAACACGATAAATTCTGCGGTGGCGCCCCTGGCCTGGAATACTTGCACTATCCACGGTGCGCCCAGCCAGAGGATGAACCACACAGCCGAGCCGTAAACCAGCGCCAAGGCGTAGCAATTGTTCAAGGTGCTCGCAACGCGGTCGAAGCGCCTGGCCCCGTAATTCTGTCCGACTATGGGGCCGACCGCTCCAGACATGGCGAACAAGACGGCGTAGGCGATCGGGATGATCCGGTCAAAAATGGCAAAACCGGCCAAAATCGGATCGCCAAATTTTGCATAGACGCCGAGGGTGTAAATATTCGCCACTGGCGCGGCCAGGTTGGTAACCATCGCCGGAATGGCAATCCGTATCAGCATCGCGAGGCAGCGGATGATCGTGCGTCTTCCAACCCGGCGAAGCATATGGTGGACACGCGTTACGCCCCACAGACCCACCACCGCGATCGCCATACGCGACACAAATGTTGAGAGCCCCGCGCCGGTCACGTCCCAGCGCAAGGCGATGATGAAGATCGGATCCATGATTGCGATGACGATCGCGCCGGCCAGGGTGACATACATCGACCGGGCAGCATCGCCGTTGGCGCGCAACACCCCCGACATCGCCATGCCGACCGCCAGGAACCCATTCGACGGCAGGGTGATTTGCAGGAACAGGGTCGCATGCTCCAGCGTCTGCCCCTTGGCGCCGATGAGAGCCGCCATCTGCCGGCTGAAAGGCGTGGCGACAAGGGATAGTGCCCCGATAACGACAGCAACGATCAACACGGTCGCCGTTGCGATGCGCTCGGCCTCAAGGCGATTGCCGCGGCCGAGAAATTGCGAGACCAGCGCCGTCACGGCAATGGAAAAGCCGATATGAACAGATATGAAAAGAAACGAAATTTGCGATGCCAGACCAATACCCGCGGTCATGTTGGCATTGCCGAGCCGGGAAATATAAAGCAGCGTCAACAAATCGACGAAGAAGATCGCGATCAGCCCGACAGCGCCGCTGGCGGTCATGACCAAAACGTGACGTAAAATCGATCCTTCCAGAAATACTGCCCTGGCCGGCCGGGAAAAAGCGTTGCTCATCAACCGGTCTGCCCATTCGGCGGGTCGGATGAAGATGCAGCTGATCCTGATTCAGATACATCGTCTTCTTCGACCAACAAGGCTGTATCGCCACTTAACGGTTCCGATTGGCGGGACGGTTTTACAATCGGCTCGGGCGTTGGCGCAGTGCTCCCGTAGTCGCCGGCCATCAGACCCTCGGACCGCTGCAGCACAAGGCGCTCGGCATCGCGAGCCTGAACAAACTCCACAAGTTCAGCAGCCTTGTCCGCATCTCCGGACAGCGCGCGATAAAGCGCGCCGCCAAAATCGACTGCCCCGGCGGCGGTCTCGCGCTCGAGATGATCAACACCCAATTCCAGAAGTTCGAGCGCATGAACCCGATCGTAAGCGCGCACGTAAATCTTGGTCAAAGGGAAATTCTGCCTGGCAATCTCCACAATCGCGTTGGCGGCCTTGCGGTCGTCGACACAAATGGCCAGAACCCTGGCCTCCTGCGCGCCGGCTGCACGCAACACGTCCGGTCGCGTGCCATCACCGTAATAGACCTTGAAGCCAAACCGCAGGGCGGCACGGATGCGATTTTCGTCGCTGTCAATTACGGTCACATCGGTTTGTCCAGCCAAAAGCACCTGGACGGCCAATTGTCCGAACCGGCCAAATCCAACGACCAGCGCGCTGCCCTTGGCGTCATCGGGAATTTCCTCCGCCGGTCGTCCGGCTTCGCGCTTTCGAAAACGCGAAGCGGCAACGTCATGCAGTTTGGCCAGCAATGGACTGACGATCATGGTCAGCGCAGTCAAGGCCGCCAGGAGGCCGGCCTGCTGCATGGTCATCAGGCCGACTGCGACAGCGACCGGGAATACCACAAATGCAAATTCACCTGCCATGGTCAAAACGCTAGCCCCGGCGATGGCATCGCGCTTGTTGCAATCCGACATCATCATTAGCGCGTAGACTATGACCGCCTTTACCGAGACGATCGCAACAGCGGCGGCGGCAAGCCAAGGCGCATGGGAAGTGACGATCTTGCCATCGAGGGACATGCCAACGGACATGAAAAACAGCCCCATGAGAAGCCCGCGAAATGGTTCTATATTGGCCTCGAGCTCATGGCGGAAACGCGATTCCGACAATAACAGCCCAGCCAGAAAGGCGCCCAGCGCCATGGACATCCCGGCAAGCTGCATCAATAGCGCTGCTCCCAGAACAACCAACAGGGCCGCAGCCGTCATCACTTCCCCTGCCCCGCTTCGCGCAAGAACGGAAAACAGGGGATTGAGAATATAACGGCCGGCAAAGATGACGACCGCAAATGCTGCCAAAACCCCGGCAAAGCCTATCAATGCCTCGTTCCAGCCGCCGGATCCCCCGCCCGCCAACAGCGGGATGATCGCGAGGACCGGCGCAACCAGAACGTCCTGGAACAGAAGAATCGCAAAGGCGCGCCGGCCATACGCGGATTCCCTGGCTCCGCGCTCATTCAACAATTGCACCGCAATGGCCGTGGACGAGAAAGCCAGGGCTATTCCAGCAACCAGCGCCGGACGGATAGCGAAGCCCGAAAACGCCATCAAGGCCGCCGATATCGCCAATGTAGTCAATACCATCTGCCCCGCGCCCAAGACCGATATGTCGCGGCGCATGGCCAGCAGCCGGGCCGGTTTCAATTCCAGCCCGATGATGAACAAGAGCAGCACAACGCCAAATTCCGCGATATGCAAAACCGACGCGGGATCATGGATCAGGCCAAGGCCGGTCGGCCCGATTGCTATTCCGGCGGCCAGATAACCGACAACCGCACCCAAACCGGCAAGCCGGAACACCGGCACGGCAACCACCGCTGCTCCAAGAAAGATCAGGATCGGAAGCAAAACACTTCCGCTGTGGGCAGCTTCCGGCATAGGCTCCTGGCTCCGTCGTTTCTGTTTGCCGCATCGAACACGCGACATCGGTTCGATAATATGGTCCGGAGGCGGATCTCCAGCATTCCGTGTTGTTCCGCCTTGTGTCCACACCACCGGCATCGTTCAAGCGGGCCGTGCAATCTTCCGGCAAATTGCCTATATAATG
>CAZTMN010000016.1:36739-52916 GCA_964615275.1 uncultured Beijerinckia sp. | reverse complement strand
GTAAAACAACCCGAGGCTCTAATTGCGACTGGATGAAAGTTCCACGGCAGGTCAGATGTGTTTACCGGCAGGTAATCGCAACCGGGCGACTTAAAGTGAAGGTCAATGTTTGATTAATGGCCTGAGCAACCGAAAACTTTGCTTTTTTGGCGTGCTTTTGCGATTAGCCCGGCATTCAGGTGCGGTTCAGCCATTCCGGGCAATTGACTTGCGGCCGCTACGGGTGTTTCTGGCGCGTTTGAATACACGATCCGTATCAGGGTTCTATCAGACAGGGTTAATGATGGCTTTCAAAGTTGCAATTGCCGGCGCGACGGGAAATGTCGGCCGTGAAATGCTGAGCATCCTGGCCGAGCGCCGCTTTCCGGTTAGTCAAGTGGTGCCCCTGGCGTCTAGCCGGTCGATCGGCACCGACGTTTCGTTTGGAAACAAGACGCTCAAATGCCGCCATCTCGACACTTACGATTTTTCCGGGACGGATATCTGCCTGATGTCGGCGGGTGGCGATGTCTCAAAGCAATGGTCGCCAAAAATCGGTGCGCAGGGATGCGTGGTGATCGATAATTCCTCGGCTTTTCGCTACGATTCGGATGTGCCCCTGATTGTCCCGGAAGTGAACGCAGAGGCGCTTTCGGGCTTCACCAAGAAGAATATCATTGCCAATCCGAACTGCTCGACGGCCCAGCTGGTCGTTGCACTGAAGCCGTTGCACGAAGCAGCGACAATTTCGCGCGTGGTCGTGTCGACCTACCAGTCGGTCTCCGGCGCCGGCAAGGACGCGATGGACGAGCTGTTCTCGCAGACGCGCGCGGTGTTTGTTTCGGATCCGATCGAGGCCAAGAAGTTCACCAAGCGGATCGCTTTCAACGTCATCCCCCACATCGACGTCTTCATGGAAGACGGCTACACCAAGGAAGAGTGGAAGATGATGGCGGAAACCAAGAAAATTCTGGATCCGAAAATCAAGCTCACCGCCACATGCGTGCGCGTGCCGGTCTTCGTCTCCCATGCAGAAGCCGTCAATATCGAGACGGTCAAGCCACTCAGTCCCGACGATGCCCGCGAATTGTTGCGCGCGGCTCCGGGCGTTCTGGTGATCGACAAGCGCGAGAACGGTGGCTACATCACGCCGCACGAGGCCGCCGGCGAAGATGCAACCTATATATCACGCATCCGCGAAGACGCTACGGTGGAAAACGGGCTGACGTTCTGGTGCGTTTCTGACAATCTCCGCAAGGGCGCGGCGCTCAATGCGGTGCAGATTGCCGAATCCCTTGTCAACCGCAAGCTGATAACACCGAAGCAGCAGGCCGCGTGACCGGATTTATGGTGAGCGGTGCGGTTAGCGCATTAAACTGTGCGCTTTCCGTCAGCGCGCACCCGCTGGAGGCACTTGCCGGATCCGGCACTGGTCCCATACTATAACGTATGACCAACAGACGCTTCACAACCTATGCAATCCTTGGCGTGATCGCTGCGGCGGTCCTCTACCTGGCCGCGCAACTGGTTCAAACGGTGTGGCTTGTTGGTGACAAGCCGCGGGCTGTAACGGCGCGCGGCGATCTTGCGGCGTTTGAAAAGACGACGATATCCGTGTTTCAAAGTGCGGCCCCGTCGGTCGTCTATATTTACACACAGGCCCAGGGGAGCGGATTTTTCGGCGAGGACCGGCGCGCCCGCAGGGGAACGGGTTCAGGATTTGTATGGGACCGGGCCGGGCACATCATAACAAACTACCATGTGATCAGGGGCGCGCAGCAATTGTTCGTCCGCTTTGACAAGGGCGGTATCAAGCGCGCGACCCTTGTTGGTTCTTCGCCCGATCACGACCTGGCGGTTTTGCGGGCCAGCGTGCCGGCAGCGCAGCTCAAACCGATTCCAATCGGGGAATCCGCAAAGCTCGTGATTGGCCAGGCGGTATATGCCATCGGCAATCCTTTCGGGCTGAGCCGTACGCTGACAACCGGGATCGTCAGTTCCCTGGACCGGACGCTGCCGACCCAGACGGGGCGGAAAATATCCGGTGTGATCCAGACCGATGCGGCGATCAATCCGGGCAATTCGGGAGGCCCGCTGATCGATTCAGCCGGCCGGCTGATCGGGGTCAACACGGCGATTGCCAGTAATACGGGCTCGAATGCCGGAATCGGTTTTGCCGTTCCCGCCGATACGGTCAACAAGATCGTTCCGCAAATCATCAAGAACGGCAAACCGGCCCGGCCGGGGATCGGCATTCAGGCCGGTTCGCCGGAACTTGCAGCCCGGCTCGGGGTTACAGGCATCGTCGTGGTGCGCGTATTGCCGGGCGGCGCTGCTGCCCGTGCGGGGTTGCTTGGCGTCGATATGGCGGCGCAGCGGATTGGCGATGTGATCGTTGCGATCAATGGCAAGAATGTTACGACGATTTCACAGCTTGCCACCGAACTGGGAAAAACCGGTATCGGCAAGCAGGCGGAACTGACCATCGTGCGCGATGGTCAAAGACAAAAGGTTTCCGTAACCGTTGTCGATATCGGCTAGCGTCCAGTCTATTCCGCTGCGTCGCGCTTCGGCAGCACCCAATTGGGCCGCGGGAAGTGGCAGGTGTAGCCGTTCGGGAACCGTTCAAGATAGTCCTGGTGCTCCGGTTCGGCTTCCCAAAAGTCCCCAACCGGCTCCAATTCGGTAACCACCTTGCCCGGCCAAAGCCCTGATGCGTTGACATCGGCGATGGTGTCTTCGGCGATCTTTTTCTGTTCTTCGCCGGAATAATAAATTGCCGAGCGGTAGGAGGGGCCGATGTCATTGCCCTGCCGGTTAGGCGTGGTGGGATCATGGATCTGGAAGAAGAATTCCAGCAATTGCCGGTATGAAATTTTTTCCGGATCGTAGAGTACTTCGATACCCTCGGCATGCCATCCGTGGTTGCGGTAGGTGGCGTTCGGAACATCGCCGCCAGTATATCCAACCCGGGTGCGTTCCACCCCCGGCAACTTGCGGATCAGGTCCTGCATGCCCCAGAAGCATCCGCCTGCGAGAACTGCGCGTTGCTGTGTCATCATCAAATCTCCTCGACTTGATTAATATAGTCTGCGTACCCTTCGGCTTCCATGTCGTCGCGGTGGACAAAGCGCAACGAAGCGGAGTTGATGCAATAGCGCAGCCCGCCCCTGTCCCTGGGACCATCATTGAAGACATGGCCGAGATGGCTATCGCCATGGATTGAGCGCACTTCGGTCCGGATCATGCCATGGGATTCATCGGTCAATTCGTTGATGTGCGCCGGCTCAATCGGTTTTGTGAAACTCGGCCAGCCGCATCCGGAATCGAACTTGTCCGAAGACGCAAACAGCGGCTCGCCGGATACGACGTCAACGTAGATTCCCGGTTCCTTATTGTGTTCGTATTCGCCGGTGCCAGGATATTCGGTGCCGTTTTCCTGCGTTACCCGGTATTGTTCCGGGGTGAGGCGCGCGACAGCCTCGGCTGTCTTTTCATACTTCATACGGATTTCTTTCGCTTGATATCTGGCTTGCCCCAATATGGGGGTAGCGGATCAATTGCGCCAGTGTCGTGTCGGTAACGCTGCCGTGACGTGCTCGACGGTTATCATGGCGGCGATTCCTTCACGATTGCAGAACTGCCGCGGCGCAAACTGCGCCGTGGCATCTGGAAGGAATCCGTGCGGCCGAATTACTTTTTCTTCTTTTTGCGGATGGGCGTGAATGCGATAGCTTTTTTCGCCCTTTCGACCACCGGTTTTGGTGTCTTGAACGCCTGCTTGACAAAGGCGGCAACTTCCGGACCTGGAACCGGACGCAAGCGCAGATTTATTTTCTTCGCTTCGGCCAGCAATTGCGGATCCTTCATCGTATCCATGAACGCCTTCTGGAGCGCCTTGCCGCGAGCCGCTGGCACTTCGGCTGTCGCCATGAACGAGCGGCCAAGACCCTGCGCGCCGAAGATCAGGTCGAATACCTTGCGGTCTTCGTCCGACTTGGCGAACTTGTAGACGTGCGGCGTGTCCTTCAAATCCGGATGCGGTTTTGGTCCAACCTGCAGAACGATATTGTAATTTCCGGCATCCACCAGGCTCTTGTAACGGGTATAGACCGTGGACAGGGAAATACCGCAAGCGCCCTGCACTTCGCCGCGCTGGATAGCGAGCTTGATCGACGACGAACCGCGATAGCCCGGGATCAGCTTGATCTTCATGCCGAGCAGGTTCTTCAGCGCGGACGGAACCTGGCTCAAGGGTCCGGCGCGCGCCGTACCGCCAACGAGCACCTCTTTCTTGAACAGATCGTCAACGGTCTTGATGCCGGCGGCCTTGGAGAAGCCACAGGTGCTGACGGACGTATTCATGTTGCCGATCCACCAGAACTTGCGCGGATCAAACTTGCCCTTGCCGTTGCCCATCAGCGGTTCGAAGGGCGCGGTGAACACCATGGTAGCCATTGCGGTTCCGTCCTTGGGACCGACATTGGCCAGCCAGTTGAGCGACCGCAGCCCGCTCGCACCATTCATGTTCTGCACGACAATGTTCGGATTGCCGGGTATATGCCGGCCCATGTGCCGTGAAAGCACCCGGGCATAAAGATCAAACCCGGTACCGCTTTGGTGCCCGACGATAATCGAAAACGTCTTTCCCTTGTAAAAATCGGCGACGGCATCGGCTTTTGCGCCGCCCGCGCATGTTGTCGACAACAGCGCGGCGAATGCCAATCTTGGCCATTTCACCATCCGTCCCTCCCTTGGTTCGCACCCGGCTGTTGACCGGTGCGTATCGTGAAGGATAACGCGACAATTCCATCAATTGCAAACGAATCGGTATTTCAGCTGGCTTGAGTGCAGCTCATGTCCGGCGCGAGAGCGAGGCGTCGCGAATGGCGCTCAAAGTGGTCACCGGCGTGATCGCCTCGGGATCAATCTTGACATGAATGATGGCCGGAAGGCCCGAAGCCCGGGCCCCTTCCCAGGCAGGCGCGAATTCATCGGTCGATTCCACGGTTTCGCCATGTCCACCATAGGCGCGCGCCAGGGCGGCAAAATCCGGTGAACGCATGGAGGTGGCGGAAATCCGGCCGGGATATTCACGTTCCTGATGCATCCGTATGGTGCCGTATATCGAATTGTCCATGACAATGGCGATGATCGGCAGCTCATATTGTACGGCCGTGGCGAATTCCTGGCCGTTCATCAGGAAGCAGCCGTCGCCGTTGAAGCTGACTACCAGGCGGTCCGGGAAAACGCGTTTTGCGCCAACTGCGGCAGGAAGCCCGAAGCCCATCGACCCCGATACCGGGGCCAGCAGGCCGCCGAATTTCCGGATTCGCATGTAGCGGCCCACCCAGATCGCGTAATTGCCTGCGCCGTTGGTGATGATCGCGTCTTCGGGCAGGTTTTGGCGCAGCCACAGCATGATTTGCGCCATCTGGACGTTGCCGGGTGTTTGAGGTGCGTGACTGGTGAAGTCCAGATAATCGGCGCGCGCGTCCGCGGTGTGGCGGCTCCAGCAGACCGGCACCGGGGGTGCGATGTCGGCAAGGGCCGCGCAGAAAGCGGGTGGTGCTGAACAAATGGCGATGTCGGGTGAATAAATCCGCCCCAGTTCCTCCGGATCGGCGTGGACGTGAATGAATGTCTGAACCGGTTCAGGAATGGCAAAAAGTGAGAAGCCCTGTGAGGGTACTTCCGCCATGCGGCCGCCCGTCAGCAGCACCAGGTCGGATTGCTTGATCCGTTCGACCAGCTTTGGATTGGCGCCAAGGGCAAGTTCACCGGCATAGTTCTCGTGTTCCGCATCGAACAGCATGGTGCGGCGGAAAGACGTGATAACCGGCAGATCGAATGCTTCGGCAAAGCTTTGGAATTGCCTGCAGGCCTGTGCGCTCCAGCCGCCGCCGCCGATGATGGCTATCGGCCGCTCGGCGTTCGCCAGGGCATCGCGCAATCGATCCATGTCAAGCTGGTTCGGTGCAGGTTGTGCGGCCTCGGCGCACGGCGCATCGTTCACGCTTACCTTCTGGCGAAGCATGTCCTCGGGCAGCGAAACCACGACGGGGCCCGGGCGGCCCTGCATGGCGGTGTGGAATGCTCGCGAGACTATCTCGGGTATGCGGGCAGGGTCGCTGATCTCGACGGACCATTTGGCGACGGATCCGAACACGTCCTCGTAATCCATTTCCTGAAACGCGCCGCGTCCGCGCATTGACCGTCCGACCTGGCCGAGGAACAGGATCAGTGGCGTGGAATCGTGTTCGGCAATGTGCATGGCGTGTGCGGCGTTCATCGCCCCTGGGCCGCGGGTGGCGAACACGATGCCCGGCCGGCCGGTAAGCCGCGCGCTGGCGTCGGCCATGATACCGGCGCCGGTCTCATGCCGCGCCACGGTGATATTGATATTGGCGTCGTGGAAGGCGTCAAGCACGGCAAGATAGGATTCGCCGGGCACACAGAACACGTGTTCGACTCCCTGGATTGTCAATTGATCGACCAGGACCTGGGCGCCGGTGCGGGCATTGCTTGCAACTTGGTTCATCGGATTTGCCCCTATTTCCCGTCCGGCATCCAGGCTCGATCGTTCAGTACTTCTTGCGTATCGCCACCGAGGGCAGGCGCAGGCCGTTTGGCCGAGAGCGCCGTCCCATCCATCACGATGGGAGATCGCAGGCCCGGCGTCGTTCCGCCGCTTGCTGCCGGATTTTCAATATCAATTCGCATGCCCCTGCTGCATACGTGCTGATCGGCAAAAACCTCGGAAACGCTGTTGATCGGCCCTGCGGGGATATTCGCCGCATCGAGCCTTGCCAGCAAATCCGCGCGGCTGAAGTGCCGGGTCAGCGGATGAAACATGGCATTGAACACATCGCGATTGTTGACACGATCCTTGCCCTTCGCGAACCGCGGGTCATCTGCCAGGCCGGGCCGCCCGAGTACTTCGCAAAGTTTCCTGAACTGAGTATCATTGCCCGTAGCGATGATGAAGTCGCCGTCGGATGCAGGAAACATGTCGTAGGGGACGATGTTGGGATGGCCATTGCCCAGGCGCCGCGGTTCATTACCTGAAACGAAGTAATTCAGCGCCTGATAGCCAAGCACGGAAACCTGGGTATCGAGCAAGGCGCAATCGATATAGGCGCCTTCGCCGGTTTCGGTGCGCCGGATGATCGCCGCCTGAATGGCGTTGGCGGCGTACAGGCCGGTAAAGATGTCAGCGATTGCAACGCCGCATTTCGACGGTGGCCCCTCGGGCTCGCCTGTCAGGTGCATCGCCCCGCCCATGCCCTGGATGAGAAAATCATATCCGGCGCGCCCGGCATAGGGACCGGTCTGGCCAAATCCGGTAATCGAGCAATACACGAGGCGTGGATTGATTGCGCGCAAGCTATCGAAATCAAGCCCGTATTTGGCCAGGCCGCCGGTCTTGAAATTTTCGATCAGGACATCGGCGCGGCTCGCCAGGTTACGGACAAGCGCGCGCCCTTCGGAGGTATCGAAATTGGCTTCGACGGATTTTTTGCCGCGGTTGCAGGAATGGAAATAGGCCGCGCCAAGATCGCCGCCATCGGCGGCTTCGACAAATGGCGGGCCCCATTGGCGGGTGTCGTCGCCGGTTCCCGCGCGTTCTACCTTGATGACATCAGCACCAAGATCGGCGAGCAACTGCCCGCACCAAGGCCCGGCGAGAATGCGGGCGAGTTCCAGAACACGAATGTTTGCGAGCGGCGCGCGGGGATCTGCTTGCGTCATTGCGATCGCCTTCCAACCAGATGTATCGCGTACGGTGCGATGCACATGAACAACAGGCCGAATGGAAACAGTTGACCGGCCGACACGTCAAACGATGCAAGGTATTTTTCCATCGGCACGCGCAGGACGTAGAGCGCGAAGGCGCCTTCGATCAACAAAAGCAATAGGGTCCCGGCAATGCCGAGCTGCAGCAGCTTCCGGCGCGAGGGGTCCGGCAGTCTCTTGACAGCAAAAAAAGCAATTGCAGCCGTTGCCGCCAGCATCAGCGGAAACTCGATCCAGTGTCCCGCCCGGTTTCCTGCGAGTGGAATGAACACCAGCTCACGCAGCGCACCAAAGAAGAATCCGGCAACAAACGTGACCCCGCCATAAAACAGGATGGCTTTCACAAAGGCATGCGCCGCCGCTGCGGCTTCCGGATTCTTCAGTTCCCGCACGTTGATCTAGAAAAACGCCTGCAGGCCCGTCTGCGCGCGCCCCAGAATCAGTGCGTGTACGTCGTGGGTGCCTTCGTACGTGTTGACGGTTTCCAGATTCTGCAGGTGGCGCATGACATGAAATTCGCCGTGAATGCCGTTGCCGCCGTGTATATCGCGCGCGACCCGGGCGATATCCAGCGCCTTGCCGGCATTGTTGCGCTTGATGATAGAGATCATCTCCGGCGCGCATTGCCCGGCGTCGAACAGACGCCCGACGCGCAGCGCCGCCTGAAGGCCAAGGGCAATCTCGGTCTGCATGTCGGCGAGTTTTTTCTGCACCAACTGGGTCGCGGCGAGCGGCCGGCCGAACTGCTTGCGATCCAGCGTATATTGCCGGGAGCGCAGCCAGCAATCCTCGGCCGCACCCATCGCGCCCCAGGCAATGCCGTAACGGGCCCGGTTCAGACAATTGAACGGGCCCTTGAGGCCGGCGACGTTCGGCAACAGTGCATCGTCCGACACCTCGACGCCATCCATCACCACTTCGCCGGTCACCGACGTGCGCAGGGACAGTTTTCCCTCAACCTTTGGTGCGGACAGGCCCTTCATGCCTTTTTCGAGCACGAAGCCCTTGATCTGGTTGTCGTGCGAATCCGACTTCGCCCAAACGACGAAGACGTCGGCGATCGGTGCATTGGAAATCCACATTTTCGTGCCGGTCAAACGGTAGCCGCCGTCGATTTTCTCGGCCCGGGTTTTCATTGATCCAGGATCGGAACCGGCGTCGGGCTCGGTCAGACCGAAACAGCCAATCCACTCGCCGCTGGCAAGCTTGGGAAGGTATTTGCGTTTCTGGTCTTCATCGCCGTAGGCCCAGATTGGATAGATCACCAGCGAGCTTTGAACGCTGAGCATGGACCGATAACCTGAATCGACCTTCTCGACCTCGTTTGCCACCAGGCCATAGGACACGTATCCGGCGCCGGCGCCGCCGAACTCGACAGGCAGCGTGACGCCAAGCAATCCCAGCGCGCCCATTTCGTGGATCACATCCGGATCGATCGTTTCATTCGCATAGGCGTCGATCGCCCGCGGCAGCAATTTGTCCTGCGCATAGGATCGCGCCGTATCGCGGATCAGCCGCTCGTCTTCTTCCAGTTGCGCGTTCAACAGGAACGGGTCGTCCCACGAGAACGTGGCGCGCGGTTGCGATGTTTGGGTCACGTCTAACTCCTGCATATGGTCGTGCGATGGAGGCTATCTGCCTTCGTCCGGACCGGTCGAAACAAGTTCCGCCGCCGGTCAGGACGCGTATTTTCCGCTGATCTGTTTTGATGGCGTGCGCCAGTCGCCGCCGCCCTCGCGGGTGACGCTCGGCCATTTGCGCTTGAGATCGTCGCGCACGCCGACACTCAAGGTGCCGACTTTTTCGATTTCGAGATCGACCTTGTCGCCGTCCATGAATGAGGACAGACCGCCGTGGTTGGTGCCTGTGGCGATGATATCGCCGGGATTGAGCGTGTGCAGCGACGAGACCCATTCGACGCAGCGCGGGATCTTGTGCGCCATGTCGGAAGTGTTGAAGTCCTGCCGCAATTCGCCATTGCACCGCAGTTTCACGTCAAGGTTTTGCGGATCATCGATTTCGTCGGCGGTGACAATCCAGGGGCCCACCGGCGCGAAGGTTTCGCGGGACTTCATCTGGTAGAATGTGTTGCCGGTGGGCGGCAGACCCCGGGCCGAGCCGTCGAGGAAACAGACGTAGCCGAATACATGTTCGCGCCAATTGGCGGCCGGTACGTTGCTTACCATCTTGCCAATCACCAAGCCGAGTTCAGCTTCCGCTTCAAAGGAGGTGAGCGGCACGTCTGGCATGACCATGTCTTCGCCCGGCCCTATAACGCCGTTGGGCGATTTGGCGAAGCCGTTGATCGGCGCAGCCTCGGCGCGCTTGCCGTTCTCCATGTAGTTGACGGCCATGCAATCGATGTTGAACGGCCGCGGGAGGGGCGCGCGCAGGCGAACATCGGCGAGCGGCTTGGCAGGACCCGCAGCTGCGGCGGCTTCCAGCTTGCCGCGATAGTCCTCGAACCGTGCGATCAATCCGGTGATCAGGTCATGGGGTCCGGTGTGGGGTATGTCGGCGACGGCGGCCATGACATTCACGATGCCCGCATCGGTCACGATGCCCAGCTGATAGTCGTCAAAATAGGCAATTTTCACGTCGATCTCCCGAAATTGGACCCGTCAGGACGGTCAGGTGGGTAAGGGCAGTCAGCCGCTCGAAAGTTGGGACGTCAGTGTCAGGCGCGGGCGCGTTCTGTCAAGCGTTTGCCGCCGGAGAATTTCGCTCGCGGCGCGCTCACTGCCGCGTGACTATTGCGTGTCGTTCCATCACGCAACCCTCAACCGATGTGAGAGGTCCCGTGATTGATAGGGTGGTATGTTCATACTCAAGAATTCGCGACCTTCAAAGACCACGGAGTAGTTTCATGAGCATCGCTAGCCCGGCAAATTCCGCTACCATCACGGTCCCCTCCGCGCTAACCGCCGGCAAATTGTTCGCCGGTGGGCTCGCCGGTCTGGCAGCGTGGGAATTCTGGGGCCGGATCATAGCACCCGCCGTCATAGGCGGGCCGCTGGAGCCACAAGGCCTGGTTATGGCGCTGTCGGGCAGCCTGCTGGGCATAGGCCTGTCGAAGGGTATTGCGACTATCATCCATTTTGCCATCGGCATTGCAGCCTATCCAGTCGCTTACTGGGTCGTTTCCCGCTTGCTGCCGCGTTGGGGAGCCATTTTCGATATCGGCGTTTGGGGTCTTTTCTCGGCATACCTGGCCAGCGTCCTCATGGCCGGCACGGCTTCCGGCGCGATCGTGCTGCTTTGGGCGCTGGTGACGATTGTCTCGATCAGCCGAATGTTCAACCGTTCAGCCCGGGTGGCCGACGCGATAAGTTGGGGCAACTTCGCCTGGTTTACCGCGCTGGGAATCATGGCTCCGATTGCCGGCATGCCGTTCCTGCTGATTGGCGCCGCCGACAAACTGTCGGCGATGAGCTGGGGCGGGCATGTCGTTTACGGCATAGTTGCGGTTCTGGTGTTCGAGACGCTTGCCCGCCGGAAGCCATAACAGGGATCCCACGAGAAGTGCGGCCGCGGCAGGCCGCTTGTAGATGCCGGTTTCGTTTCTCTCGCGAGACCGGCATCGTGCTGTTAGCGGCCGGGAAGGTATTGGAAAGCGGTGTTTGGGTATGCTGCCGGGTTCCAGAACGGGTAAAAATCGTTCTTGTATTCGCTCGTCAGGCAATTACTTTCAGGCCATGGTGAAACCACCGATCAGCTTTGAGGCCGGCTCTCCGTCGGTAGTGGAACTGAATTCGCGGTCGCGCGAAGTTTTCAGGCAGATCATCGATTCCTACCTGACCACCGGTGAACCGCTGGGTTCGCGGCACCTGGCAAAGAACCTGTCCTCGCCACTTTCTCCGGCAACTGTGCGCAATGTCATGCAGGACCTCGAAGAGGCAGGGCTGATCTATGCGCCCCACACCAGCGCCGGGCGCCTTCCGACCGATCTGGGCCTGCGGTTTTTCGTCGATGCAATGCTGGAGGTTGGTGATCTTCCTGCCGAAGACCGCAAGCAGATCGAGGCCGAACTCAAGGCCGGTACGGGAGGCCGCAGTCTTGATTCGATGCTGACCCAGGCCACGTCCGTGCTGTCGGACCTGACCCGCGGCGCCAGCCTTGTGGTGACGTCGAAGGACAATACCCGGCTCAAGCAGATCGAGTTTGTCCGGCTTGAGCGGGAGCGCGCGCTTGCGATCCTGGTGTCCGAAGATGGCGGGGTGGAAAACCGGCTGGTCAGCATTCCGCCTGACTTGCCGGCGTCGGCGCTAACCGAGGCCGGCAACTACCTGAACGCAAGGATAAAGGGAAAGACCCTGGCGGATTTGCGATCGGACGTGGAGGCGGCGCGGGAACACGCCGAAAAGGAACTCGACGTGCTTTCGGCGCGCCTCATCGACGCTGGTTTGGCAGCCTGGAGCGGGCCCGATGCGGGAGGGCAACAATTGATCGTGCGCGGTCAGGCCAATTTGCTTGAGGATCTCAGGGCGGCGGAGGATCTCGAGCGCATCCGCCTGTTGTTCGCCGACCTGGAAACCAAGACCGGCGTAGTCGATCTTCTGTCGCGGGCCGAGGAAGGCGAGGGTGTGCGCATTTTCATCGGCTCTGAAAACAAGCTGTTTTCGCTTTCGGGATCGTCAATGATCGCGGCTCCGTTTCGTGACGATTCCACCCAGAAGGTGATCGGCGCCCTCGGGGTCATCGGGCCGACACGGCTGAATTACGCCCGTATCGTACCGATGGTCGATTACACCGCCCGGATCATCTCAAAGATCATGGAACGGGGCTAGCGCCCGTATCCGAAACGCTGTATCGGCATGCCATGACCACCCACTCGTTCGACAACATCCGCAATTTTTCGATCGTGGCGCACATCGACCACGGCAAGTCGACGCTGGCCGACCGGCTGATCCAGGAAACCGGCGCCCTGAGCGCGCGGGAAATGTCCGAACAGGTGCTCGACAACATGGATATCGAGCGCGAGCGCGGTATTACCATCAAGGCCCAGACTGTGCGGCTGGAATACAAGGCGCAAGACGGCCAGACCTATATTCTCAATCTCATGGACACGCCCGGCCACGTCGACTTTGCCTATGAGGTATCGCGCTCGCTGGCCGCATGCGAGGGCTCGCTGCTGGTGGTCGATGCTTCGCAAGGGGTCGAGGCCCAGACCCTCGCCAATGTCTATCACGCTCTCGACGCCGATCATGAAATCGTTCCGGTGCTCAACAAGGTGGACCTGCCGGCAGCAGAGCCGGAACGGGTCAAGGAACAGATCGAGGAAGTGATCGGGCTCGATGCGTCCGATGCGGTGGAAATATCAGCCAAGACCGGGCTCAACATTGGCGCGGTTCTGGAAGCGATCGTCACGCGCTTGCCGGCGCCGAAAGGCGATGAGGCCGCACCGCTGAAGGCGTTGCTGGTCGACAGCTGGTACGATCCCTACCTCGGTGTCGTGGTGCTGGTTCGCATAGTCGACGGCACGATGAAAAAGGGCCAGCGCATTTTGATGATGGGCACGGACGCCCATTATGAAATTGACCGGATTGGCGTCTTCCGGCCCAGCATGATCAACACCGAACAGCTCGGTCCCGGTGAAATAGGTTTCATCACCGCGCAAATCAAACAGGTTGCGGATACGCGCGTCGGGGATACGATCACGGACGAAAAACGCAAATGCGCGCAAATGCTGCCGGGCTTCAAGCCGGCTCAACCGGTGGTGTTTTGCGGCCTGTTTCCGGTCGACGCCGGAGATTTTGAAGACCTGCGCAATGCGATGGGTCGGCTGCGCCTGAATGACGCGAGTTTTTCTTACGAGATGGAATCCTCGGCGGCGCTCGGTTTCGGCTTCCGCTGCGGATTTCTCGGCCTGTTGCACCTGGAAATTATCCAGGAGCGGCTGTCGCGCGAGTTCGATCTCGATCTCATAGCTACTGCGCCCAGCGTGATCTACAAGATCTACCTGACCAATGGCGACGTGCTGGAAATGCACAATCCGGTCGACATGCCGGATGTCGTGAAAATCAGCGAAATCCATGAGCCGTGGATCCGTGCAACGATCCTGACTCCGGATGAATATCTTGGGGGCGTGCTCAAACTGTGCCAGGACCGGCGCGGCGTGCAGGTCGATCTCAATTATGTCGGCAAGCGCGCCCTGGTAAAATACGACCTGCCGCTGAACGAGGTGGTGTTCGATTTCTACGACCGGCTGAAGTCGATATCCAAGGGCTACGCCAGTTTCGATTATCACATGACCGATTATCAGCCCGGCGACCTGGTGAAAATGTCCATTCTCGTCAACAGCGAGCCGGTCGACGCCCTGGCCATGCTGGTGCACAAGACACGCGCGGAATCGCGCGGCCGGGCGATGGTGGAGAAATTGCGTGAGCTGATTCCCCAGCACATGTTCCAGATACCGGTGCAGGCGGCGATCGGCGCCAAGATCATCGCCCGCGAAACCATCCGCGCCCTGCGCAAGGACGTTACGGCGAAATGTTACGGCGGCGACATTACCCGCAAGCGCAAGCTGCTCGAGAAACAGAAAGAGGGCAAGAAGCGCATGCGCCAGTTCGGTAAGGTGGAAATTCCGCAGGAAGCCTTTATCGCCGCCCTGAAGATGGATGGATGACATTCCCGGCCATCACGCGCTAACCTGCGCGCAATTAACGGGGAAGCGCCATGGCCGACGAAAATTTCAAACTCACCCGCGATATCGAATACGCCGTTCATGACGGCGTTTCGCTGATCGCCCACTTGTGGAAGCCGGCCGGCAGCGGGCCATTTCCCGCTTTGATCACTATCCACGGCGGTGGCTGGCGCGTTGGCGGGCCGGACAATTACGCCCAGTGGGGCCCGAAGCTGGCCGATGAGGGTTTTGCGATGTTTTCCATCGCCTATCGCAAGACCCTGCCGGACGACAAACCGTTGTGGCCGCAAACGGCCTGCGACGTGCGCGCGGCGGTGCAGTTTCTGCGCGGAAATGCGGCGCGGTTCGATATCGATCCGGATCGTATCGCGATGATGGGCGATTCGGCCGGCGGACATTTGTCGGCGCTTGTCGCGCTCGCCGGCGACGAGCCGTTGTTCGACGGGTTATACCCGGACGATGCATTTGCCGGGACCAGCACCGGGGTCAGAGCGGTCATCAGCAATTACGGCGTACACGACATGGTTCAGCAATGGCAGCATGATCAGGCGGTGCGCTTTGCCGATCACATCGTCGAGATTTTGCTCGGCTGCACGCCGATGGACGACCGCAAGGTTTATTTCGATGCTTCGCCGATGAGCTACGCCATCAAGGCGAAGAACCGGACGGCCTTCATGCTCACCCACGGCACCGAGGACGACGTCGTCGACCGTATCCAGACCGATGCATTTCATGATGCGTTGAAAATGGCCGGTTTCTTTACGCGCAAACTCATTATTCAGGGCGCCGGGCACTACGCCACGCAGGAGCCGTTCGATGCGCCGCGGTCCTACTCCGGCTACCTGCTGCCGCGGGTGGTGAAATTCCTGCGCGACCAGATGGGTTAGCGGCGCCTGATCGTGCCGTCTGAGGCCCGCCGTATGCTATGATTGAAACCAAGAGATTCGCCAGTTCCGGAGCCCGCCGCCGCATGACCATACGCTTCCACAAGGGCGACCTGCCCGCCAGCGCCTCGTTTGGAGAAGCCGTCGCCATCGATACAGAGACCCAGGGGCTCAATCCCCATCGCGACCGCCTTTGCGTCGTGCAATTGTCTTCGGGCGACGGCACCGCGGATGTGGTGCAGATCGATGCCGGGCAGATTTCCGCCCCCAACCTGGAAAAATTGTTGGCCGATCCGGGGGTTACGAAGATATTCCATTTCGCCCGATTTGACCTGGCCGTGCTCTACAAGGCTTTCGGGGTCATGCCGGGTCCGGTCTATTGCACCAAGATCGCTTCGAAACTGGTGCGCACCTACACCGACCGGCACGGGTTGAAGGACCTGGCGCGGGAATTGCTCGGGCTCGATATGTCGAAACAGCAACAATCATCCGACTGGGCGGCGGATGAGCTGAGCCCCGCGCAACTTGAATATGCAGCCTCGGATGTATTGCATCTGCACCGTATGCGTGAACGGCTCGACGCCATGCTGGCCCGCGAGAATCGCGCTGAAATAGCCGAATCCTGTTTCCGATTCCTGCCGGACCGGGCCCGTCTGGACCTTATGGGTTGGGACGAAACAGATATTTTCGCCCATTCCTGATTTGCGCCCCCTCCGTCGTCGCCCTTTTGCCATCGCCCTTTTGCCATCGCCCTTTCGTCATGGCCCTTTCGTCATGGCCCCTTGGCCGACGCTGTTTGTCGGGCGCTTATTGGCTGGTGCTGGCCGCAAGCGCCGGTAGCGGCTAAAGTGCCGCCATAATTGCGATGCAAGAG
>CAZTMN010000016.1:0-36639 GCA_964615275.1 uncultured Beijerinckia sp. | reverse complement strand
GCTGGCCGCAAGCGCCGGTAGCGGCTAAAGTGCCGCCATAATTGCGATGCAAGAGGCTGGCGGGAACAAATTGCATCGCCGGGGATTTCGCGATCATGAGCCAAGCGGCGCTGTCATCGGGGCGCGATTACACGGCGGGCCTCCGCAGCTACGAGGAGCAGGCGGCAGCCTTTGCCGCCGCACGCACCCATTCGCGCCGGGTGCGTTTGGCCAAGCGTGCAATCGTCCTGGGTTCGGCAGGCTTTGTGCTGCTTGCGATCGGGTATGCGATTTTTGATCCGTTTGCCAACTTGCCAAAAGACGTGTCGGTTGCCCATGCAACCTTGAGTGGCACGAAGATCACCATGGAATTCCCGCGATTGAGCGGTTTTCGCAAGGATGGACGACCGTATCAGTTGCTCGCGCGCTCGGGTGTGCAGGATGTGCGCAATCCGAAAGTGATCACGCTGCATCAGATCGATGCGACTATCAAGATCAGCGATGCCGACACTCTGAAAGTCACGGCGCCCGCCGGCCGTTTCGACAGCGGCGCCGATCTCATGAAAATGACGACCGACAAATCCGATTCGAAAATCCGTTTGCGCGGAAGCACCTATTCGATCACTCTCAATAGCGCCGATGTCAATTTCAAGGCCGGGACTGTCCTGTCCGAAGACCCGGTATCGGTGACGATGAACAACGGTGCGATCCAGGCCAAGGGTCTCAAGGTCGAGGACAATGGCAAAAGGATCGTGTTTATTGGCGACGTTCGCTCGGTCATCAGGGCTCCGGCTGCGAAAGGACAATAAATGGGCAAGGTGCTTGCTGGTAAGAGATTGGCGCTTGCCGCTCTATGATGGCTGCTTGGACAGTTGCGCTCGCCGGTGGGGCGGCGGCGCAAAAACAGTCGGCTCCCGCAATTATTCCCGGTGGCAATGCAAAATCTCCGATCAGCATCAACGCCGGGCGGCTGGATTTTTTCGAAAAGCAGAGCAAGCTCGTATATTCCGGCGGCGTTGTCGCACGGCAGGGCACCGCGACCTTGAAGTGTTCAAAGCTCACCATCTATCTGGCCAAGGATGCGATGAAAAACTCGCAATCGGGCACTGCCAGCAGTGGCGATCAAGTGCGCCGGATGGAGGCCGCCGGCCCGGTGACGATCCGTTCCAAGGATCAGGTCGGGACCGGCAATCGCGGGCTCTATGACAAGGCGAAGAACGTCCTTTATCTGATCGGTAACCCGGTGCTTAGCCAGGGACCGAATATCACAAAGGGCGGGCCAAAGGCGCGTCTGGTTTACGATCTCAATAGCGGCCGGGCGCGTATAACCGGTGGCCGCGTTACGAGTATCCTGGTGCCCAAAAGCCGTGCCCCGGCTCCCTCGTCCCGCCGATAACGCAATAACGCCCGCAACCGGTCCGAGCCGCGCAGTTTGCAAGGCATGGGAAAGTCGTGATTCCGGATTTGATACCGGGCTGCAGACGGGTTATGCGAAGCGGCATGGAATCTGCCGCGGGTTCCGGCCGGCAGGGGGGCGAGTGAACGAAAAAACACAGCAGAACCAGCTGAGCTGGGATCCCCGGCAGTTGCAAGACGGCTGGTTGTGCGCCTGGCAACTGGGGAAAAGCTATGGCGGACGCCAGGTTGTCCTCGATGTCAGCCTTGCCGTGGCGCGCGGTGAAGCCGTCGGCCTGCTCGGACCCAACGGCGCCGGGAAAACCACCGTGTTTTACATGATCACCGGCCTCGTCCAGCCAGACAAGGGAATCATCCAGCTCGATGGCCATGATGTAACATCGTTGCCGATGTATCGCCGCGCCCGGCTCGGTATTGGATACCTGCCACAGGAAGCTTCAATTTTTCGCGGCCTGACCGTTGAGGGCAATATTCGCGCGGTTCTGGAGGTAACCTTTTCGGACCGAGACCGCCAGGAGGCTGAATTGGAAGCCTTGCTGCAGGAGTTCGATATTGCCCGGTTGCGCAATGCCCCGTCGATCGCCTTGTCGGGCGGCGAACGCCGGCGTTGCGAGATTGCCCGGGCCCTTGCCAGCCAGCCATCCTTCATGCTTCTGGACGAGCCGTTTGCGGGTATCGATCCGATTGCGGTCGGTGACATCCAGACCCTGGTGCGGCATTTGACCCAGCGCGGTATCGGCGTGTTGATTACCGATCATAATGTCCGAGAAACACTTGGCCTCATTGATCGCGCCTACATTATTCATTCCGGCCAGGTTCTTACCGAAGGTTCGCCACAGGAGATAATTGCCGACCCGGATGTGCGCCGACTATACCTCGGCCAGGATTTTCAGATTTAATTCAACTCTATGAATTTATTTGTATTTTTATTGAATTTACGAATTTGAGACCAATATGGAAACTGCAAATTAACCGGGTCCCGGATTTTGGGCGCCCTGCTGCGCAGAGTTTTACGGAATTTCCTGCTGCCCGGGTTATAACCTGAAGGCAACAAGCAGGCCGTTTGGGCGAGGCGCCACATTCCTGTGGTACAATCCTTGCGGAAATCGGTGCACGACCGGCAATGCCGGGAAACTGGCGTTTTCAGGTGAAGCGGTGTCCGGTTCGCCCGAAGGATGCGGGTCAAATCGAAAATCCGGATCGTTTCGCTGTGTTCGCGAAACGATATATCGATCGGGTGTGAGTGGGAACGGGCGGAATGGCGTTAGCAGCCAAGTTAATGATGCGGCAGGGACAATCCCTGGTGATGACGCCGCAACTGCTCCAGGCGATAAAGCTGTTGCAGCTTTCGAGCCAGGAGCTGACGGCCTATGTCGAGCAAGAGCTGGAGCGAAATCCGTTACTTGAGCGTGCCGATGACAATACGCCGTCCGGTGAGGCGCTGCCCGAGTCCGGCAAGGACAATGATGGCGGCGGCGACGGCGGAGATGACGGCGGCGATCTGGTTGCCGAGCAGATGGAAGGGGATTGGGCCAGCGAAAACCTGGACGTCGACGCCTCTGCGCTCGAAGAAAAACTTGGCACCGAGATATCCAACACATTCGACGCTGACGCGCCGGCTGTTGCTCCGCAAAGCCCTGATATTGCTGATACTTCTCTTTCGGCGACGTCGTGGACCGGCTCAGGGGGCGAGGCCGGCGGTGAGGCGCCGAATCTTGAAGCTTACGTGGCGGCGGAGGTTTCGCTCGCCGAACATCTCAACAAGCAATTGGCCATTGCGGTCACGGATCCGGCAGATCTGCTGATCGGCCAGGCGATAGTCGATTCGATCGACGAGACCGGCTACATGCGCGAGGCGATTCCCGAATTGGCAGCAAGGCTGGGCGCTGCGCCGGAGCGGATCGAACGCGTTCTTGGCGTTATCCAGAGCTTTGATCCGGCCGGTATCGGGGCCCGTGATCTGGCGGAATGCCTGGCGATTCAGCTGCGCGAAAGAGATCGTTTTGATCCTGCAATGGAAGCCATGATTGCCAATTTGCCATTGTTGGCGAAGCGGGAATTCGATCAGCTGCGCAAAATCTGTGGTGTCGATCAGGCCGATATTGTCGACATGGTCGGAGAAATCCGCGAACTTGACCCCAAGCCTGGCCGCGCTTTTGGCGGTGCTCCAGTACAGACCGCGGTTCCGGACGTAACCGTGCGCCCGGCAGCGGACGGTTCGTGGAACATCGAACTCAATCCGGAAGGATTGCCGCGCGTGCTGGTCAACCAGACCTATGCCGCAAAGGTTTCCGGCGAAACCAGCAAGGAGGCCGAGAAGACCTTCATCGCCGAGTGCCTGCAAAACGCCAACTGGCTGACCCGAAGCCTGGAGCAAAGGGCGCGCACCATCCTCAAGGTCGCAACCGAGATCGTGCGCCAGCAGGATGCATTTTTCGCCGAGGGTATCGAGCACTTGCGCCCGCTGAACCTGAAAATGGTCGCCGATGCCATCGGAATGCACGAATCGACAATTTCGCGCGTGACCTCCAACAAGTACATGGCAACCCACCGCGGTTTGTTCGAATTCAAGTTCTTCTTCACGGCATCCATTCCGGCCAGCGGCGAAGGTGAAGCCCACTCGGCAGAGTCAGTTCGGCACAAGATCAAGCAATTGATAGACCAAGAGAAACCGGACGCCATTCTGTCCGATGACGCGATTGTGGCGTGTCTGAAGCAGGTCAATATCGACATTGCGCGCCGGACTGTCGCCAAGTACCGGGAAGGGTTGCACATTCCTTCATCGGTGCAACGGCGGCGCGAAAAATCAGCCATGATGGCCATGACATAGGGTTGCGCACAGGCTCGCTGAAATATTGTGCGTTTTTCTATAAAGTATTGAATTCATGTAAAATATTTGATCACGATTGGGTGGCGGCCGGGTTATTTTTCTGGACTGGCGCGGCGAAAATTTCTAGAGTATGGATGTCGCGCTCGCGTGCGCTGGAAATTGCTGCCGTGATGAAAAACCGGGAACTGCCTGATATTGGCGGGGAAAAATGACGCTACGCATAACTGGAAAGAATTTTGATTTGGGCGAATCGATGCGGGGCCATATCGAGGACCGCGTGGAAGCTGCGATCAGCAAGTATTTTGATGGCAGTGTGACAGGGCATATCGTCGTTGACCACGAGGGTTCCGGATATCGCAGCGAATGCACGCTCCACCTTTCATCGGGCATGACGTTACATTCGGAGGGCCGCGCCGGCGAGCCCTACGCGAGCTTCGACTCCGCGGCGACCAGGCTGGAAAAACGTCTGCGCCGGTACAACCGCCGGCTGAAGGATCATCATCACGCCAACAAGCACTCCGGCGAACCCGACGCCAGCATGTTCGCGGATTACGTGTTGGAAGCACCGGACCAGGAAGCCGAGGTTGCCGAAGATTTCAGCCCGGTTGTCGTCGCGGAAAAAACCTCAGCCCTGCAGACCCTGCCCGTATCCGAAGCGGTGCTGCAACTGGATATGACCGGAGCTCCGGTGGTGGTATTTCAACATGCAACGAGTGGCTCGGTGAATATTGTATACCGGCGGACAGACGGAAACATAGGCTGGATCGACCCGGCGGCCGGTAGCAAAGCGTCCTGAAGTTCAGCGTATTTGTCGTATTGGTGTTTGACCAAATCAACGGAACGTTGATTGGGAGTAATTTAAATGGGCTTGCAATATTTGCTCACGACCGAAGCCATACTGCCAGCATTGCGTGCTGCCAGCAAAAAACAGGCGCTCTCTGAAATTGCCGGGCGGGCCGCCCAGGTATCCGGCTTGAAGGAACGGGAAGTATTTGACTGCCTGTGGCAGCGTGAAAGCCTCGGTTCGACAGGCGTGGGGGAAGGCGTCGCCATACCGCATGCCAAAATCGAGAAGATTGGTCGAATCTTCGGAGTGTTTGCGCGGCTTGAGAAGCCGATCGAGTTTGAAGCAACTGACGGGGCGCCGGTCGACATCATATTTGCGCTGATTGCTCCGGAGAGTGCGGGCGCGGATCACCTGACAGCGCTGGCGCAGGTTGCACGCACGTTTCGCAACGAGCAATTGCTCGCCGAAGTGCGCAAGACCCGCGATGTTGCGGGCATCTATTCCCTGCTTTCCAGCGAACTTGACCGGGACGCTGCCTAGAGCCGTTTACGATGCCGTGAAACGCTGAACCTCTCCAGGCGCCTTGTGATTGATACATACGGCATCCGTTGGCGCACGATGCTTTTGGCCCGCTACAATCAGGGAATGGATATGACCTACCAACACGCACCGTTGTTTCCCCTCGCCAAAGATGCAACGCCATATCGAAAAATCTCCAGCGAAGGCGTACGCGTAGAAAAGTTTGGCAACGAAGACATTCTCGTTGTCGACCGCGAGGCTATCCGCAAGCTGAGTGAACAGGCGATGACGGATATCAACCATCTATTGCGGCCTGGCCACTTGCAGCAGCTGGCCAAGATTCTCGATGATCCCGAGGCAACCTCGAATGACCGTTTCGTTGCCTACGACCTGTTGAAGAACGCCAATATTTCCGCCGGTGGGGTGCTGCCGATGTGCCAGGACACCGGTACCGCAATCATCATGGGCAAGAAGGGACGCCGTATCTGGACCGAAGGCGATGACGAAAGCGCACTCGCCGAAGGTGTCAAGGATGCCTACGACAAGAAAAACCTGCGCTATTCGCAGGTTGCTCCGTTATCGATGTTCGAGGAAAAGAATACGGCTACCAATCTGCCGGCGCAGATCGAAATTTATGCCGATGGAGAAGACGAGTACAAGTTCCTGTTTATCGCCAAGGGTGGCGGTTCAGCCAACAAGACATTCCTGTATCAACAAACACCCTCGGTTCTGACCCATGACCGGCTGGTGGAATTCCTGAAGGAAAAAATCCTCACGCTCGGAACCGCCGCCTGTCCGCCGTATCATCTGGCGATTGTTATTGGTGGCACGTCCGCCGAACTCAATCTGAAGACCGTCAAGCTGGCGTCCACCCGCTATTACGACGGCCTGCCCACCGAGGGCGGCGAGGACGGCCACGCCTTCCGGGATCTGGCGATGGAAGAGGAAATCCACAAGCTGACGCAATCGCTCGGGGTCGGCGCCCAATTTGGCGGCAAATATTTCTGCCACGATGTACGCGTGATCCGATTGCCGCGTCATGGCGCTTCGCTGCCGGTCGGTATTGGCGTATCCTGCTCGGCCGACCGACAGGCGCTTGGAAAAATCAATCGCGAAGGCGTCTTCCTCGAAGAGCTGGAGCATGATCCGGCGAAATACATGCCGCATGTCGATGAAAGCGCGCTGGGCGGCGATGTCGTGAAAATCGATCTCAACCAGCCCATGTCCGACATCCTGGCGAAGCTGACGCAATATCCGATCAAGACGCGCCTGTCGCTGACCGGCCCGATGATTGTTGCCCGCGACATGGCGCATGCCAAGTTGCGCGCCCGCCTCGAAGCGGGTGAACCTCTCCCGGATTATTTCAAGAATCATCCGATCTATTATGCGGGGCCGGCCAAGACTCCCGAGGGCATGGCGTCCGGTTCCTTTGGCCCGACGACGGCAGGCCGCATGGATTCGTTCGTTGAACAGTTTCAGGCGGCCGGTGGATCCATGGTGATGCTGGCCAAGGGCAATCGTTCAAAACAAGTGCGCGATGCATGCGCCGCCCATGGCGGCTTTTACCTTGGTTCGATTGGCGGGCCGGCGGCCCGGCTGGCGCTGGATTGCATCAAGAAAGTCGAGGTGGTCGAATATCCGGAACTTGGAATGGAAGCGATCTGGCGCATCGAAGTGGAAGATTTTCCCGCCTTCATAGTCATGGACGACAAGGGCAACGATTTCTTCAAGGAGTTGAATCTGGGATAGGCAATGTTCGGTTCGGCAAGCGTTCGCCCAAAGCGCTTCCGGTTAAAGCAGTCGCCGGATTCCCGTCTTACCGCCGTGGCACGGAGATGATCGTCCGCACCCTGCCTTTCGAACGATAGATCCGGATGCCGCGATAGCGATTGCGGCGCGCGCGCCCATGGCTTCTGCGGACGTTACGCGGCCGCCGGTAACCTCTGCCGGACCGGGACGCGCCGCGTTTTGGCCCAAATGAAGCCAGGCACTTGTTGTAGGCGTGGTCGTCCTTCAGTTTTTCGCAACCGGCCATCGTCCGCGGCTTTGCAAAAACCCCCGGGACGCAAATTATCAGCGCAATTGCGAATGCCGCGAACAAGACCTTCATGCCACGCAGGATGCCTGCAAACAAAGTTGACATTGTGGCCGGTCCGCCGGCTTCCTGATTGAACGCAAACGCCGATCAGATATTGGAACACCGTGCGTTTGCCTCATTTCTTGATTCAGAAATAAGGCAAAGCGCTTTAGCGGCGCAAAACGGCGCCCGTCTTCTTCGCCACTTCGGCGACGATTTTTCCCGCGACGGCGTCGATCTCTGCGTCGGTCAATGTCTTTTCGCGCGGCTGAAGCATGACCGAAACCGCGACGGATTTCTTGCCATCGGGCACGCCGGCCCCTTCGTAGACGTCGAAGACGTTGACGCCGGCCAACAACGCCTTGTCCGCCGATTGGGCGGCGCGCATGATGTCGGAAGCTTGAACCGCGCGATCAACGACAAACGCAAAATCGCGCTCCAGCGGCATCAATTCGGACAGGTCGAGTTTTGGCTTGACCTTCGTAGGCTTGGCGCGCGGAACCGGCAAATTGTCGAGAATGATCTCAAATCCGCACAGTGGGCCTTCAACATCCAACGCCTCGAGCACCGCTGGATGGATTTCCCCGAAATGTCCAATAATGTTCTTTGGTCCGAATTGCATGGTTCCCGAACGTCCGGGATGCAGCCAGCCAGGACCGCCGGGGACAACGTGCATGCCCTGCACGGCAATGCCAAGCGCCGACAGCATCGCCATTGCATCAGCCTTGGCGTCGAAAGCGCCGACGGGCGCGCTCTTTCCGGACCAATGGCGCCCGGCGCCGGATGCATTCGCGGTTCCCGCACGCACCGCTGCGGCGCTTTGGCGCTGGTCCTTGTCGCCGGCGCCGAGGAAAATCTGGCCGACTTCGAACAGGCCAACATCGCCAAAGCCGCGATCGGCATTGCGCCCGGCAGCGGCGACAAGGCCCGGCATCAGGCTGGGGCGCATGTCGGACAGGTCGGCAGCGATCGGGTTGGAGATTTCCAGTTCCGGTTTGCCGCCACCGAACAGGAGCGCGCGTTGATGATCGATGAATGACCAGTTGACCGCTTCCACCAGACCCTGGGCCGCCAACGCCCGGCGCGCCTGACTGGTGCGTTTTTGCAGCACTGTCAGGATCGGTTTGGCGACGCTCGCCTCGGGCCGCTCCAGCGGCACCGACACAACCCGGTCGACGCCGGCAATTCGGACGATCTCCTCGACAAGGTCGGCCTTGCCTTCGACGTCCGGACGCCACGTCGGTACGGACACGTTGAGGATATCGCCGCCGCCATCGACCGCGAATCCAAGGCGTTCGAGGATGGCGATCTTCTCGTCGCGCGGCAGGTCGAGGCCGGTCAGCCGTGCGACTTCCGCCAGGGGAAAGGCGATGGTGTTTTGCGGATCAGGCACTTCGCCGGCAACGATGAGTTCGGAAGCCTCTCCGCCGCAAAGCTCCGTCACGAACCGGGTGGCCAGCTCGGCGCCTGGTACACAGAAGGCCGGATCGATGCCGCGCTCGAACCGGTAGCGGGCATCGGTGATGATGCCGAGATCGCGGCCGGAGCGGGCGATGTTCATCGGGTCCCACAGCGCCGATTCGATCAACACGTCCGTGGTGTTTTCGTCGCAGCCGGATTCCTCGCCGCCCATGATTCCCGCGATGGATTCAACGCCGTTGTCGTCGGCGATGACGACATTGCCTGCAGCAAGCTCATAGGTCTTGCCGTCGAGCGCCAGGACCTTTTCACCGTCCCTGGCAAGGCGCACAGCAAGGTTGCCGTTCACCTTTGCCGCATCGAACACGTGCAGCGGGCGGCCGTGATCGAAGGTGACATAGTTTGTGATGTCGACCAGCGCATTGATAGGCCGCAGACCGATGGCGCGCAGGCGCTTTTGCATCCAGCCCGGCGAAGGACCGTTGGTAACACCCCTGACCATGCGCAGGGCGAAAGCCGGCGCGAGATGTTTGTCATCCTCGGAAAAGTCGAGCGTGACGGAAACCGGGCACGGGAATTTACATGCTGCCGGTTCGATATTGTTGTCTTTCAGCGTACCGATTCCGGCGGCGGCGAGATCGCGGGCAATGCCGTGGACGCCGGTTGCATCGGGACGATTTGGCGTCAGGCCGATTTCGATAACTGGATCGGAAAGTTCGGCATAATCCACGTAACGCGCGCCAACCGGCGCATCGTCAGGCAGGTCGAGAATGCCCTCGTGGTCGTCGGACAATTGCATTTCCATGCCCGAGCACAGCATACCGTTGGATTCGACACCGCGGATAACGCCTTTCGACAGCACCATGTCCTTGCCGGGAATGTAGGTCCCGACCGGCGAGAATACGCTCTTCATGCCGGTGCGCGCATTCGGCGCGCCGCAGACTACCTGTATCGCCTCACCGGAACCGGTATCGACCGTGCAGACTTTCAACCGGTCGGCGTTGGGATGCTGCTTGGCCTCGATAACGCGGGCAACGACAAAGTCTTTCAACTTCGCGGCAGGGTCGTCGATTTCCTCGACCTCAAGGCCGATTTTCGTCAGCGTGTGGCAGATATCCTCCAGCGGGGCGCTGGTGTCGAGATGATCCTTGAGCCAGGAGAGGGTGAATTTCATTTTTCTCTCCTATGAACTCAACCCACCTGCCAGGTTCGGCAGATCAAGGGATCGGAAGCCGTAATGCGACAGCCAGCGGACGTCCGGTTCGAACAGATCGCGCAGGTCGTCGATGCCGTATTTCAGCATCGCGATGCGGTCGATCCCCAGCCCCCAGGCAAAGCCCTGGTATTCGTCCGGATCGATGCCGCAATTGCGCAGCACGTTGGGATGGACAACGCCGCAACCGAGGATTTCCATCCAGTCGTCGCCCTCGCCGAAGCGGATGCCGCCGCCTTCGCGTGAACACTGGATATCGACTTCCATCGACGGTTCGGTGAACGGAAAGAAGGACGGGCGGAACTGCATTTTCACGTTCGGCACTTCGAAGAACGCCTTGCAGAATTCCTCCAGGATCCACTTCAGGTGGCCGAGATGAGCCTGCTTGTCGATGACCAGGCCTTCGATCTGGTGAAACATCGGCGTGTGCGTCTGATCGGAATCAATCCGGTAGACGCGGCCCGGGCAGATAACGCGGATCGGCGGCTTCTGGTTCAGCATGGTGCGCACCTGTACCGGGGAGGTATGGGTGCGCAGTAATTTGCGTTCGCCGTTTTCGCCTGGATTGAAAAAGAACGTATCGTGCATTTCCCGGGCCGGATGGCCTTCGGGAAAATTCAGCTTGGTGAAGTTGTAGTCGTCGAATTCGATGTCCGGGCCTTCGGCGATGGAAAATCCCATGTCGGCGAAGATCGCCGCCAGTTCGTCCATGACCTGGCTGATCGGATGAATGCGGCCGGTGACCGGGCCTGGCTCGCGCACAGGCAGCGTTACATCAAGGGTCTCGGTAGCCAGCCGCGCCTCCAGGGCCGCCTGCTTGAGCACCGTCCGCCGTTCGCCCAGCGCTTTTGTGACGACATCCTTGACTGCGTTGATCGCAGCGCCTGCCGTCTTGCGCTCGTCCGGGCTCATCTTGCCGAGCGTCGAGAGTTGCGCGGAGATCGTTCCCTTTTTGCCAAGCGCGGCGACGCGAACGGCTTCCAGCGCGGTCTCGTCGGCGGCAGCGGCGATCGCGTTAAGGGTTTCTGATTGCAAGATTTCCAGATCGGACATGGCAGCACGCTCTATTGAAGCCGTTCAATATTGCGGCGTGGCACCAGGTCCATCAGGCCGCAAGACGAAAAGCGGAGGGGAGGCCTCCGCCGCACTTTGCAGACCCCGGCAGCAGGATCGGGAGGATCAGGCAGCCGCCGGCAGGGCGGCCTTGGCCTTTTCAACGATCGCCTTGAAGGCTTCCGGCTCATGGATAGCCATTTCGGAAAGCACCTTGCGATCAACCTCGATACCTGCATGGCCGAGGCCGTTGATAAATCGGCTGTAGGTCATGCCGCAATCGCGCACCGCAGCGTTCAGGCGCTGGATCCACAGCGCCCGGAAGGTGCGCTTCTTGTTCTTGCGATCGCGGTAATTGTACTGCATCGCCTTGTCGACCGCGGCCTTGGCGGTGCGGATCGTGTTCGAGCGGCGGCCGCGGTATCCCTTGGCCTTGTCGAGAATTTTCTTGTGGCGGGCATGGGCTGTAACGCCGCGTTTTACGCGTGCCATGACAGATCTCCTTCAAATCGGAATTTCGGAATTTCGTTGCGGTTGGCTACCCTGGCGCCGGATGAACCCCCGGCGTGCCGTATCAACCATTCGGCAGGAAGTACTTCTTGACGTTCTCGCCGTCGGTTTTGAACAGGACCGAGGTTCCGCGCAGATTCCGGATCTGCTTGTTGGTGCGCTTGATCATACCGTGCTGTTTACCGCTCTGGGCGTAAACAACTTTGCCGGTGCCGGTCAGCTTGAAACGCTTCTTGGCGCCCGACTTAGTCTTCAACTTGGGCATTTTGCTCTCCTGTGCGGGCTCTGCCCGCATAACAACCCGGAAATCCTGCGAAAACCGGGGTCAACTCAACATGAGCGAACAAAACCGCCACGGCAGCCCTGACTGGCCGGGCGGTCTGAAGCGCCGGTATATAGGCAAAGTGTGAATGGAATGCAAGCGCCGGGGCTAGACGCCGGGCCGCTGCGGGCCGGGCACGGGATGGCCCGATCCAGTCGTTCCGGCGTTAACGACGGATCAGTTGTCGTCGTCTTTCTCGATATCCCCGTCGATCAGGCCGGAGACGTCGTCATTGTCGTCGTCGTCATCCTCGAGGAATGCATCGGAGCTTTCGTCGTCGTTGTCGTCGTCGAGGTCGACATCCACGTCGACGTCCACGTCGACATCGGAATCGGCGGTCACCTTGCCGTCTTCGTTGTCGTCGGCCTCATCGAGGGAGATGATCTCCGGTCCGCTATCGTCTTCGTCCTCGTCGTCATCGGTGCGGGCAGGGGCCTCCGTGACGGCCGGCGCCGCTGGCCGGGCAAGCATGTGAACAGGCTGGAACTCCGCGCCGCAGCGCGGGCACAGGATCGGGTCCTTGTTGAGATCGAAAAACTTGGTGCTGCAGCTTTCACACTGCCGCTTGCTGCCGAGTTCCGGTTTTGCCACAGTCGATATTCCTTTGTCTCAATCCAGCGCTGGCGGCTGGATGCGTCTTCCGGTCCGAGACCACGCTTTCGGGCAGCGCCATAATCGGACAGCGCCGCCATCAGGCGCATTGTGCAGATTGTGGCCCGGGTTAGTCGCCGGGTGTCCTGCTGTCAAATGGAAATCGCCGTCCGGGATGTGCAAACGTCGATGACAGCCTCACCCGTGCTATGCTACGAGCCGCGGGTGCGTGCCGCAGGCACAACCAAATTTTGTCAGGCCACTGACGCAATGGAAACACGGACGGCCCGGACCCAGGATATCGGCATCGCGACATGGTGCAACAACACAGTATGGCAAACAATTCCCGCGGACATCACGGCGTACCGGCCAGGCCGATGGCGGCGCGGCGTGGCGGGCCGATCCGAGGCGTCTTGCGCGCGCCGGGCGACAAGTCGATGTCGCATCGGGCGCTCATGCTCGGCCTTCTGGCCCTGGGCCGCACGCAAATCGAGGGCTTGCTGGAAGGCGCCGACGTGCTTGCGACGGCAGCCGGTTGCCGGGCCTTCGGCGCCAGGGTTGAGCGGCTTGGCCCGGGGCGCTGGCAGGTGGACGGCATGGGCGCCGGTTCGTTGCTGGAGCCGGAACAAACGCTGGATTTCGGCAATGCCGGTACCGGCACGCGGCTGATGATGGGTATTGCCGGCGGCCACGACATGACAGTTACGTTCGACGGCGATGCATCGCTGCGCAAACGGCCCATGCGGCGAATACTCGATCCACTGGTCCTGATGGGCGCGGAAGTCCTGTCCGAAGCGGAGGGCGGGCGGCTCCCGGTTACCCTGCGTGGCACTGGCGACCCGTTCCCGGTCGAGTACCGTACTCCGGTCCCGTCCGCACAGCTGAAGTCGGCCATTCTTCTGGCCGGGCTGAACTCGCCCGGGCGCACGGTGGTGATTGAAAGCGAAGCCTCCCGCGACCATACTGAAAAGATGCTGGCCTTTTTTGGTGCGAATATTCACAGCGTTGCTGACGGTTCGCACGGGCGGCGGATCGAATTGGCTGGCCGTGCCGATTTGCGCGCCAGGGACATATCGGTTCCCGCCGATCCCTCGTCGGCGGCTTTTGCGCTGGTTGCCGCAGTGCTCGTGCCCGGCTCCGACTTGCGTATCGAGGGCATGATGATGAACCCGCTGCGCACCGGATTGCTGACTTGCCTGCAGGAGATGGGCGCCGATATAGAAGTTCTCAACCGCCGCATCGAGGGTGGCGAAGATGTTGCCGACCTGCGCGTGCGTGCCTCGAGCCTCAAAGGCATAGAAGTGCCTGCTGAGCGCGCCCCCGCGATGATCGACGAATACCCGATCCTGGCGGTGGCCGCGGCCTTTGCCAATGGCGATACCCGCATGTGCGGGCTGGCCGAACTGCGCGTGAAGGAAAGCGACAGGCTGGCGGCCATCGCCGACGGTCTCGCTGCGGCAGGCGTGCGTACCACCATAGAAGGCGACGATCTGACAGTTCATGCCGGCAGTTTAGTCCCCGGTGGCGGTACGGCTGCGACCCATCTTGACCATCGCATCGCCATGAGCTTCCTCATCATGGGACTGGCAAGCGACCAGCCGGTCGGGGTTGATGATGTATCGATGATTGATACGAGTTTCCCAACTTTCCAGCCAGACATGGCGCGCCTGGGCGCGGATTTCTTCGAGGCCGGCTGATGATCATCGCGATCGACGGGCCTGCCGCGTCGGGCAAGGGCACTATTGCCCGGGCGATTGCCGCTCATTTTCGATTACAGCATCTCGATACAGGCCTGCTCTATCGGGCGACCGCTGCGGCGCTGCGCAGGCAGGGTGCGCAACCCGGCGATGAGGCCGCCGCCGTCCATGCGGCGCTAGCGCTTCAACCCACGGATTTGCTGGATGAAGCCCTGCGCGAACGTCATGTGGGAGAACTGGCCTCGATTGTTGCCGCAATTCCGGCGGTGCGAGAGGCGCTGGTCGCCATGCAGCGGGAATTCGCACTCCAGAAGCCCGGTGCTGTTCTGGACGGACGCGACATCGGTACGTTTATCTGCCCGGACGCCGACGTGAAGCTGTTCGTTACCGCCAGCCCGGAGGAGCGGGCGCGCCGGCGCATGCTGGAGCTGGAAGCGCGCGGTGAGCCGACGCGTTTCGAGGACGTGCTTGCCGATATCCGCAAACGCGATGAGCGCGATTCGGCAAGATCGGCCGCGCCGTTGAAGATGGCTGCAGATGCGATCCTGCTCGACACGACAGAGCTTGATGCCGAGGCTTCGATCGCCGCCGGGATTCGTGCAGCAGAGGCGAAGCTCTCGGCCGGAAGCCGGGACTGAGTGCACCAGCGAGGTTGGCGATGGAATACCGGAATTTTGGCGAAACCGGCATACGCGTTTCATCGATTGGCTTTGGTTGCGGGCGTGTAGGCGGCCTGCTGATCAACGGTCCGGAAGCGGACCGGCGAAAAGCCTTCGATACTGCGGTTGCAGGTGGTATCAACTGGTTCGATACCGCAGAAGTTTACGGCAGCGAGGAAGCGCTGGGTAAGCTGCTTGCGACCACCAGCGCGGAGTTGAACGTATCCACCAAGGTAACGCTCGACGCGACTTCCGGCGATCTGGCCGGAGATCTGGTGCGCCAGGCCGAAGCAAGCATGAAACGCCTGCGGCGGGAGCAGCTGACCGTTTTGCAGGTTCATAATCGCATTGACGACGCCGGTACGGACGGGGGACTGAACAGCGCGCAAATGCTGGGACCGGTCCTTGAGGGTCTGACGCGCATGCGTGAAGCGGCCAAGACGCGGCTCATCGGCCTGACCGCCTTGGGTGACACGGGCTCAATCCTGAAAGTGCTGAACAGCGGCGCATTCCAATCGGCGCAAATCTATTACAATCCAGTCAATCCCAGTTCCGCCCGGGTAATGCCAGCCGGCTGGTCCGGGCAGGATTTCAACGGCGTGATGGCAGCGGCAAAAGCGCATGGCATGGGTATTCTCGGCATCCGTATTCTCGATGGCGGCATCATCGCCACGGACGAGCGAGTCAAGCCGGTTTCCATGATGGCGCGCCAGACCAGCGAACCAATCGAACAGCGCAAGACGGACCGACTGGTGGCGATGTTGCGGGAGAAATTTCCGGATATCATCCGCAACCGGGCGCAATTCGGCGTGCGTTACGCTCTCACCTGCGGCGACTTGTCGCTTGGCCTGGTCGGCATCGGCGCGCCTGAGCATGTCGAACAGGCACTGGAGGCCGAGGCCAAAGGGCCATTGCCGCGGGATGTGCTGGAGGCGATCGAAGGGCTGTATGGGAGGGATTTCGCGTGAGACCGCTGCCTGCGGAAAACCTTTGCCTGCGCGTCTGACAAAATCATGGCGATCGCCCGTATCTTGGGCTGTTACAGGAAGGATTTTGGTGTCTGGACGTGGCGCCAGCCAAACAATTCTTGCATTTTCACGCCTAAATCGCTAAATGGCCAGTATCAGTTTCTCATCTGGATTGCTTCGGTGATCAGTTTGGAGAGTGGGCCCCCGGGGACCCGCTCTTTTTGTTTAACCAACGCGGGTAGCCCTGCGCGCCTGATATGACGGACATGCAAACCATTACCGCAGACGCGGATGTTCCAGCGGATATCGACGAGCCGCGCCTTGTTGGCGAGACCGGACCTGCAGCGCGGGTCGCGGCTGTCGTTACCCCGGTGCTGCGCGATCTCGGCTACCGGCTGGTGCGGGCGCGGATCATGACCGGCCAGGGCTCGGTGCTGCAGATTATGGCCGAACGGCCCGATGGCGCCATGTCCGTTGACGATTGCGAGGCTGTCAGCATGGCAATCTCGCCGGTGCTCGATCTGGAAGACCCGATTGCCCAGGCTTACCGCCTGGAAGTGTCGTCGCCTGGTATCGACCGGCCGCTGGTGCGGATTTCAGACTACCAGCGCGCGATCGGCCACGAAGTGCGGATCGAGATGGCGGTGCTGCTCGACGGGCGCAAACGTTTCCGCGGCTGGATCGAGGGCGTTTCCGGCGCGGGGCGCGATGCACAGCTTTCGTTGCGGTGCATGGACGCGCGAGAGGATGAGAATGCCGATGTTGCAATCCCAGTAGCTGACATTGCCGAAGCGCGGCTGGTGCTGACCGAGGCGCTTGTCCGCGAAGCATTGCGCTCGGGCAAGGCGCAGCTGCAACAGCCGGATGATGAACAGGAAGACGCCGGCGATGCGCCGGCAGAGGATTTGCGTGGTTCGCCGCGCCGCGGTCCGGGACGATTTGCCGGACGGCGGCAGGCATCGCGAAAGGGTGTAGTGGGCCGCAGAAAGTAAGGTTCCGCTGACGATTGTTGTTTCCGTAGGAGGAATGACCATGGCCGTAAGCGCCAATAGACTGGAATTGTTGCAAATTGCCGACGCGGTTGCGCGCGAGAAATCGATCCCGCGAGAAATTGTCCTGACCTCGATGGAGGAGGCGCTGCAGAAAGCCGCTCGGTCCCGTTATGGCCAGGAAACGGAGGTTCGCGCCGAGATCAATCCGAAGACCGGCGAAATCCGTTTTTCACGGCTGATGATGGTCGTTGACGAAATCGAGAACGAAGCAACCCAGATATTGCTGAAAGATGCGCGCGAGAAAAACCCGGCCGCCCAGGTGGGCGACTGGATTTCCGAGACCCTGCCGCCGTTCGAATTCGGCCGCATACCGGCCCAGTCAGCCAAACAGGTGATTGTGCAAAAGGTGCGGGAAGCCGAGCGCGATCGCCAGTACGAGGAATTCAAGGACCGTATTGGCGAAATCATCAACGGTGTCGTCAAGCGGGTCGAATACGGCAATGTTATTGTCGATCTGGGCAAGGGTGAAGCGGTGATCCGGCGTGACGAGTTAATCCCGCGCGAAATGTTTCGCCCCGGCGATCGCGCCCGCGCCTATGTTTACGACGTCCGGCGCGAGCAGCGCGGACCGCAAATTTTCCTGTCGCGCACCCATCCGCAGTTCATGGCGAAATTGTTCGCCCAGGAGGTGCCGGAAATCTACGACGGCATCATCGAGGTCAAATCGGTGTCCCGCGATCCCGGCTCGCGCGCCAAGATTGCGGTCGTTTCGGGCGATGCCTCGATCGATCCGGTCGGCGCCTGCGTCGGCATGCGCGGCTCGCGCGTTCAGGCGGTGGTCAACGAACTGCAAGGCGAGAAGATCGACATTATTCCCTGGTCCGCCGATGCCGCCAGTTTCATTGTGAACGCCTTGCAGCCGGCGGAAGTCGTCAAGGTGGTTCTCGACGAGGACTCAAGCCGGATCGAAGTCGTCGTTCCAGACGAACAATTGTCGCTGGCAATCGGCAGACGCGGTCAGAATGTCCGGTTGGCGTCGCAATTGACCGGCTGGGATATCGACATTCTTACCGAAGCGGAGGAATCAGAGCGCCGGCAGAAGGAATTCCTGGAGCGCACGAATGTCTTCATGGAGGCGCTTGACGTCGATGAAACCATCGGCCAGCTGCTGGCTTCCGAAGGTTTTCGCTCGGTTGAAGAAATTGCCTACGTCGAGCAGGAGGAAGTGTCTGCAATTGAAGGATTTGACGACGACACCGCGGAGGAAATCCAGAACCGCGCGCGTGCCTATCTGCAGCGGATCGACGAGGAATTCGCTGCCAAGCGGCGCGAACTCGGTGTCGGCGACGAGCTGCTTGAGCTGGAAGGCATGACCAACGAAATGCTGGCCCGCCTCGGTGAGAACGATGTCAAGACGATGGAAGATTTTGCCGGCTGCGTGCCCGACGATCTTTGCGGCTGGACCGAGCGCCAGGACGGCGAGACGATCAAGAACGAAGGCTTCTTCGAGGGTATCGAAATCTCGCGTGCCGATGCCGAGGCGATGATCATGAAGGCGCGCGTCAACGTTGGCTGGATTGACGAATTGGAAGAGGAGCCGGAAGCCGGGGAAACCGACACTGTGGAAGCAGCAGAAGGCGCCGAACCGGCCGCAACGGTTAATTGACGCGGCTTGCGGTACGTGGGCCCGAAACCAGACCCGTCATGGTCCGTGGAAACGCATGGGCCATGACCTATTACGGAATAAGCAAGGCCGATGATAACAACGGCGGATCAGCAGCACAGCCCGGCCGGGCCGCACAAGCTCCCCAAACGGAGCGCGGCGCAGCAGCGGACCTGTGCCGTCAGCCGTCAGGCGCATGATCCGGAAGACCTCATTCGCTTTGCCGCGGCCCCGGACGGAACTATCGTTCCGGACTTGCATCGAAAACTCCCCGGCCGCGGCGTCTGGCTCCAGGCCAAGTCGGAAGTTGTTGAAAAAGCAATAAAAAAGAATGTTTTCGCGCGCAGCCTGAAAGAACCGGTAAAGCCGGGCCCCGGGCTGGCGCAATTGGTTGAGCGGCTGCTTTTCGATGATGCGCGGCAAAGCCTGGCCATGGCGAAAAAAGCAGGGGCGCTGGTGGTTGGGGCGTTTCAGGTCGAAAAACTGCTTGCGCGCGGGTCCGTTGCGGCAGTGATCCAGGCATCCGATGGCAGCCAGGATGGCATCCGCAAGATCGATCAGGCCCTGTTTCGGCAATTCGGGGCGGGCGCGGACCAGGTCGCACGTGTCAAAATATTCGATTCCAGCCAATTGGGTTTGGCATTAGGGCAGACAAATGTGATACATGCAGCGCTCAGACAGGGTGCGGCAACGCAAGCATTTCTGTCCCGGGTTCGCCGGCTGGCGCAATACCGGGAAAACAGGACGGAACCGCAGACTGCGAAGGTGCGCCATTCGGACGATACGCGTGGCGCCGAAATCGAGGATAAATGACCGACACAAAGACCACAGACGAAAAGACATTGGCGGCCAAGCCGAAAAAGACGCTGACGCTGAAGAAGCCGGTGGATGCTGGAGCCGTGCGGCAAAATCTTGCCCAGGGCCGCAACAGGGGTGTCGTCGTTGAAAAGGTCAAACGCCGCACGGTTGGTGCGCCGTCTGAAGCTGCTGCGCGTTCCGAAGCGCCGGTCGCAAAACCAAAGACGGTTCAGACCTCGCGGCCAGCTGCGAAAACGCCCTCTGGCCGTGCCGTCCGTGCAGCCGCGGCGCCGGCTGGCGATAATCAGGCCGCGGCGCCGGGAGCCGGTGTCGTCTTACGCACCTTGACCGAGAGCGAGCAGCAAGCTCGTACCCGCGCCCTGGTTGACGCCCGTGAGCGGGAGCTTGAGGCCCGCAAGCTGGCTGAGGTCGAAGCCGAGGAACGCGCCAAGCGTGACGCCGAGGCGGCGAAGGAAAAGGCCGAAGCGGCAGCCCGAAAAGTCGAAGAAGACGCTCGCCGGACGCAGGAATCGGAGGCCAAGCGCAAGGCGGAAGAGGCTGCGGCAAAGCGCTTGGGCGATGCGCCTGCAGCAACTACAGCGGCGGCACCGGCTGCGGCCAAAACGCCGGCAAAGCCTGTACTGCAGCCGGTTATGCGCGGCCGCGGTCAGCAAGACGACATGGAAGCCGATGACGGCGAGGCGCGGCGGATCATTCGCCGTCCCGGCATGCCGGCTCGCCCGGCCGCACCTCCGCGCGGTGCGCCACGCGGCGGGCAGCAAAAGCAGCGCGGCCGTTTGACGGTTGCCAATGCGACGGCCGACCAGGAAGAACGGACGCGTTCGGTCGCTTCGTTCCGCCGGCGTATGCAGCGCCTGAAGGGTGTCAGCGCGGCGCCAAAGGAAAAGCTGTCGCGCGAAGTCATCCTGCCTGAATCGATTACCGTTCAGGAATTCGCCAACCGCATGTCCGAGCGGGCGGTTGATGTTATCCGCCTGCTGATGAAGCAGTCGATCATGCTCAAGGCGACAGATCTGATCGATCTGGATACCGCGGAGCTGGTTGCCGAGGAGTTGGGCCACACGGTCAAACGCGTTGCCGAATCCGATATCGAGGAAGGCCTGTTCGACGAGCCGGATGATCCGGCCGATATGGAGCCGCGTCCGCCGGTTGTCACCATCATGGGGCACGTCGACCACGGCAAGACCTCGCTGCTGGACGCCATCCGGGAAGCCAATGTCGTCTCTGGCGAGGCCGGAGGCATCACCCAGCACATCGGCGCCTACCAGGTGACGGCCCCTAACGGTGCGAAGATCAGCTTCATCGATACGCCCGGCCATGCCGCCTTTACCGCCATGCGCGCGCGCGGCGCCAAGGTGACCGATATCGTTATTCTGGTGGTTGCTGCTGACGATGGCATCAAGCCGCAAACACTGGAAGCAATTGCCCACGCCAAGGCTGCCGGCGTTCCGATGATCGTGGCCATCAACAAGATCGACAAGCCGGAAGCCAATCCGATGCGCGTGCGGTCGGAATTGCTGCAGCACGAAGTGCAAGTCGAAAGCATGGGCGGTGAAACGCTTGAAGTGGAAGTGTCGGCGCTGCAGCGAACCAATCTGGACAAGTTGCTCGAAGGCATTGCCCTGCAAGCCGAGCTGCTGGAACTGAAGGCCAATCCCAATCGCAAGGCGGAAGGCACCGTCGTCGAAGCCTTGCTGGATCGCGGACGCGGACCTGTGGCAACGGTGCTCGTTCAACGCGGCACGTTGCGGACGGGCGATATCATCGTCGCCGGCGCGCAATGGGGCCATGCGCGCGCGCTTATCGACGATACCGGCCGTACCCGTTCATCCGCAGGTCCTTCCATGCCGGTTGAGGTGCTGGGATTTGGCGGCGCGCCGGAAGCCGGCGACCGCGTTGCGGTGGTCGATAGCGAATCCCGGGCCCGTGAAATTTGCGAGTACCGGGAGCGGCGGAAACGTGAAGAGGCAGTTGCGCGCACAGCAGGCGCGCGCGGATCGCTCGTCGACATGATGAGCCAGCTCAGTGCCGAGGGGCGCAAGGAATTCCCGCTCATCATCAAAGGCGACGTGCAGGGTTCCGTGGAAGCCATCATTGCGGCGCTGGAAGGGTTGGGCACCGACGAGGTCGGCGCACGGGTCATTCATTCCGGCGTTGGCGGCATCAGCGAATCGGATGTCACGCTAGCGGAAGCGTCGGGCGCTGTTGTTCTGGGCTTCAACGTCCGTGCCTATCGCGAAGCGCGGGATTTGTCGGAACGGTCGAACGTTGAAATTCGCTATTACAATGTAATCTACAATCTGGTTGACGACATCAAGGCTGCGATGTCCGGCCTCCTGTCGCCGGATCTGCGCGAAACCATGCTCGGCAATGCGGAAATCCTGGAGGTGTTCAACATTTCAAAGGTTGGCAAGGTTGCCGGTTGCCGCGTGAGCGACGGCAAAGTGGAGCGTGGCGCAAAGGTTCGCCTGATCCGCGACAATGTCGTGATTCACGAAGGCTCGCTCAGCACGCTGAAACGATTCAAGGACGAAGTCCGCGATGTTCAATCCGGTCAGGAATGCGGCATGTCGTTTGAGAATTACGAAGATATCCGTGCCGGCGATGTCATCGAGTGCTATCGCGTTGAGGAGATTGCGCGAACATTGTGACGCCGCCAGATCAGCGAGTGTTTAGATGTTTCCATCTGAATGTGCGTGCGTTGATCAATTCCAATGATTAGAGAACATCGTTGTTCGTGAAAACCGAACCGGCTTTTTCGCACGATGCATCATCGAACAATGCAACAAATGGCAATCTGCGGATTGGAAGCGGATGACCGGTGTTGCCGGTTCCTGGCCAGCGCCAGCGCGTTGACCGGGGACAAATCAGGCGAATCGAAGAACCATTAACCTGTGCTGGATCTGAACGCATTGGCGGCGAAGTCGCGAATTGCTTTTTTCGTGGACAAGCTCGTCCCAAGACAGGCGTGGAAGACCGGATTGTGCAAGAAGGATCCGGTGCAGATGTGCAGGAGGTTACATGTCGCGATCACATCAACGTGGCGGTGAACCGTCGCAGAGGATGCTCCGGGTGGGAGAACTTGTGCGCCACGCCGTTTCGGAAATGCTCACGCGCGGATACGTCAATGACCCGGTGCTGGATGGGCATGTGACAACTGTCCCGAAAGTGCAGATGAGTCCGGATCTGAAGTGTGCCACTGTTTTCATTTTACCGCTCGGTGGCAAGGATCAGGACGACGTGCTCGCGGCGCTGCAGAAACATCGCAAGCTGTTCCGGTCTGAAGTCGCGCGGATGGTGAGCCTGAAATTTGCGCCGGATATCCGTTTTCGCATCGACGACAGCTTCGACAATGCGGCGCAGATCGATGCGTTGTTAAACACGCCAAAGGTTCGCCGGGATACGGCGGCGGGCGACGCCGCGCCGGCCCAATCCGGTGAGCATTCGGGCTGACATGAACGCACCGCGATCAAAGCGTGAAATTGTCGATGGCTGGCTGGTCCTCGACAAGCCCGAGGGCATCACCTCGACACAGGCAGTGTCGCGCGCCAAACGTATCTTCAACGCCAAGAAGGCAGGGCACGCCGGGACGCTCGATCCGCTGGCGACCGGGATTTTGCCAATCGCATTCGGTGAAGCCACAAAGACTGTCCCATTCGTGCAGGACGGCCAGAAAGCCTACCGGTTCACCGTGCGCTGGGGTGTTGAAACCAACAGCGACGATACAGAAGGCATGCCCGTGCGCAGCAGCGACAAGCGTCCTGCCATCGCCGACATTGAGGACACCCTCCCGCGGTTCACAGGCACGATCATGCAGGTCCCGCCGGTCTTCTCGGCGATCAAGGTCAATGGTGAACGGGCTTATGACATTGCTCGCGACGGCGAGAGTGTCGAGCTGCCGGCGCGCGAAGTCACAATCGACAGTTTGACCTTGATCGAATCGCAAACCGAATTCGCGATATTTGAAGCCAATTGCGGCAAGGGTACCTATGTGCGTGCGATCGCCAGGGATATGGGCCGGGAACTCGGTTGCTATGGCCATGTAACCGCGCTGCGGCGCACCCGCGTCGGGCCGTTCGGGATCGAGGACGCGATTCCCTTGCAGGAACTGGAAGGCGAGGGCGCAAATCCGGCCGAGGCCCTTTTGAGTGTCGAGGCAGGGCTGACCGAACTTCCGTGCGTCGTCGTTGATCGCAACGCGGCAGCCCGGCTGCGGCGGGGCCAAAGCCTGTTGTTGCGGGGCCGTGATGCGCCCTTCGGCGGCATTGCCTACGCAGCTTGCGGCGGCGTGCCGGTGGCGTTTGGGCCGGTGGAAGCGGGTGAGCTGAACCCGAGCCGGGTTTTCAACCTGCCATTTTAACGCTGTTGCGCCTGATCTGCCCGGCGCAACCTGAAATTCGCAAACCCGCTATAGCGTTCCCGCCACTTTCGTGTATAAGCACCACAACCCGGCAGAAATCGCTGACGGGCGCCTTTCGTTCGACCTTGCTGGACGACATCCCGGCCTGGCCGGAGCGGAATGGCGATTTGTTCCGGCTTACCGGTAATCCGGGGCTGCAATCTTCCAACAACAAGGACTGCCGATGTCGATTACTATGGAGCGCAAGCAGGCGCTCATAAAAGAATATGCCACGAAGGAAGCCGATACAGGCTCACCCGAGGTTCAGATCGCCATCCTGACGGAACGGATTGTCAATCTAACCGAGCATTTCAAGACCCACAAGAAAGACAATCACTCCCGCCGGGGCTTGCTGAAGCTGGTTTCCCAGCGCCGGCAATTGCTTGACTATGTGAGAAAGCGGGACGAACCGCGGTATCGCTCGATCATCGAGCGCCTGGGTATCCGCCGATAAGATATCGCGCGGCTGGACAGCGCTGCCGGCGACAATTGCGCCGGCGCAAGTTTCGGGCGTGTTTTTAGTGTTCAGCACCTGTTCGCAGCCCGGAAATTACCTGTTGCACGTAGCGTCTCCCAGAGTATGGGCATTGCATACGCGTTAAACAGCGCTGAGACCGATCAGCACACCGAAGTCCGGAAAGACGGCATGGGGCCGCCTTTCTTTACCGAGATGAAATTGGCCATGGCAGGATTGCTAGACGCTGTTGCGCAACAAACCCTCAGGGTATCCGGCAGCGTCTTGCTATCTTGACCATGGCTTTTTTGTCCGACATCCATGAAAGATATTGAACATGTTTGAAATACATCGTGAATCGCTCGAATGGGCGGGAAGCACCCTGACACTTGAAACCGGCCGGATCGCCCGCCAGGCGGATGGCTCGGTATTTGCCAGCTGGGGTGAAACAAGCGTCCTGGCGACCGTTGTCTCGGCCAAGTCGCCTAAGCCCGGGATCGATTTCTTCCCATTGACGGTCAATTATCAGGAAAAGGCTTTTGCAGCCGGGCGTATTCCCGGCGGCTATTTCAAACGCGAGGGCCGTCCAAGCGAGAAGGAAACGCTGGTTTCCCGGCTGATCGACCGGCCGATCCGTCCGCTGTTCCCCGATGGCTACCGCAATGAAACGCAAGTCGTTATCACCGTGCTCAGTCATGATCTCGAAAACGATCCGGATGTGCTGGCGATGGTTGCGGCTTCTGCTGCGCTGACCTTGTCCGGTGTTCCGTTCATGGGACCGATCGGCGCAGCACGTGTGGGCGTGATCAACGGCGAATTGAAGCTCAATCCGACCATCGACGAGATGAAGGATTCAAAACTCGACCTGGTCATAGCCGGCACCAACGATGCGGTGATGATGGTTGAATCGGAGGCCCACGAGCTATCTGAAGAAACCATGCTCGAGGCTGTGATGACCGGGCATCGCGGTTTTCAACCGGTGATCGATGCGATTATACGCCTCGCCGAGAAAGCCGCGAAAGAACCGCGTGAACTGGAAGTCAAAGATAATTCGGAAGCCGAAAATGCGGTTGCCGCGATTGCCGAAGCGGAGTTGCGCGAAGCCTACAAGATCACTGCCAAGGCGGATCGCTACAACGCCGTCGACGCGGTAAAGGCCAAAGTCGAGGCCGGTCTCCTGCCGGACGACGGCGAGCCGAAGTTCAGCGCCGAAGTCGTCAAAAAGGTCTTCAAGGAGCTGCAGGCGAAAGTCGTCCGCAACAATATCCTCGACACCGGCGTGCGTATCGACGGGCGCGATGTTAAGACTGTTCGCCCAATCCTGTCGCAAGTGGGTGTATTGCCGCGCACGCATGAGTCGGCCCTGTTCACCCGCGGTGAAACCCAGGCGCTGGTTGTCGCCACACTCGGCACGGCGGAAGACGAGCAATTCATCGATTCGCTGGAAGGCACCTACAAGGAAAACTTCCTGCTGCATTATAATTTCCCGCCCTACAGCGTTGGCGAAACCGGCCGCATGGGCTCGCCCGGCCGCCGCGAAATCGGCCATGGGAAACTGGCATGGCGGGCCATTCGCCCGATGCTGCCGACCCGCGCCGAATTCCCTTACACCCTGCGTGTGGTGTCGGAGATAACCGAGTCCAACGGGTCGTCGTCGATGGCAACCGTCTGCGGCACTTCGCTGGCGCTGATGGACGCGGGCGTCCCGCTGAAGAGCCCGACCGCCGGTATAGCCATGGGATTGATCCTGGAGGGCGAGCGCTATGCGGTGCTTTCCGACATCCTCGGTGACGAAGACCATCTCGGAGACATGGACTTCAAGGTAGCCGGCACCGAGAATGGTGTGACATCGCTGCAGATGGACATCAAGATCACCGGCATCACCGAAGACATCATGCGTGTTGCGCTGGATCAGGCCAAGGGTGGCCGCCTGCATATTCTCGGCGAGATGGCCAAGGCTCTCGATAGCGCCCGTGCCGAGCTGGGTGAGTTTGCGCCGCGCATCGAGCAGATGAAAATCCCGACCGACAAGATCCGCGACGTGATCGGCACCGGCGGCAAGGTCATCCGCGAGATCGTCGAGAAAACCGGAGCCAAGGTGAACATCGAAGATGATGGCACCGTAAAAATCGCTTCGTCCGATGGCGAGTCGATCAAGGCGGCCGTGAACTGGATCAAGTCGCTGACGATGGAACCGGAAGTCGGCCACATCTACGAGGGCACGGTCGTGAAGACCATGGATTTCGGCGCCTTCGTCAACTTCTTCGGCTCCAAGGACGGTCTGGTTCATATTTCCCAGCTGGCGCTCGAGCGGGTCAACAAGACAACCGATATCGTTAAGGAGGGCGACAAGGTAAAAGTCAAACTGCTCGGGTTTGATGATCGCGGCAAAGTGCGCCTGTCGATGAAGGTGGTCGATCAGGAAACCGGAGAGGACCTGGAAGCCAAGCAAAAGGCCGAACGGGATGCGGCGAGGGCCGCAGAGGCCGGGGAATAGCAGCGAGTGATTCATCTCACCGACCGAATTTGATGCAGCCCGGCGGCCTGTCGCCGGACTGTGTTATTTTGACCGCAGCACCTTCGAACGAAGAGGACGCGACTTTTCCTGGATATGCTTCAAGGCGTTTTACCGTTTCGATGAAACGGCATCGCTGAGATGGCGAAACAGATCGGGCCTGCGATCTTTCGTGAGTTTCTCCGACTGTTCGCGTCGCCATGCGGCAATCTTCGCGTGATCGCCCGATAGCAGCACTTCGGGAATAGCGCGGCCTTCCCATTCGCGCGGCCTGGTGTATTGCGGGTATTCCAGCAGGCCGTTTTCGAAGCTTTCTTCTGCGCCGGAATTGTCCGCGCCCATGACGCCGGGCAACAGGCGCACGCAAGCATCGATCATCACCATCGCGCCGATTTCGCCGCCGGACAAAACGTAATCGCCGATGGAAATTTCCTCGAGCCGGCGGGCATGGATCACCCGTTCATCGACGCCTTCAAACCGGCCGCAGACGATTATGGCGCCGGATGTTTCACTCAATGCGCGCGCACGCGACTGGGTCAGCGGTGCGCCGCGCGGCGACATGAGAAAGCGCGGGCGCGGATCGTCCGCAGCGATGTGCATGTCAATGGCAGCACCCAGAACGTCGGCGCGGATTACCATGCCTGGCCCGCCGCCAGCGGGCGTATCGTCGACGCTGCGATGCTTGCCTATGCTCGCGTCGCGGATGTTGTGGACATCCAGACGCCAGATGCCGCGTGCATGCGCGTCACCGGCAAGCGATGCTCTAAACGGGCCGGGAAAGAATTCCGGCATGAGAGTAAGTACGCTGGCGTGCCAGGGCGGTTGCGTCACGCTTTATCTCCTGCTGCGTTGCCCGAGCCCTGCAGTACCCAGGCTTCCGTCGCGCCAAAGCCCTTGATATCCAGATTGCCGTGAAAGGTGAATTGAAATTGCGGCAGGCCGGCATTGCGAACTTCCCGGGATACCAGGATCGTCCCCGGCGCACCCGCCGATTCCAGCCGCGCCGCCAGGTTCACCGGATCACCCCAGACATCATAGGTGAATTTTTCCGTGCCGATAATACCGGCCATGACGGGTCCGCAGGCGATACCGATGCGCATGGGCAGTGTGATTCTGAACTTTTTCCCGGTGGCATTTGCCGCATCGCGGATCGCGCAGGCAAATCGCAACATGCGCTCGACATGATCAGGGCAGGTTTCCGGCAATCCTGCAGCCGCCATATATGCGTCACCGATCGTCTTGATTTTCTCAATACCGTGTTCGCGGGCCAGCCGGTCAAAGCGGCTGACCATGTCGTTGAGCAGGGCGACAGTCGTTTGCGATCCCAGGTGCTTAGACAGCGTAACGAACCCGGCAAGGTCGGTGAACAGGACCGACACGTTGTGGAACGAGTCTGAAACCGGTTCGCCCGGGCGCGCCTGCAACCTGTCGACAACTGAATCCGGCAGGACATTGCGCAATAGCGAATCGAGCGCCAGTTCGGCCTTCTCGGCGAGCGTGTAGGCATAGTAGACGATTGCTCCAATAACCAAGAAGGTAGTCACAACCGCCGAGATGTAGAGCTGGTCGATCAGATAGGCGTCGGCTTTGATCCAGGCCCTGTCCGGCGGGAACATGAACCATGCGGCCAGGTGGGTAACGAAGGCCGCAAGCATGACTGCGATGGTCAAAACCCTGCGCTGCAGGCCGAACACGAAAAATGGAGCCGCAGCGCCGACGATCAGATTGATGTGCGTTCCCGATTCGCGCCCTAGCATCGCGGTAAAGAAAAACAGAGCGGCTGTTTCGGTTACCGTAATGAGCATGGCGCCAGCAAGCTCGTGAAATCGGTGCATGAACGGAACTACCAGGCCCATGATTGCCAGGGCGACGTTCAGCCAGACAAAGGGTGCGTACCGTTCGAAATCGGCCGTTGCAAAGGTAACCGCATATTGCAAGGAACTTACAACAATGAGCCAGGCAATACCGTTGAGGACCTTCAGTCTCCTGGCGATGCGGGGCGGGTAGCTGCCAGTGCCGAACGCCAGGAGGCCGGACAACACAGACCGGATCCGGGCAAATGCGCCGACTGTCATGCCACGGGCGTTTGAAACTGCCGGGGTACCGGTTTGTGGCCGTTGATCCATGCCTGAACATAGCATCGCGGTACCGGTTGCGGAACGCCGCGGGAGGGATCATTCATCGCTGCGTGTGGTTACGATGCGGATGTCGCTTTCGAGTGTCCGGTGTACCGGGCACTTGTCGGCGATTTCCATCAGCCGGGCGCGCTGCTCTTCGTTCAGATCGTCGCCCAGGGCGATGGTCCGCTCTATGAGATCGATCTTCACCGGATTGTCTTCGCAGCCCTGGCAATCGTCGAGATATTTTTTTGCATGGGTCAGGTCGACCCGGATGTGCTCGGCAGGCCAGCCCTTGCGCTGGGCATACATGCGCATTGTCATCGAGGTGCAGGCGCCAAGACCTGCCAGAAGAAGTTGATACGGGGTAAGGCCGGTATCGCTACCGCCGACGGATTGCGGTTCATCGGCAATGATTGTGTGGCCGCTTGCCGCAACCAGGTGCGGAAACAGGCCCGATCCCAGCGGCTCGACGATAACGTGACCTTCTTCGACTGGAACATCTTGCATCTCCGGCACAAGCCGGCTTGCCCAAGCGGAAATCATGTCGGCGGCAAATGCCGCGTCCCGCGGCTTTGAAAGCAGGTGGTCGGCACGGTCGAGGGAAATGAAGCTCTTGGGATGCTTTGCCGCCTGAAAAATGTCCCCGGCATTTTCGATGCCGACAATCGCATCGACCGGGGAATGCAACACAAGGAGATCGCGGCGCAGGCTCGCGATGGCATCGCGTTGGCCCTGGATATCAAGATCATCGAGAAACGTCTTGCAGATGTCGAAATTGCGTCCGCCGATACTGACGGTGGCGCAGCCTTTTGCCTCGATCTGGTCGCGGCTGTCCTGCAGCACATGCGTGACATGTGCGGGATCGGCCGGCGCCCCGATAGCAGCGACGCCCTTCACGCTCGCAATCTGTCCGGCAGCGGCCAGAACCGCCGCGCCGCCCAGGGAATGGCCAACGAGAATATCTGCCGGACCATGGTTTTCAGAAAGCCAGTCCGCAGCGGCGACAAGATCGTCTACGTTGGATGTGAAACCGGAATTGCCGAATTCACCTTCGCTGTGTCCCAGGCCGGTGAAGTCAAAGCGCAACACGCCAATACCGTTTCGCGCCAGCCCGGCGGCGATGCGGCGGGCGGCGAACAAGTCCTTTGAGCAGGTGAAACAATGGGCGAATATCGCCAGGCCCCGCCGCGGGCCGACCGGTTCGTCAAAGCGGGCAGCCAATCGGTCGCCCTTGCGGGATTGAAAAAAAACGGGTTCTTGCCTGGCCATTCCTGATGCTCCGGGGAAGGTTAGCTGATCCTTTCCTCACAGGTAGCATGAAGTACCGCAATCGCGGGAACAGGGAAGGCCATCTCCCGCAGTTGTGATGAAGCGTGTTCAAAGCGGAATGTGCCGCAGCCTCAATTGCCACCTGCCCAGGGTGCATGCAGCCAGGCTGCGCGGCGGACTTCTTCTTCGCTCCAGAACACCATCATTGCAGTGTGCGAGACCGGTTGCCAGCCGGTGTTTTCCTCCGGCTCGCGAATAAACTCCTCAAATCCAAACGAGCCATCGGGTCGCTGAAATATGTCGATGCAGCGCCGGCCGTCTTCGGTCTCTGTCGATTCCAGTACGAGCCGGCGTTCAGCCATTGGGGCGCTATCCCCACAATCGCCTGCTGGCGATCTGTGCACCCTCGACCATGGAAGCGAATTTCATCCACATGGCCTTTGGATCGACCTCCGGCTTGAATGTTGCCTGTGAAGAGAAGCCGCAATCGGCACCGGCGATGACATTCTCGCGTCCGACAATATTTGCAAGCCGGGTGATACGCTCGGCCACCAGTTCAGGATGTTCGATCATGCTGGAGCCATGGGTAATCACGCCGGGGATCAGAATTGTATCGTCGCGCAGTTTGAGTTGCTCGAACAAATGGTATTCGTGTTCATGGCGTGCGTTGGCCATTTCGAACGAGAAGGCCTGGGCATTGATACGGAACATGTAGGGCGCGACCTCAGCAAGCGCGGCTTCGTGCAGGCGCGGACCCTCGTTGATGCCGTAGCAAGTATGGAAGCGGACCCTGTCCCGTGGAATGTTGCGCAGGGCGTGATTGATCGATTCCACATAAAGGCCGGCTTTATGATCAAGGGCCTTCTTGTCGTCTTTCAGTTCATAGCAAATGTCGGAAAGAAACGGATCGTCGACCTGCAAGACAAATCCGGCGTCGACGATCGCCTCGTATTCCTCGCGCATCGCCTCGCCCAGCGCCTCGAAGAATGCATCGTCGCTGTTGTAGTGTTCGTTGAGGCCGATGCCGCTCGGGGCCGTTGACGGAACGAAAGCCTCCACGTGTTTTGTGTTGGCCAGCGCTGCCTTGAGGTTGGCGAGATCGATCTTCACCAAATCATGGCCGGTATATTTAACCGGTCCGATGCAGACCAACGGGACCGGGTTGGCGACCGATCCGCCAAGCATGGCGCGGGCGAAATAGTCTTCGTAATAGTCCGGGAACTCAGCGACTTCCTTTTCGAACAGCGGAAACTTCATTCCCGGACGCGGCTCAAAACCTGTCAGCCGCTGGCGGGCATAGGTGAAAAACCCGGCCTTTGACATTTCGCCGTCGGCGAGGATATCGAGGCCGGTTTCGGCCTGCTTGGCGATTGATGCGGCTACCGCATGCGACACTTCCGCATTGTAGGCCGCTTCGTCGTAAGAATTACCCGACAGTTTTTCGCGCATCTTTTCCAGCAGCGGCAACGGCCGCGGCAAGCTTCCGGCATGAGTAGTGAGAATGCGATCGGTGCTGCGTTGCATGCGTGTTGCCTCCCTAAACCGGATTTGTAGTTGTACCCTTGAACGCCATGTAACCGCCGTCAATCAGCATGTCGGTGCCGGTCATGAAACTGGATTCATCGCTGGCCAGGAAGGCCGCTCCAGCGGCGATTTCTTCGGTCTTGCCGGTGCGCCCAACCAGGTAGGCCGGTCCTTTGGCCTTATTGGCTTCCTCGCGGCTGCCAAACCGCTGCAGCGCGGCGCGCAACGTGTCGATAGCGCCCGGCGATATTGAATTGGCGCGAATGTTGTCAGCGCCGAAATCGATCGCAAGGCACTTGGTGAATTGCAGGACTGCCGCTTTCGACGAACAATAGGCTGGACGGCGCGGCATTCCGATATGTCCGTGCGATGAAGCGATATTGATGATTGCGCCGCCGCCTGCCTTGCGCATTTCCGGTATGGCATGTTTGCACATTAGAAACATGCCATCGAGATTGACATTGAAAGCCGTGCGCCAATCGTCAAAAGAGAGTGTTTCAACCGTGCCCTGGGGCGTGACTGTCGCGGCCACATTGGCGAGCGTTGTCAATTTACCGAATTTATGCACAGCCGCTGAAACCGCCTGTGCGCATTGTTCGTGATCGGTGACGTCAAGCGCCAGCGCGCCTGCCTTGCCGCCTTCCGCGCGTATGTCGTCGACGACAGTCGCTGCCTTCTCAAGGCTGACATCGGCGACAAGCACCGCGGCTCCTTCGCCGGCAAAGCGTCTTGCTATGGCGCCGCCAATTTCGCCGCCGCCACCGGTAACGATCGCTATCCGGCCTTCGAGCATATTCGCCGCCGCCAAGACATACCTCCCGATTTTCAACGCCAGGGAGAGTTGTGCAGCATGGCAGATTTGTCAATTCGCGCCTGCCGGCATCCGGCGCGCATGTCACCGCAAAACCGCAATCAGCCGGATTCAGCTTCGTTGTCCCGCGCCTCTACTTCTGCCGGCGGGGCGATTGCAATCCAGCCGTCCGCCAGATTGACGACGGGTACATTGGCGCGCGAAAACAGCAATTGCAGTTCCGGCCCGTCATCTTTTGCAATGGTCAGGATGTCGCCAGCGCCGAAATTGTCGACCTGGGCGACCGCGCCGATGCGCTCACCGTTTTCCAGGCGCACTGCCAGGCCGATCAGATCGGCGACGTAGTATTCGTCTTCGCCGGTTTCGGGCAAATCCCTACGATGGATATACAGGTCAAGATTGGTGAGTTTCGCTGCGGCCGTCCGGTCGTCCACCCCGGCAATGCGGGCAACCAGCACGCCATCCTTGAACGGACGTGCCTGCTCAATCTTGAATCGTGTTTGTCCACTGGCGTCGGTCAGGCCTTCATAACCGGCAATAGCCAGCGGATCCTGCGTGAATGACCGGATCCGAATTTCGCCGCGCACGCCCTGTGGTGCGCCGAACTTCCCGACGAGCAGAAGTTCGCTGGCCGGTTCCGGCGATGCAGGCGGGTTTGAAGGGGAGGCGGCGAGCCCGGGGCTCCGTCCGCCGTTATTCCTGCCCTGGTATTTTGGCTTGGCCACCGCCTGCTCCAGAGGGTTTTGACCCGATCAGCTCGCAGCCTCTTCTGCTGGAGCTTCTTCCGCGGGGGCTTCGGCGGCAGGAGTGTCCGCGGCAGGCGCCTCGTCTGCAGGTGCTTCGGCTGCTGCCTTGGCGTCTTCTTCCTTGGCTGCGGCAGCCGCCAGGCGTTCCTGCGCCTTTTTCTTCGGCTTGGCTTTCTCTGGGTTGTTGCGCGCCTCGCGCTTCAGCACGCCGAGGCCATCCAGCAGGCGTTTAACGCGGTCGGTTGGCTGCGCGCCCTTGGCCATCCAATCCTTGGCCTTCTCGACATCGATATTAACGCGGCTGGCGTCGTCTTTCGGGAGCAGCGGGTTGAACGAACCGATCCGTTCAATGAACCGGCCGTCGCGCGGCATGCGGCCGTCGGCTATAACCACGCGATAATACGGGCGCTTTTTTGCGCCTCCACGCGACAGGCGAATTTTCAGGGGCATTGGTTTTCCTTTCTGGTGTGTTCAAATTTGTAGTTGGATTTCGGCCGATTGCGACCATCGGGCTGTTACCGGTGTGATGTTTCCGTTTCGTTGGCGCTGGCTGGCGGTTTCATTTCTTCTTCGCGAACGGGTTGGGGCCACCAAGTCCCGGCAATCCGCCGCCACCGGGAAAATTCTTCGGCAGGTTGAGGCCCGGCGGTGTTGCGGGAAGTTTCGGCATGTTCGGTGGCAGGCCGCCTCCTGCGCCCGCCTGTTCCTGAAGTTTGGCTATTTCCTCAGGACTTGGCATGCCGCCACCCATGCCCATCATCTGGGCCATCTTGGCCATCGGCCCGCGCTTGCCGGCCTTGCCGCCCATCTTCTTCATCATGTCGGCCATTTGCCGGTGCTGCTTCAACAGCCGGTTGACTTCCTGAACTTCCGTCCCGGAGCCAGCGGCGATGCGCTTCTTGCGGGAGGCCTTGAGCAAGTCCGGACTACGCCGTTCTTTCGGCGTCATCGACAGGATGATTGCGCGCTGGCGGGCAATGGTCTTTTCATTGATGTTGGCGTTGGCCATCTGCTGTTTGATCTTGCCGGCTCCGGGCAGCATGCCCATGATGCCGCCCAGGCCGCCGATTTTTTCCATCTGCGCCAATTGTTCGGCCAGATCGTTGAGATCGAAGCGGCCCTTGGCCATCTTCTGGGCCATGGCCTGGGCTTTTTCTGCATCGATGTTGGCGGCCGCTTTTTCGACGAGCGCCACGATGTCACCCATGCCGAGGATGCGATTGGCGATGCGGGCCGGATCAAAGTCATCGAGGTCGGCGATTTTTTCGCCGGTGCCAAACAGCTTGATCGGCTTGCCGGTAACCGCGCGCATCGACAGTGCGGCGCCGCCGCGGCCATCGCCATCGACGCGAGTAAGCACGATGCCGGTAATTCCAACGCTATCGTCGAAATTTTTCGCCAGGTTGACGGCGTCCTGACCGGTCAGGCTGTCGGCGACCAGCAGGATTTCGTGCGGACCGGCTTCGGCCTTAATTTCCGCTATTTCCTGCATCAGGGGCGCATCGATGTGGGTGCGCCCGGCGGTATCCAGGATGACCACGTCAAAGCCTTGCAGGCGCGCGGCTTGTTCGGCGCGCTTGGCGATCTGTACCGGCGATTGGCCAGCGACGATCGGCAAGGTTTCGATGCCGGTCTGGCGACCCAGAACCGCCAATTGCTCTTGCGCTGCCGGACGTTTGACGTCGAGCGACGCCATCAGCACCTTGCGTTTGTGCCGTTCTGTCAGCCGATGGGCGAGCTTTGCCGACGTTGTGGTCTTACCAGCGCCCTGCAGGCCGACCATCATGATCGCCACTGGCGGTGCGGCGTCCAGCGCGATCGGGGATGCTTCGGATCCGAGTGTTTCGACCAGAACGTCATTGACGATCTTGATGACCATCTGCCCCGGGGTGACGGACTTGACGACATTCGCGCCCACGGCCAGGGCGCGGACCTTGTCGACGAAGCCGCGCACAACATCCAGTGCGACGTCGGCTTCCAGAAGGGCGCGGCGGACCTCGCGCATGGCTGCGTTGACGTCGCTCTCGGACAGGGCGCCACGCCGCGTCAGGCTGTCGAATATCCCGGAGAGCTTTTCTGACAGGCTCTCGAACATCGTCTGCTCCAATCGTCCCAGATCCGGCAATGTCAGGTCTGGTTGTATGGCCCATTTGCTGCCGCACCTCGAAACCAGCCGCAACGCAAATTGCGCCCGGGGGCGCATCGCGCTGCCGGGCGTTGGCCTCCTGCTTCACGAGCAGGTCGGTTTCTCGGTTCAAGACAATCCTGGACAAAGAATGCGCGGGTTTTACGGCGAAGGCCTTGCACTGTCAACAAACCGGCAGCCGGGGCCGGAAACCGAGCCTAGATAAAGAAACCTTTATGTGCGGTTGCAAGGCACTGGGCTGGCTGCTATAGAGTGCGCGGATCGAACAACCTCCCCCTTAAACGTTAGGAAGACCATGTCTGCGAACGACTATGCGATTGCCGATATCAATCTTGCCGCCTTCGGCCGCAAGGAGCTGGATATTGCTGAATCCGAAATGCCGGGCCTGATGGCCACCCGCGAGGAATATGGCCCGAGCCAGCCGCTGAAAGGCGCCCGGATTGCCGGATCCCTGCACATGACCATCCAGACAGGTGTTCTCATCGAAACGCTCAAAGCGCTTGGCGCCGATGTCCGCTGGGCTACCTGCAATATCTATTCAACCCAGGATCACGCCGCCGCCGCCATTGCGGCTGCTGGTACGCCGGTATTCGCCATCAAGGGCGAGAGCCTCGAGCAATATTGGGACTTCTGCCACAAGATCTTCGAATGGTCCGATGGCGGCACGCCCAACATGATCCTGGATGATGGCGGCGACGCCACCATGCTGATCCATCTCGGGCATCGCGCTGAAAAAGGCGATGCAGCTTTTCTCGACAAGCCGGAAAACGAGGAAGAAGAAGTCATGTTCGCTTCGATCAAGAAGCGCATGAAGGAACAGCCGGGCTGGTACACCAAGAACGCTGAAGCGATCAAAGGCGTTTCGGAAGAAACCACGACCGGGGTTCACCGCCTGTACAACATGCAGAAGGCCGGCCAGCTGCTCTGGCCCGCGATCAACGTCAATGACTCGGTTACCAAGTCGAAGTTCGACAATCTCTACGGCTGCCGCGAGTCGCTGGTAGACGGCATTCGCCGCGGTACCGACGTGATGATGTCGGGCAAGGTCGCCATGGTTTGCGGCTTCGGCGACGTCGGCAAGGGCTCAGCTGCTTCGCTGCGTCAGGCCGGATGCCGCGTGATGGTTTCCGAGATCGACCCG
>CAZTMN010000015.1:0-53209 GCA_964615275.1 uncultured Beijerinckia sp. | reverse complement strand
TCGAAGCGCTACAGGATGGCATCAAGTTGGTTCCGGCCTTGATAGGCATATTCGCAATCGCTCAGATGATCGATCTGGCGGTGAAGGGTGGGTCGATTGCTGAAAATCCGGCTGCTGTCAAAATTCAGCGTGTCTGGGGCGGTGTTGCCGCAGTATTCCGTAACTGGTCGACAATGTTGGTCGGCTCGGGCATCGGCACATTTATTGGCGCGGTTCCCGGGGTCGGCGGTACGGTGGCGGGTTTCCTCAGCTATTCGACCCAGGTGCAACGCGATCCCAAGCCCGATGTTGCATACGGCAAGGGAAACATCCGCGGTGTGATCGCCCCTGAATCCGCGAACAATGCCAAGGACGGCGGTTCCATGATCCCGACGATTGCCTTCGGTATTCCCGGTAGCGCGGAGACGGCCGTTTTCCTCGGTGCCATGGTGTTGCACGGGCTCGAACCGGGCCCGACGCTGCTAAACGATCATGAAGACGTGGTCTTTACACTGGTGTTGTCGCTGACGGTCGCTTGTGTCCTGGCCTCTATTATCGTCCTCATGCTTGCCAGGCCGATGGCTTATCTGACTCTTCTCGATGCGCACGTTCTGGTGCCGGTCGTGACCGTCGTCGCACTGGTCGGCGCCTACGCGCTGGAGAACGATTTCAGTCACGTCGTGATTGCAATGGTATTCGGGATTGTTGGCTACCTGATGATACGGTTCCAGTACCCACGCATTACATTCACCATCGCGCTAGTGCTTGGTGAGATTACCGAACGAAGTTTCTTCCAGGCGCTGGGACTGTCGGATGGTTCCTACGGCATTTTCTTCAACCGCGGCGTGTCCCAGATTCTGCTCGCGATGATCATCTTCACCCTTGCCGTACCGGCGATCCGGACCTTGCTGAAACGGCGCAAGCCAGTTTTGGGAGCAAGCTGATGAGCGAACAAAGGCTCCCCTTTGCAACAATTGCAGGTTCTGTCGTATGCCTGCTGAGCGTTGTTGCGTTTTTCGCGTTGATCAATCTTGGCTACAGCCGCGAGATTTTTGGCTTTGCGGGTGCAGTAGCCTGGGTCGGGTTGCTATTCGCCGTGCGGCCATTGGTTGAGGCACGCTCGCTGTCGGCCTTCTGGTTTGCGCTTTGCGTGCTGGGATTTTTCATCTTTTTCGTAGACCAGACATATGAATATCAAGGCCGGGTGCGGCTGTTTCCGCTTCTCATCGGCTATCTTGGAATTATCCTCTCGCTTCTGGACATACTCAGTCTGACCCGTGGCAAGGCCGGCGAAATTGTTACCAGGTCGTTCGGCAAAGCTTTCGATCCGACCAACCTCGAGGGCCGCTCGGCCTTGCGAGAAGTCATCGTAATCGGCGCCATGTGCCTGATTATTTTATCGATTTACCTTCTCGGCTTTCTGCTCTCGACGCCGTTAGTAGTGGTCGCGTGGATGCTGGTCGCCGGTCGCAAGCCCCTGCCGCTGACGCTGGCGACCGCTGCCGGATCGTTTGTATTCGTCTGGTTTCTGTTCGAATTCGTGCTCCGCTACGAGCTTTACCGTGGTCTGGTCTGGGAGATCATGACCGGGTGAGTACCTCGGGTTTCCCGGGTGGCCATGCGGGATGGATTCCGGTAGAAGAATAGTGATCAGCGGCCTGTTGTGGCCGTGGTGTGGCGGCAACCTAGCCGTTAGTCTGCAGTATCGATGCAGGATGATCGCAAGTACAGAAGATCACCATCAGAGGGAGATGCTTATGATTAAACCAATCAGCCTGGGCACTGTTGCGCTAGCAGCAATCGCCCTGCCGTTCGCAGGTGCGAATGCCGCCGATTTTCCGAAGAAGGATATCACCTTCGTAATTCCCTACGGACCGGGCGGCGGGTTCGATACCTATGTGCGCAAGTTCGCGCCCGAGATTCAAAAATACCTGCCGAACAAGGTCAATGTCGTTCCGAAGAACATTCCAGGTGGCGGTGGCCGCAAGGCCCTGAGTCAGGTTAATCGCGCCAAGCCGGACGGGCACACGATCGCGATTTTCAACATGCCCGGCATGCTCCTCGACAAGATTCTCGGCAAGAAGGCGAGCTTCGACATCGAAAAGTTCACCTGGATCTCGAAGCTGGCGCATTCGCCATACGTTCTGGCGGTCGGAACCAAAGGTAAATACAAGTCGTTCAAGGATCTGAAAGCGGCCAAGAACCTTAAATATGCGGTTACCAGCCCCAGCTCGACCTCGTATGTGGCCGGCAAGATCCTCTCGGCGGCCATGGGCCTGAATGTTACGTTCCTGCCGGGCTACAAAGGTTCTTCGGCTATTTCTCTGTCGCTGATCCGTGGCGATACCCAGCTGTCGCTGTTCGCGGAGAATTCCTATCGCAAATATGCCAAGGGCGGCGATGTGAAGGCTGTGTTGTCGCTGGACGAGAAGAGCCCGTTCAAGGGTGTTCCGACAGTTGGCGATCTTGGTCAGGGCGAGTTGACCGCACTTGCGACCGAACGTGTCGTCGGAGCGCCTCCCGGTACGCCGAAGGAAATCATCAAGGTTCTTGAGGCGGCATTCCTGAAGGCCGGCGCTTCGCCGGCGATCCAGGAGTGGGCGAAGAAGACCAAACAGGTCGTAAAGTCGTTGTCGACGGATGCTACCAACAAGCGCGTTTCACATCTGCTGAAGTTTTACGGCAAGTACAAGAGCGTGCTGGCGAAGAAAAAGTAATCGGACATTTTCCGATGAAATCAGGGGCGCACCGCCGGGTGCGCCCTTTTTGTTTGTCGGTTGTGTGCTGGCCCGATCAAAAAAACGCCCCGGGGAATGCAAACCCCGGGGCGTGGCTGTTTGGACTGCCGGCTGTTTGATTTGTCCGGCTTTATTTGCAGTCGATCTTCTTGGCCGCCGATCCCTGATAGGTCAACTTGCAATCGAGACCCTTCTTCAGGCCTTTGCGCTTGGCCTTTTTGCCGGCGATCATGATGACCGTGTTGCGGCCGCTGACCCGGGTCTTCTTTGTCTTGCCGCCGCCCTCAAAGGTGACGCGGCGCCCACCCCGCTTGATCGATGTGATCTTGCCGGCCATCGTTTCGATCGGAATGACTGCCTTGGAGATCTTGATGTTGCCGGTGTAGCTCAGCGACTTCTTTGCAGCCTCAACGACTTCTTTTGGATAGGCGTAGAGTTCGGCAATGCCCTTGGTGATCGTGTCGCCGTCGATGGCGTTGACCTCGAGCTTGATCTTCTTCGCTTCAGCGACGAAAGCCTTGTCCTTCATGGTCGCCATGAACGCTGTTTGCAGAGCCTTGGCGCGCTTCGGCGGCAGGTTCGGCGGCGCCAGGAACGGGCGGCCCCACAACTGGCGCGAAAAGATCAGCTTCAGCACCTTCTTATCGGTTTCGTTCTTGGCGAAATCCATGACGAAAGGCACAGTGGGCAAATCCGGATGCTTGGTGGTTGCCATCTGGATCAGCACCTTGATCTTCTTCGCCTTGAGCCATTTCGCGCGGGTCGTGACAATCGACGACCAGGACCAGCCGCAGCGGCCTTCCAGCTCGCCCCGCTGGTAGGCAAGGTTGATATCGGCACCGCCCGGATAGCCGGTGATCAGGCGCAGCTTGGTGCCGACAATATTGTTCAGCGCAATCGGGAACGCGTCGGTGTCAGCGCCGCGGCCAACGCCGCCAACCACCATGCCGCGGGTCACCATGTCTTCCCATGTGTTGACCGGCACGGTGTGCCAGGCGACGCAGGTCGACACTTCGTTGTTCATTGAGCCGATCCAGGTGAATTTGGTGGCTTCGAATTTTGCCTTCTTGTTCCCGAACAGCGGCTCCGTGGGAATGCCGCGGCCGATTTCACCCATTACCGTGCCATCCTTCGGGAACGTGTTGTAAAGGGCGTTGGTCAGGCGGATCGATCCTGCGCCGGTAAGGTTCTTGACTACCATGTTCGGGTTGCCGGGGATGTGCTTGCCCATGAAGCGGGAAAGCACACGGGCGTACAGGTCGTAACCGCCACCGGCGCTGAAGCCGACGTAGATCGTTACGGTCTTGCCCTTGTAGAACTTGGCTACGTTGGCCTGGGCAAAGGCCGGAGCTGCCGTAAACGCCAGGCCGGCGACGCCAGCGAGCGCTATAGCAACCCCTCGAAATTTGAAATGCATTTGATTTTCCCTCCGTTTGTACCAGCCGTTTTGTACCTACCGCTGCGGCCCAGCCGAGGTGGACTGGCGGGATTCTCTTCACGGTCAGGCATCCGGCTCCGATGGTGTCACAGCTTGCGCATGGGTTCAACCAGCGGTTTGCGACCGCTTCCAGATCGGGACCAAAATCAGCACGGCGATTATGATGCCTGCCACATCGGTCCAGAATGCGCCCTTGAAAGCGCCCGACGGCCAAAGGACCAGCAGCCCGCCAATGCCAAGCACCAGTCGCTCCCAACCGGCGAGCCGCTGGAACAGGTATCCGACAAGAGCTGCCGAAACCAGCCACACTCCGGCCAGCGCGGTAGTGATGTCGTGAATCAGCGAGATCGGCGAACCCTCCAGCAGCAGGCTTGGAGAGAAGACGAACAGGAACGGCACCACGAATGCGGACCAGCCAAAGCGCGAAGCCGCGTAGCCGGTTCGCATCTGGTCGCTTCCTGCCAGCTTGGCCGCGGCGAAGGCTGCAATGCATATTGGCGGGGTAATGAAGGATAGCATCCCGAAATACAGCACGAACATGTGCGCGGCCATGGGCGATACGCCGGTTTCCACCATGGCCGGGGCCACCAGCGCCGACACCAGCACATAGACGCCGATCGTTGGCATGCCCATGCCCAGGATGATGCAAACAATGGCCGCCAAAACCAACAGCAACACGAAGTTGCCTGCACCGATTTGCGAGAGCACCAGGGTCAGTGCAAAGCCAAGGCCCGATTTTGCCAGGATACCGATGATAAAACCGACCGCTGCACCGATCATGATCAGGTCGATGGCCAGGATGCCGGTTTCGGCGATTGACCAGAACAGGTCACGCAGGCTCATGCGCTTTCGCTGATAACCGAAAATCAGCCCGAACACCGCAAAGGCCGCAGAGGCGAGGATTGCCGATTCCTCCGGCTCATGATTGAGCCAGAACAACGAGACAATCAGCACTACAAACGGGATAATGAAGATCCAGCCATCCTTCAGGACTCTTGCTGCTCTCGGTATCAGGTGTTCTTCAACCCTTTTGATATTGTCGCGCGCTGCCTCAAGGTCGGCCTGAACGAACAGTCCGGCATAGTAGAGCAGCGAGGGAACCAACGCGGCAAGGGCGACGGCCGAATAGTCGACCTGCAGATCCTCAGCCATCAGAAACGCCACCGCGCCCATCACGGGAGGCATGAGCTGGCCTCCGGTTGAAGCAACCGCTTCAATCGCCCCTGCGGAGACGGCCGGGTAGCCGGAGCGCTTCATCATCGGGATGGTAATGGCGCCCGTCGACATGACGTTGGAAACCGTGCTGCCGGAAATCGAGCCGAACAGGGAAGAAGCGGTGATGGCGACCTTCGCGCCGCCGCCGCGGTAACGGCCCATGGCGGAAATCGACAAATCGTTCATGAAGCCGGCCGCACCCGAACGCGACATCAAGGCGGCCATCAGCAAAAAACCGACAACGATCGTGGTTACCACCCGCATGGGAACGCCAACCAGCGCGTTCGTGTCGAAGGCAAGGTAGGTAACAAGGTCGCCGAATTCGATCTTCTGGCCTTGCAGGGACCCTGGCACATATTGTCCGGCGACGCCGAACAGAATGAAAAAGATCAGCACGCCAAGCAACACCCAGCCGACGGTACGGCGCAGGCCCTCAGCGGTAAGAACTATAATGGTGGCGCCGCAGATAACTGCGTCGAGAGGTTGATAAACCACCTCGTTGGCCAACCGCGGATAGTGCCAGGCAAGATACACGCAGGCAGCACTTCCCGCTGCTGCTGCAGTCCAGTCGTACCAGGCAGGCATGGCGGTACGCCGTGCGCCGGACGGCGCAAGGTGCATGAATACCAGCACCAGCCCGATCGCGATCATTGGGAAGTAGAATTGCTGGTCGTAGATCTGCAGCGCAAAAAGAATGCGATAGAGGTCCAGCGCCTTGAATATCGAGGCGATGACGAAAACAACCGACAATGCGATGACAAAAGTGCGCAGCGGCGCTGGCACAGATGTAATGCGCTCGGCTTCGCTGAGGCCGCCTGCTGTTGCTTCCTGATCCGCTGTGCCAGCGCCGGTTTGCGGTTCGCTCATGGTTCGCTTGATCCAGACGGGGAAGAGCGTGGAATGGGTTTGTAGTTAGGCATTGGCGTCAAGCAAGTCGCGTGCGGCACAACCGACGCGCCTCTGAAAGGGTATTGAGGCGCGCCGCTGTTTTTATTGCGTCGGATGGCGTTGTCTTGCAGGCCCTATTTGCCGGGCCAGATACCTGCTTCCTTGTAGAACTTGATGGCACCGGGATGATACTCCATGCCCTTGAACGACGGTGCCATTTCCTTTGGTTTGAAAGCACGATAAATGCCGGTGATCTTAATCAGCTCGGCCTTGTTCTCGTGCAACGCCTTGACCGTCTTGTAAACGATGTCGGCGCTGGTTTTTTTCGACGAAGTCAGGAACATGTCGAATGCCATGACTTTGATTGGCGCCTCCACGCCTGGCCGGGCCTTGCTCGGTTTGATCGTAATCAGATAGGAGTTCGGGTAGGCGTCCTGCATGGCTTTCACGGCTGCCGGACTGTCGTCCATTCCCAGGATGCGGATACCGCCGACCTTGGCGTCAGCGGTGCGCAGCCGCCCACCGCCGAGTGACGACAACGTCCCCTCAACCGAACCTTTCAGGAATTGCTGCATGGCGTTGTGGGTGTTGGGAACCGGAACGCCCTTGAAGTCGGAAGCCTTCAAACCGGCATTGGCGGCAAATGCGTTGAGAATTGGAATGACCGTTTGGTGGGCCGTAAATCCGATCGGGTAGCTCTTGCCTTTGAGGTCTTTGAGCGTTTTGTAAGGCGAGCTCTTCCTGACGATGGTGCCGACTGGCAGCGGCGCCAAGCGCGCGACCAGAACCCAGTTTGAGGAGGCCTTGCGGCCCTTAAAATGTCCGGTGCCGGTCGATGCCGCGTTCAGATCGCCGGTAGAGCCGAGCCCGTACGTCATAACTCCTCTGTCCACCAGCGGCACAGCATGGCCGTTCGATGTGTGGGGGATGGCCCTGGAATTCAGGCCAGCCTTGTCGGCTATGACTTTCGCTACTGCGGCGCCCATGCGGTTGGTGAGCGAGGCTTGCGGGCCTGTGGCGACGCCGACTGATTGAGCGCCGGCAGTACCGGCCGCAACGATGCCGGCAATTGCTGTCGCTGCAAATGTTATTCTCTTCATGTCTTCCTCCCTATGGAATCGTAGCCTTCAAAGCCGGATTGAGCGCCGGACTTGCCATTGTTGGTGCAATTGTGACACTGAAAACGATTGCAGATCAAGTGTGGTCAATATTGTGGGCGGGATTTGTTCCGCATTTCGTTCGCCTTAGTGGTTCTCGCCCACGATTTCGGATGAAGGAATCCTGCCATGAGTGAAAAGCCTGCCGTTTCCCTCAGCCATGCCGGTTTCCATGTGTTCGATATGGAGGCGATGGTCCGCTTTTTCACCGAGGTTTACGGGCTGCACGTGGCCGATTCCGGAGCCTTTGGCGAAACCGAGCAAATCACCTTCATGTCTGCCGATCCAAAGGATCATCACCAGCTTGTGCTGTATTCCGGCCGCACTGGCGGCTCTGGTGTGGTGCATCACAATCACGTGGCGTTCCGCGCCGACAACCTTGAACGCTTGCGCACCGTCCACAAAAAATTGACCGGCTGGCCCGGGGTTACCCGCGTAACGCCAATCAACCACGGCAACGCCTGGTCAGTCTATTGCCACGATCCAGAAGGAAACCGGACGGAAATATTTGTCGATACACCGTGGTACGTGGAGCAGCCATTCGGCGAGCCGCTGGACCTGTCGCTCAGTGACGAGGAGATTCATGCCAATACGGCCGAAATGCTGAAAGATAATCCGAGCGCCAAACCGGTTGAGGAATGGCGTGCGATGGCAGCGCGGAAGTACGCGGCGGGCTGAGATACTGCCGGCGTGCGGAATTGCCGGTTGCGATGACGGTGCAGCTGCATCGTTACGCCAATTGCCCTGCGGCAGGTGACCGTCGAGCCGGTTTTGCGGTTCGTTGAGGTCAAGCCCTCGTTGGCTGAGTTTCCGCGGCCGCTGCGCCTGGCCTGCCTAATGCATGGCTGTGCGGCGCCGGGGGTTGCTGGCGGATGGTTTGGCGAAGAAATCGCATCTTTTGCGACCTGTTACGGCGGTTTCATACCGCGCTCCCAAGCAGATGAAATGGGCGCAGCCCATCACAGCCGCCGGGGAGGGGCAGGTTGGCGGTCAATAGTTTTGCGTTGGAGGTGTTACCGCAATGCAACGCGTGGGCATTGACAGTCGCCAGTCGCGCGCTTTCCACAACAGGTGATTGCATAATCAGCCGGGAAAAGGCATTCTTCATCCGGCCGATGACCCAAGCCGTTCTCTTCAGGGTCATGGGCATGTTCGTTTCGGCGTATTTGAGTAAGTTTGCCGGCCCGCGTGTATGAGGCATCACTGCAAGTGATTGGTGTCTATTGGGTAAGGGCACTTGTGGGGTATACAGGTGAAGGAATTCGGAGCCTGATTTCCGGACACAAGATCGAAGCAATGCGAGTAGCGTTCCACTGCTAACCAGTATATTTGTTGCTGCCCGTCCGGTTCTGGCAGCCTTGCGGAGTGCGGAAGTTGCGTGTGCTCAAAGGTTCGTTGATTTTTGCCTGCAGTTTTGTAGCGTTTGCTTCGGGTGCGGGCACGCAGGCGTTGGCGGAGACCATGTCCGGCGCATTGGCCAGGGCATACAGGAGCAACCCTGATCTGAATGCCCAGCGGGCAGGGACACGCGCTACGGACGAAGGTATCAATCGCGCCAAGGCGGGCTACCTGCCGACCGTCAACCTTACCGCCACCCTGGGACTGCAACATCTTTCGACCAACCAGCCCGGCAGAACCAACGTGAGCACCACGCCGCGCACGCTCGGGGCCACGATCCAGCAGAACCTGTTCAACGGTTTCCGCACACGGAATTTCGTCCGCCAGTCTGAATCGCAGGTGTTGCAGGCGCGCGAGCAATTGCGCCTCATCGAGCAAAACGTGCTCGCCAATGCCGCGGCTGCGTACATGAATGTCATGCGCGATTCGGCAATTCTCAACCTGCGCAAGAAGAATATCATCGTATTGCAGCGGCAATTGCAGTCGACCCGCGACCGGTTTCAGGTCGGTGAGGTAACCCGTACCGACGTGGCGCAATCCGAAGCAGCGCTTGCATCGGGGCAATCGGCGGTCTTCGTCGCCCAGGCGGCCTTGCAAAGCAGCCTGGCCGTTTACCGGCAAATTATCGGCACGCGCCCAAGGCGTCTGGCTCCGGCCCGACCCGTGACCGGACCGTTGCCCAGGTCGTTGAAACGGGCGAGAGCCCTGGCCCAGCGGCTGCATCCCTCGATTATCGCTGCCTTGCACAATGCCGATGCCCTGCGTCTGGCGGTCAAGGTGGCCGAAGGGGCGTTGTATCCGTCTGTTGATGTCACAGGGACTATCCAAAAGAGCTATGACGGAAACAACGCTCCGGGCACACGGGCGCTGCAATCTTCGGTAATCGCAAAGCTGAACGTGCCGCTTTATGCCGGTGGATTGAACTACGCCAGTATTCGCCAGGCCAAGGAACAGTATGGACAGGCACGGCTGCAAGTCGATCTTCAGCGCGCATCGGTGCGCGCCGCGGCAGTTTCGGCCTGGGGTATCTGGAGACAATCCCTGCTCGTTATCAAGGCGCAGCAAGTGGCGGTCAATGCGGCGCAGATTGCCTATGCCGGGGTGCGCGAGGAGGCGAAAGTCGGCCAGCGCACCACGCTTGACGTGTTGAATGCCCAGCAGGCGTTGTTGAACGCGAGGGTCAACCTGGTGACTGCGCAACGCGACCGCGTGGTGGCGTCGTATAATTTGCTGGCCGCTGTCGGCAAGCTGTCCGCCGCGACATTGCGGTTAAAGGTGCGCCGCTATGACCCGCGGGTACATTTCAACCAGGTTCGCAACAAGCTCTGGGGCGTACGAACGCCTGACGGGCGCTAGGAAACAGCCCTGTTCGCGTATCCACGGCTGGCTAAAGTCGGCGCTGGCGCAGCATAATCAGATATGCACCGGATTTGGTGCGAATCAGCAAAACATGCATTGATATTGCGCGACTTAAGCGGCATTCATTCAGTGTCGGCTTGGGTTTGATTCCTGCTTTCCACAGCAGGCGGCGAAGCGCCGGAGATCAGGTCTGGTGCGCTTCCTGCACGGTAACGCGGGACAATCTTCTTGAAGGCGCATAACGGCGGCGGCCATTTTCGGGCTTAAAGAGTGATTTTCAAATGAACGCAGCGAGCAATTCGGCCAGGACGAGCGACACGGGCGTGGACGCCGGGATAGATGCGTCCATGGAGGAGATTCTTGCTTCGATCCGGCGGATCATCGCCGACGACCAAGCCTTGCCGTTGATTGATCGCGACGCGGAAGGCAAGCCAGCGCCCGCAGCAGGGACACTACCGTCTGCAACTTCGGGGAGTTCCGGCAAGAAGACTGCGGATGCGGGGCCTGCGGCGGCCAGCTCGGACGGCGAATTCGATTCATGGCTATCCGAAACCGCACAACGAGCGCGCAATGACGCCGTCTCGCCTGACCCGCAACCGCAAAGGCGCGAACCGGTCATCAGTTTTTCGGCCGAAGATCGACTAACAGCGGCAAAGAGTGAGGCGCCGGACCCGGTTTCCGCGCCGGCGGACCTGAACGCGTGGGAGGACGATGCTGCCGATGATGCGTCCACTGCGCCTGAGAATACAGGCAATGACGATTGGGAATCGCCGGCGAAATCCGCCCGTCCGGCGGCGGTCCAGCCCCCGGAAGATGACGAGTGGGAATTGCCAAAGCCGGCTCTGGCGGAAGCTGCGTCCGCTGCCAACGAACAGGACGGGGATGATCGGGACAGTGACCTGGACCGGCCTGTGGGCGTTGGCGCACAAGCCGGGCCGAACCTGCTTTCCGGGCAGACAAGTTCGAGCGTGGCCTCCTCGTTCCAGGCGCTGACGCAAACGGTCATGATGCAGAATTCCGGAATGATAGAACAGGAAATCCGCGCATTGCTTCGCCCGATGCTGAAGCAATGGCTCGACGACAACCTTCCCACGATGGTTGAACGATTGGTCCGGGCGGAGATAGAGCGCGTGGCGCGGGGCGGCCCATAGCCCGTGTCCGGCTGCTGATCTGCTGCATTTCCGACACCTGATTTACGCCGGTTTGGGGACCTGCCGTTGACAAGCGGTACGGGCTCGGTTTTCTACAGCCCGATCATGTCCCAAGATGCTGGCAGGCGCCACGCGCCATTACAAGCCCTTGCCCTTGTTCCGGAGCTTTACAACCGATGATGGAAAAGACTTTCGATCCTGCCGCCGTTGAGAGCCGGATCGCCGGGCTTTGGGAGGAACAGCAGGCTTTCAAGGCCGGACGGCCGGAGAGGGCCTCCGCCGAGCCGTTTTCCATCGTGATCCCGCCGCCCAACGTGACCGGCTCCCTGCACATGGGCCATGCGTTGAACAATACATTGCAGGATATCCTTGCGCGGTTCGAACGCATGCGGGGCAAGGACGTGCTCTGGCAGCCCGGGATGGATCACGCCGGCATCGCAACGCAAATGGTCGTCGAGCGTCAGCTTATGGAACGCCAGGAACCGGGGCGGCGCGACATGGGCCGCGAGGCGTTCGTGCAGCGGGTTTGGGACTGGAAAGCCGAATCCGGCGGCATGATCATCAACCAGCTCAAACGGCTCGGGGCATCATGTGACTGGTCGCGTGAACGCTTTACCATGGACGAGGGCCTGTCCCAGGCTGTCGTCAAGGTGTTCGTGGATCTGCACCGCGCCGGGTTGATTTACAAGGACAAAAGACTGGTCAATTGGGACCCGAAACTACTGACCGCGATATCCGACCTCGAGGTCGAGCAGATCGAGGTCAAGGGCAGTTACGCTTGGAGCGAAGGGCAAACGGACAAGGAGGGCAATCCGGTCGCCTTTGATTCTAGCAAGCTGGCCAAGGCGCTGGACCGCGAACCCGGCGGCCATATGTATTACTTCCGCTATCCTGTGGATGGCGCCGCCTTTGATACTGCCGATCCGCAGACCTATATCACGGTGGCGACGACGCGGCCGGAAACCATGCTGGGCGACACGGCGGTTGCGGTCCACCCGGAGCATCCGCGTTATGGTTCGTGGATTGGCCGCAAGGTGATGCTGCCGCTTGCCGGACGCGCCATCCCGATCATTGGCGACGACTACGCCGATCCGGAGAAGGGCACGGGCGCGGTGAAGATCACTCCGGCCCACGACTTCAATGACTTCGAAGTCGGAAAGCGTCATGCGGAGGAACTGGCCGAGCCGATCAACATTTTCGACGACCACGCGGCCCTGAATGAAAACGTGCCGGAAGCGTTTCGTGGGATGGACCGTTTTGCGGCGCGCAAGGCCGTGGTCGTGGCGATGTTTGATGCCGGCCTTTTGGAAAAGATCGAAATCAACCCGCACACTGTGCCCCACGGAGACCGGTCGAACAGCGTTGTTGAACCCTATCTGACCGATCAATGGTACGTCGACGCCAAGGAGCTGGCGAAAGAAGCCCTGGCGGCCGTGCGCGACGGACGCACGAAGTTCATTCCGAAAAACTGGGAGAAGACCTATTTCGACTGGCTGGAGAACATTCAGCCGTGGTGTATTTCGCGCCAACTGTGGTGGGGCCACCAGATTCCGGCCTGGTACGGGCCGGATGGCGAAGTCTTTGTCGCCGAAACCGAGAACCTCGCACTTGGTGAAGCGCAACGCTATTATGGATCGCGTGTTGCTCTGACCCGCGATGAGGATGTTCTCGACACCTGGTTTTCCTCGGCGTTGTGGCCGTTTTCGACGATGGGCTGGCCGGATGAAAGCGATCCGGCGCTCAAGCGCTATTACCCGACCAGCGTATTGGTTACCGGCTTTGACATCATCTTCTTCTGGGTCGCCCGGATGATGATGATGGGACTTTATTTTCGCAAGGAAATTCCGTTCCACGACATCTACATTCACGCGCTCGTCCGGGACGAGAAGGGCGCAAAAATGTCGAAGTCGAAAGGCAACGTGATCGATCCGCTGGCGTTGATCGACCAGTACGGGGCGGATGCATTGCGCTTTACGCTGGCGGCGATGGCGGCGCAGGGACGTGACATCAAGCTGGCGACAAGCCGGGTCGAAGGGTATCGCAGCTTCGCCACCAAGTTGTGGAACGCATCGCGATTTGCCGAGATGAATGGCTGCGCGCGCGTTGCCGGTTTCGATCCCAGGGCCGTGCAGGAAACCCTCAATAAATGGATCGCGGGTGAACTGGCGCGTACCGTGGCCGAGACCAGCGCCGCCATTGAGGCGTACCGCTTCAACGACGCTGCCAATGCGGCCTATCGTTTCGTCTGGCATATTTTCTGCGACTGGTATGTCGAATTGACCAAGCCGGTATTGCAGGGCGATGACAGTCCGGCAAAGGACGAAACGCAGGCCATGACAGCCTATGTCATCGATGAAGTCTGCAAGCTGTTGCACCCGTTCATGCCGTTCATTACGGAGGAATTATGGGCAATCAAGGGCGTTGACGGCCCGGCGCGGGAGACGATCCTGGCACTGGCGCCCTGGCCCGAGCTGTCCGGCATGGAAGATGCTGCGTCCGAAGCGGAGGTCGGTTTCATTGTTGATCTGGTTTCTGAAATTCGCTCGGTTCGCGCCGAAATGAGCGTGCCTGGCGGAGCGCAGGTTCCGGTGGTTCTGGTCGCCGCGGCAGATCAGGTCCAGGGCTGGACCGAAAAATGGAAAGACATGATTTCCCGTCTGGCACGGTTGTCCGAAATTTCGTTTGCCAGCAATCCGCCGCCTGAGTCGGCCCAGATGATCGTGCGCCAGACCACAATCGCCATCCCGCTGACCGGTGTCGTCGATCTTACCGCCGAGAAAGCCCGGCTGGCCAAAGAGATCGGCAAGGACGAGGGCGACGTCCGGAAGATCGACGCCAAACTCAATAATGAGCAGTTTCTGGCCAAAGCGCCCGAGGATGTCGTTGAAGAAAACCGTACCCGGCGGGAAGAGCTGATGGCGCGGGTCGGAAAGTTGCGGGCGGCGCTCGTGCGGCTGGGCTGACGGTTTTTCACAACCGGAAGGAGCGGCGGGATAATGGAACGGCTCCAGCGAGGTCGTAGTCGCAGGGCGTTTCTGGCCGCGTGTGCCGCTGGTGTCGTGGTGGCGGGATTGATATGGCGCTTTGCCATTCCGGGTCTTCCCTGGTTTACTTGGAAATATGGCGGTTCGGCGCTCTGGGCAGCGTTGATCTACTTGCTGGTTGCATTTGTCTTGGCCCGAAGCGGTTGGGTAACGGTGTTGCTTGCCGCATGCCTCGTTTGCACAGGCGTGGAGTTTTCACGTCTGCTGGATTTTGACTGGTTGAACGCTTTCCGGGACAGCCTTGCGGGAAAGCTGACGATCGGTGCAGTATTTTCGCTCTGGAATTTGCCTGCATATTTTGCTGGGTGCGCATTGGCGGCGCTGAGCGACGAGAGGTGGATCCGCGCGCGGACCGGGTAGCGCAAAGGATGGACACAGAGACTACTTACGGGGCCGAGACGCTTTGACCATTTGATCCGGACCTCCTGGCGCCATGTGACGCGGCAAGGAGCAACGGCAGATTTGCAGGAAACGACAATGGCCGCACTGGTATTCGCAGCAGGATCATCACATAGCCCGGCGCTCAATTCCAGCGCTGATGAAAAATTGCTTCACGCTGAGGTCGACGTCGGAATCGAGCACTGGCCGCGCAGGCTTGTGGACCGCAACGGGAACCCAAGCTCATTTGCGCAACTGCTTGAGCAGGCGCCGCCCGGCCTGGATGCAGAAATCACCCTGGATGTCCTGGAACGCAGGGTTGGCCAATGTCAGGCAAACATGGACCGGATCGAGAGTGATATCGAGGCAGCAAAGCTTGATGCCCTGATCATTGTCGGCGATGACCAGCGCGAGCAATACCACGACGACAACATGCCGGCGATGCTGATCTACTGGGGCGAAACGATCCAGAACAACGTGCTGGATCTACCGCGGGACGCGCCGGAATACTGGAAGAAGGCCCGCTCGATTTACCATGAACATGCCGGGTTGAAAGAATACCCGGTGGCCTCCGGACTGGCGCGGCACCTGATCGATCATCTTATCGAGAATGACTTCGATATAAGCGAGGCAAAGAAGTTGCGGTTTGAGCGCGGGGAGGGCCACGCCTTCGGGTTCGTTCACCGGCGTCTGATGCGGCGCAATATCGTTCCGATCGTGCCGGTTGCGCTGAACACATATTTTCCGCCCAATCAGCCGTGACCGCGCCGATGCTACCGGCTGGGCCAGGAGATCAGGCGGGCCGTGGAAGATTGGGATAGCGACATGCGCATCGGCGTTGTCGCGTCGGGCGGATTGACCCATTTCACAGTCGATGAAGAACTGGACCGGATGGTGCTGGACGCCGTGCTGAGCCACGACGGGGATTCGCTGTCAGAAATCCCGATGAACCGGTTGGGGGCGGGCAGTTCCGAAATTCTCAACTGGATCGTGATGGCCGGGGCTTCGGAACACCTTGATCCTGCATGGTCAAGTTACGAGCCGATGTATCGCTCGCTTGCCGGCACCGGTTGCGGGATGGGGTTTGCCGTATTCGGCGAAGCAGCGTGAACTGATGTGCGTGTGGCGTACGTCTATTTGAACAGTACGAGACTTAGCGCCATCGCGGCCATGCCGATCACGATGCCGTAAACGGTTTCATGGCCCTTGGCGTAATTGCGCGCCGCGGGCAGCAGTTCGTCCATTGCCAGAAACACCATGGCGCCAGCGATCACGCCAAAGACCGCGCCAAAGACGAAGTCGGTCAGATAGCTCGCCAAAACGACATAGCCGACGATTGCGCCGAGCGGTTCGGCAAGACCGGACGCCACGGTCGCCAGTACGGCCTTGGTCCGGGAGCCGGTCGCATAATAGACCGGCACCGCGATCGAAACGCCTTCCGGGATATTGTGGATCGCGATGGCGAAGGCCAACGGAGCGCCGATCACCGGATTGTCGAGGGTGGCGAAGAACGTGGCCAGCCCCTCCGGCAGATTGTGGGCCGTGATCGCCAGCGCGGCAAGCAGCCCGACACGGGCGACCAGCTTGCGGTCGGCGGCCGAAGCACGCGCGTCCGGCCCCGGGTGTGTCGAATGCGCCTCCTGCTGCGCCAGCGGGCCGCCACTAGCTATATCCTGGGCCCGGCTGCGTACATCGTCCTCGGCCATGCCGGGATGGGGGTTGGGCACGAACCGGTCCAGCAAGACCAACAGGATGACGCCAACGAAGAAGAAGGCAGTCGCCCAGGCGTAGCCTGCCTTCGGCCCGGCAGCCTTTTCCAGAGCCAGCGTCGACTTCACAAAGATCTCGACCAGTGAAACATAGACCATGGCGCCGGCGGAGAAGGCCAGGCCGAACGCCAGCAACCTTGTGTTGGTTTGCCGGGCGAAAATGACCATCAGGCTGCCGAGGACGGTGGCCAGCCCGGCGCCCACGGTTATCGCCAGCGCCAATTGTACTGCGGGGGAAGAAAAATCCATTGCAAGCCCGGGGTCCCTTGGCCGCGATGACTTTCACGTGCCGGTCTATCGCTGCCTTGTTGTTCGGCGGTTCAAAGCCGATCAGAATTAGTGCATTGTGGAAAATGTAGCATAAGCTAAAATTTGTAGTCTAGTAGTTTTCAATCGGCAGATTGGAGGCTGTCTTCCTGTTGGCTGTTTCTGCCGGTACCGGAAGCGCTGCTTGTGGCCGCCGGTAGCGCGCCTGGATACCGTGCGCCGGTTTCGGGTGGCGCTCACGAAAATGTTGCAGCTTTGCAACAGTCGTGAACTCAATGCACGTGCATGGAGTTTTGACGTCGAACTCGCCGCTTTTGTGCCATAAACCACGCCCTATCTGCGATGGCCTGCCGGTGAAGTCACAAGAGGTGTGTCCGGCAACCGTCCTGAAGCCCGGTTTGCGATTGCGCAATCTTTCGCCGTTAGGGTCCTGGAAGGGCTAACCGGGGGTTTTAAGAGACACGCCTCTGGCAGCGTGTGCGTTTTGGTTGGAATTCATGGATACGAAAGCATTCGACAAGGATAAATTGCCCAGCCGGCATGTGACTGAAGGGCCGGCGCGGGCGCCACATCGCTCTTACCTTTACGCAATGGGGCTGACCCGCGAGCAGATTCACCAACCCCTGGTCGGCGTTGCCTCCGCGTGGAACGAGGCTGCTCCCTGCAATATTGCCCTGATGCGCCAGGCGCAGGCGGTCAAGAAGGGCGTCGCCGCTGCCGGCGGGACGCCACGCGAATTCTGCACCATTACCGTGACCGACGGTATTGCGATGGGGCACCAGGGGATGAAAGCCTCGCTGGTGTCACGAGAAGTGATTGCCGATTCAGTTGAACTGACCATGCGCGGTCACTGTTATGATGCCCTGGTCGGGCTTGCCGGATGCGATAAATCGCTACCGGGAATGATGATGTCGATGGCGCGCCTCAACGTCCCGTCGGTGTTCATTTATGGCGGCTCGATCCTGCCGGGAACGTTCCGCGGCCAACCGGTCACCGTTCAGGATCTTTTTGAAGCGGTTGGAAAACACTCGGTCGGTGAAATGACCGATGAGGACCTTGACGAACTGGAAATGGTTGCATGTCCCTCGGCCGGGGCCTGCGGCGCGCAATTTACCGCCAATACGATGGCGACGGTATCGGAGGCGATCGGCCTGGCGTTGCCGTATTCGGCGGGAGCGCCTGCGCCCTACGAAATTCGTGACAAGTTTTGCATGACCGCCGGTGAAATGGTCATGGAATTGATCGCCCGCAATATCCGTCCGCGCGATATCCTGACCCGCAAGGCATTTGAGAATGCCGCGACGGTTGTTGCGGCATCGGGCGGTTCAACCAATGCGGCCCTGCATTTGCCGGCGCTTGCGCACGAATGCGGCATCAAGTTCGACCTGTTCGACGTCGCCGAAATTTTCCACCGCACGCCATACATCGCGGATCTGAAGCCGGGCGGAAAATATGTCGCCAAGGACATGTTTGAAGTTGGCGGTATCCCGCTGATGATGAAGACTTTGCTCGATCACGGCTTCCTTCATGGCGATTGTTTGACCGTTACCGGCCGTACAATTGCCGAAAATATGGATAAAGTTAAATGGAACGACCATCAGGACGTGGTCTATCCGGCCAACAAGCCGATTACACCGACCGGCGGCGTAGTTGGACTGAAAGGCAATCTCGCGCCAGAAGGTGCAATCGTGAAAGTTGCGGGCATGCCGCTTGAAGCCCAGCGTTTCCGCGGTCCGGCGCGGGTTTTCGATACCGAGGAAAAGGCATTCGAGGCCGTGTCGCGCCGCGACTACAAGGAAGGCGACGTGCTGGTTATTCGGTACGAGGGACCAAAGGGCGGTCCCGGCATGCGTGAAATGCTGGCGACGACCGCGGCCCTGTACGGGCAGGGGATGGGCAGCAAGGTCGCATTGATCACCGATGGCCGGTTCTCCGGCGCGACGCGCGGATTTTGCGTCGGTCATGTCGGACCGGAGGCCGCGGTCGGCGGGCCGATCGGCTTGCTGAAGGATGGCGACATGATCGTCCTGGATGCGATCGACGGGATATTGAGTGTGGAACTGAGTGGCGAGGAACTCGAGGCGCGCCGCAAGGAGTGGCAGCCGCGAGATAACGAATTCACCTCGGGCGCGATCTGGAAATATGCGCAAACGGTAGGATGCGCGCGCGACGGCGCGGTAACCCATCCGGGTGCGTCCAGCGAAACCCATGTGTATGCTGATGTTTGACGAGTTGATGCGAAAACAGGTTTGCGTTGCAGCGTCCGGAATTTTGGCGGGCATGGTTTTGCTTGCTGCGCCGGCGCTTGCTCTCGACCCCAAGGCACGTGCGCGTGCGGATGTGGCGGCGCCGCTGAAATTATTCAGCGATCCACGCGCGGCGCTGCGTAGCGGAATCGAGACCTATCGCAGGGGCGATGTTGCAAAATCCATCCCGGCGCTGAAGTACGCGGCCAATGGCGGGGAGCCGCTGGCGCGCTGGAAGCTTGGCCGGATGTACGCACAGGGTGAAGGTGTAAAGAAGAACGACCTCGCCGCGTATCGCTATTTTGCCCGTATTATTCGTGACTACAGGGAAGATCAGCTTCGCCCCGGACAAAGGTCGATCGTCGCCAGCGCCTTTGTCGCTGTCGGCGCCTACAGCCGTAACGGCATTCCGAAATCCGGCGTACCGCGGAACCTGCAGCGCGCCCTGCAATTGTTTCATTATGCTTCAACCGTGTTCGGCAATGCGGATGCGCAGTACAACCTGGCGAGAATGTATCTTGACGGCGCCGGCACCGATCGCAATCCGCGCCGGGCTGTACCCTGGCTTCGCTACGCGGCCCAGAAGAACCATATCGAAGCGATGGCAGTGCTGGGCAACCTGTTGTTCGTTGGCGATGATGGAGTGCCACGCCGGCGCGCCAAGGGGCTGATGTATCTGACGCTGGCAAGCGAACTGGCCGGCAAGGGTCGCGAATACAGGTGGGTTGGAAATCTGCACCGCCGGGCGATTTCCTCGGCTGGCCGCCTTGATCGCGAAATGGCGCGGGTTGAATTGACCAACCATCTGCGCCGGCGGGCCCGCGGACGCTGAGTTTGGCATCTCCTCAGTTCAGCGAACCGGCGTTCTCCAGCAAGCTGTAGAACGTAAGATAAGGCTTTGCCTCGGGATGCACGCGTGCCGCTTCGATCGCCGCACCGAGCCCGTTGCGGTTTTCTCCGGCAGCCGTGATCACCTTTGCGTGCAATTCAAGAAACGCGTCGAAATCAGCGCCGGCATCTTTCTTGTGGCCGTGGAGCGCGAAGACGCTTGTTTCGGTGGTCTTTCCCTTCAGGCCTGCAGATCCCAGGTCAACAAATACATAATCGCTGGCCTGATCCCGGGTCGATTGCGAGACGAGGATCGGGACGGCGAATTCCTTGGTTGAGGTTTCCAGTCGCGCCGCAACATTTACCGGATCGCCGACGATGGAATAGTCGAACCTTTGATCCGATCCCATGTTTCCGACAAACACTTCTCCGGTGTTCAGGCCAATACCGATCCGCAGGGGCATGTGTGCCTGGCCGCGCGCTGCCGCATCGCCGGCGAGCTTCGCGTCGATTTCCGGTACGCTGTCAAGCATGGCAAGCGCGGCCGCGCAGGCGTGATTGGCATGGCCGGCGACCTGGAGTGGGGCGTTCCAGAACGCCATCAACCCGTCGCCGATGTATTTGTCGATCGTTCCCTGTTCTGCGAGCACCCTGCCGGTAAAGGGCGTGTGTACGGCGTTGAGGAAATTCACGACGCCCTCGGCATCAAGGCTTTCAGACCTGGTGGTGAATGCCCGAACGTCGGAAAACAAAATCGTCACTTCGCGGGTTTCGCCGCCGAGGGATAATTGCGTAGGATCGCCGGCAATGCGTTCGACGACTGCGGGGGACAGGTACCGGGAGAAGGCTGTCCGGACGAATTGCTTTTCCCGTTCGGTGCGCCAGTAGGCTCCGGCGAGGCCAATTGCGCCAGTAGCCAGCCAGGTGGCGCCGGGCAATAACGGGTCGAACAGGTGTCCGGCGTATCGGAACGCCAGCCAGCTTGCCGCGCCCGCGAAGGCCGTCAGCGCCAGCGTGCACAGGCCGGCGGTCAATGCGCGGGTTCTTGCAATCAGGAAAAGCAGCAGCAACGCGCCTAGCAACATCGCCCATAATTCCAGGCCCCTGGCGTAATCGGGCCGGGTGAGTTTCACACCGGCGACAATCTGCTCGATGACCTCGGCATGGGCGTCGACGCCGGCCACCGACTGCTCCAGTGGCGTGGCGCGAAAATCGGCAAGCGCCGAAGCGCCTGAACCCACCAGGATGATCCGGCCCTCGATCTGTTTCGGGTTGAACGATCCATCCAGAATTTTCCAGGCCGGGATGTGACGCGCTTTCTGAGTTCCCGAGTAGTGAACCCGGACGGTGCCGTCCTTGCCGGTCGCGACTTCGAATGCGCCAATTTTCGCCGCGATCACGCCGGTTTTTTCACCGAATCCGGATTCGCCGGACGCATTGGAGGATTTCAGGATGTAAGTGCCGGCGCCTTGCGCCACGCGCAGCGCTTCCGCACTCAAGGACGGAACAATCGGACCAGTTTTTCCTGTTCCCAGGTGAAAGAACATCGGCACGCGGCGCACCAGCAGGTCCTGGTCCGTCGCCATGTTGAACGACCCGATGCCTTTGGCCGCCCTGGCGATCGGAGCCAGCGGAGCCAGCGCGCGGGAATATGATGGCAGGAACGGCCTTGGGTCATCACCCGCAGTCGCAACGCCCCATTTGACCGGGATTGTTTGCGCATTGCCGGTCGGGGTAAGCACGTAACCGAGTACGACACGGGCCTTCGCAATCGATTTCTGCATACCCGTTTCGTCGAGCATGCCCTTGTCCTGGAGCGCTTTTTCAAGTGCCTTGCGTTCCGGCACATCCGGCAGCCGTTTCAATATGGCCGAACGCGCCAGCCGGTCCTGCTCGGCAAACACCATGTCGAAAGCAATAACAGCTGCACCCGCGGCGTTAAGCCGGTCGATCAATTTGGCGAACGTCTCCCGTGGCCAGGGCCATTGCCCGTGTTTGGCAATCGAATGATCGTCAATCAGGATCACCCTGACCGGGCCGTTGGGATTCCAGGGCCGCGGATGCCAGCGCTGGTATTGATCGAATACGATATTCTGCAGACGGTCCGCTACGCGCGAATTGAACAGGCCCGATGCGATGTAAAGTCCGGCGACAAGCGGAACAAGCGTCCAGAAAGTCCCTCCCAGCCAGCGGCGCAAGGCGGAGCGCGGCGCATTCGAACCGGCCTTGTTCCGTTGCGGCGCGAGCTGCCGGGGCGCTGGCGCAGTCATGGGACCTCACCGATTGTCATGGCGCCGGCCTAGAATTCGAGCTCGATTCGGATGGGCACGTGGTCGGACGGTTTCGCCGCTGCCCGCATGTCCTTGTCGATGGTGACTGATTTCAGGCGGTCCGCGGCCTGCGGTGAAAGCAGGTGATGGTCGATCCGGATTCCGTTGTTCTTTTGCCATGCGCCGGCCTGATAATCCCAGAACGTGTAGAGCCCGCCTGCGTCCGTCGTTGCGCGCAACGCCTCGGTCAGGCCGAGATTGCGCAGCCGGGCGAATTGCGCGAGCGTTTGCGGCAGGTGCAGGGCGTCCACGGTCCATTCGGAGGGATTGCGTGCGTCTTTTGCTTCGGGAATGACGTTGTAGTCGCCGGCCAGTACCAATGGGTCTTCGTTCGCCAGCAATTGCCTTGCGCGCGCGATCAGCCGCTCCATCCATGCGAGCTTGTATGTGTACTTGTCGGTATCGGGCGGATTGCCGTTCGGCAGGTATATGGAGGCAACACGCAACATCCTGGTGCCGGCCGCAATGCTGGCTTCAAGATAGCGGGCCTGGTCGTCGGTATCGTCGCCAGGCAGGCCGGTCTGGATATCTTCGAGGGGCGATTTGGACAGGATCGCAACGCCATTGAATGTTTTCTGGCCGTGGACCGCGACATTGTATCCGCAGTCCTCAATGGCGGATGTGGGAAAATCCTTGTCCTGGCACTTGATTTCCTGAAGGCACAGAACATCGGGAGCAACGTCACGCAAATAGCCGGTCAGATGCTCGAGGCGCTGGCGGATCGAATTGATATTCCAGGTTGCGATAATCACGGCCTGTTATCCTTGCTTCGCCGGCCCGGCAAATTCGCTGGCAGAATCGGTAAGGCATTTGACATATCGCTTGTAGCACCCCGGACGGCGCTTATCAGCCCCAACGCCGGTGCGCCCACATCCATTGTCCGGGATGTTCACGGACAAAGGCTTCGAATTGCTGCTGCAACGCCGCAGTTGCGGCAAGGACATCGGCGTCCCGGTCGCTGGTTCGAGGCACGGGAATGGGAACAACAGTTACGCGAAACCGTACCTTGTCGTTGCCCTCCGGGGCCCTCACGACGACCCCGGCCAACAGGGGCGCATTGAACATGCGCGCCATCAGTGCTGGAAAGGTGTTGGATGGCGCCGGCTTGCCGAAAAACGGCACCGATGGACCGCCCCAGTCCCGCAAATCCCCCATCGTGACGAGTGAGGCGCCGGCGCGCATGGCGCCAATGACCTTGCGGCCAGCATCGGCGCGCTTCGCAAACAGCCCGGCTTGATACAGCGGCAAACGCAAGGAATGGATGTATTCGTTGATCAACGGGTTGTGGACGCGCTGATAAATGCCGCATACCGCGGCTCCCAGCTCCGGGCCGACAGTCGCTCCGGTCTCCCAGTTACCCAGGTGCGGTGCGGTGGCCACGAATCGTGGCGTCTCGCCCACCAGCGCGGGTATTTCCGGATCGTAATCGTAGACCACGCGGTCTTCGGCAATGATGCGCTCCAGATGGAAGGATTCTGCAAACACCCGACCCAGATTGTCCCACATTTCGTGGATTCGCGCTCTGCGCCAGGCCTGGTCCTTGTCCGGGAATGCTCCGCCTATTGCTGCAAGAGCGCGTTTGTGGCGCGGCGTAAAGGGGGCGACCTGGCGCCAGACCCAGGCAGAGGCGTTGGATGCAACTCCCACGGGCAACAGCCGGACAATGGCGGCGACTGTGCGAAACCCAGCGTATTCCAGGTGAATTTTCAGGTTTTGTAGCAGGCGGTGCATTTGCGTATGAGGAATAACCCTGAGATTTCTGGCCGGCAACTCGCAGAATATGGCGCACCGGACCCTGCGGCTGGGGCTGGATATTGGCAAACGCTGGCGGCCGTTTGATTGTCTGCGGGCCATAGGGCGGCATTGCAGCCTCAAGTCAAGCGGGAAGAAGCGCAATTACGGGCAGGGGATCAGGCCGGTTCCGTCCGCCTGCGCCGCTGCCGGGTCCGGTTGCGCATCACCATTGGCGCTCCGGCCTGCGGCGACATTCCCTCCTGCATTATGCGCCGCCGCAGGGGGCCGATGCCGGCGAGGGCCGAAATACCGATGCCGCGCAAGAAATCCATGTGCGGCAAATGATTGAGCAGCGCCCGATTGAGCAGATCAACGCCAAAGGTACGGCTTGCGACGTCCAGCTGGCGTCTGGAGGCATAGGCCTCGAGCAGTTCGGGGCTGCCCGGGTCGTCAACGACGCTACCCGGCGCATCGCACAGGACCTCGCACAAATGCGCTGCGTCGCGAAAGCCGAGGTTGAGACCCTGGGCCCCAATCGGCGGCAGAACGTGCGCCGATTCACCTGCGAGCGCGACACGGTCCCCGGTGATGCGCCGCGCTGCGAGCCCGCGTATCGGGTAGGTATTGATCGGACGCAGCAGTCTTAATTCACCGAGGGTGAAATGGCTCGCGTCGGTAATTTCCTCTTCCAGCTCTGTAACGGGCAACGCGGTGCGGCGCTGGGCTTCGCGATGGCTCATGAGCCAGACCAGGCTCGAGGCAAACCTGGCGCCTTCCTGCTTCGGCAGCGGCACGAATGTGCATGGGCCCTGACGGGTATGATATTCGAGGGAAACGTTTTCGTGGTCGAATTCATGGCCCAGGAAGGCGGTGATTGCGGTTTGGCCGTAGGACCAGGTTTGCGCCTTGATACCGGCCGCCTTGCGCGCGCGCGAGGTTGCGCCGTCAGCCGCGACCAGCAGTTTTGCCCGGATCGCCGTTCCGTCCGCGAGACCCATTCGGACATGATCCGGAGCGAAGGCATAGTCCTGCACCAATTGCCCGGTATAGGTCAGGTTTTGCAGGGAAACCGCCTTCTTCAGCAGTAGCGACACCAGTACCGAATTCTCAATATTATAGCCGAAGGCCTCGACACCGATTTCACTGGCCTTGAATGACACCGGCGCGCGCCGGAAGGGCGAAACAATGTCGTCGGCTATCCGCATGACCGCCAGCGGCTGGCCGGCAGCCTCGACTTCGTCGCGCAGGCCGAGAGAGCCGAGAAATCGCAGCGAGCCCTCGAACAAGGCGACCGTGCGCGTGCCAGGGCGTGTATCGGCGGGGCCTGCCAGCGTCACCTGATAGCCTGATTGGGCGAGCCCGATAGCGGCACTCAATCCGGCCGCGCCGGGCCCCACAACCGCGATTTCGGCAAATTTCTCCATCGCCGGATGATAGGGCGCTACCCTGTCGCTGGCGAGGGGCAATTTGCCGCCGCTGCGCCATGGATGGCCCGGAACGGGCTGCGGCGCAGCCTCCGGCGTGGTAAGCTGCCCCGGTTCGATGCGGAGATTACGCGGTGGACGGAGCAACGGGAGCAAGGATTTGAAGTGGGGGGCGCTGTCAGTCCACTTTTTCACCGCCGCGGGGGCCTTCGCCGGCCTGCTGGCGCTGGAGCGCGCAATCGCCGGCGCCTATCCGGCGATGTTCGGCTGGCTCGCGCTCGCGTTGCTGATCGACGGGATTGACGGCACGCTGGCGCGCCGCCTCGATATTCGCCGTGTCGTGCCCCATGTCGATGGCGACATGCTTGACGCCGTGGTCGATTATTTGACCTATGTGATCGTTCCGCTGGCTGCGGTGTGGAACAGCGGCATGATGTCCGGCCTAGCGAGCATGATATTGCTGCCGCTGGCCGCAAGTGCGTCGGCGCTGTATTTCGCCGACCGGCGTATGAAAACCAACGATAGCTGGTTTCGCGGATTTCCGGGTCTGTGGAATGTCATCGCGCTGTATCTTTTCGTGTTTCCGATGCCGGGGTGGATCGTTGCCTGTGTTTGCGTGCTTGGGATCATCGCCATGTTTGTACCGATCGCCTTCGTTCACCCCGTGCGGGTCAGGCAATTCCGGTTCCTGACCATACTCGTCACGGTTTTGTGGGGTGTCAGCGCGGTGTGGCTGGTGTACCGGCAATTCGGCGATGCAGCGCTCGCGCGGTTCGTGATGCTGGCGGCAGTGGTGTATTTCATCCTGTTGCCGCTTGCGCGGGATTCGATTTGGGCGCGGGATGACGGCTATTGACGTCAGCTTGCCGCGGCGCGCATACGAAACATCGAAATTCAAATCGCGGGCGGGAGTTCTCCATGAGCAAGAGTATTCGTATTCACGAAACCGGTGGGCCGGAGGTTATGCAATATGAAGACGTTGAGATCGGCGATCCTGGTCCCGGTGAAGTCAAATTGCGCCACCGCGCGATCGGGCTGAATTTCATCGACGTGTATTTTCGCAACGGTCTTTACAAGCAACCGCTGCCGTTTACACCGGGCAACGAAGCAGCCGGAGACGTTATTGCAGTTGGGGAAGGCGTAAGCGAATTCAGCGCCGGGGACAGGGTCGCCTATTGCTCCGCCATTGGTTCTTATTGCGAAGAGCGCCTGATAAAGCCGGATACGCTGGTGAAATTGCCGGATTCGATCTCCTATGAAACCGGCGCCGCGATGATGCTGAAGGGTCTGACGGCGCAATATCTGTTGCGCCAAACTTTCCCGGTCAAGGACGGCGATATTGTCCTGATGCACGCGGCCGCTGGCGGCGTTGGGCTGATCCTTTGCCAATGGGCGAAGGCGCTGGGCGCTGCGGTTATCGGTACCGTCGGATCCCAGTCGAAGATTGAACTTGCGAAAAACGCCGGGTGCGATCACGTGATCGACTATTCGAAGGAGGACTTTGTCGCGCGTGTGGGCGAAATTACCGGCGGGCGCAAATGCGATGTCGTTTACGACGGCGTGGGGCAGGCGACTTTCCCGGCTTCACTCGATTGCATACGCCCGCTGGGCATGTTTGCATCGTTCGGTTCGGCATCGGGACCGATTACCAGTTTCGACATCAATCTGCTGTCACAAAAGGGATCGCTGTTTTGCACCCGGCCAACGCTATTTACATACGCGTCGGACCGGGAATCGCTTGACGCTATGGCTGCCGACCTGTTCGCGGTTGTTGCCCAGGGCAGCGTGAATGTGCCGATCAACCAGACGTTTCCGTTAGAAGAAGCTGTCAAGGCTCATACGGCGTTGCAAAACAGGACGACAACGGGAACAACCATATTGCTACCTTAATATTAGCCGGTCGCGTCGCCATTTCTCTGGCGAATCAAAAACGCAAAATTGACGCCAACATTCGCAGTATTTCTCCGCTATCGCGTGATTGTTGAATGGAACAGACGTCAATTCGGCTGCACAGCAGGCGCCGAATGGAGAATTGCGACGTGGTTGTGACAAATATGCAACCATGATTTGACTCAACCATGTTAGGTTCTAATTGCTCTGCTCAGAGATTCCTCCCGTCTCGCATTTTGCAGAAGCCACCTGCTGAAGCCCGGCCAAGAGTTAGTCCTCGGTCGGGTTCTTCTTCTCCAAAGTTATACACGTTGCGAGTTTATATTCCGGGTTTCACGTGGCCTGTCCATGCAGGTCATACTCGTCGGCATGATCGATTTTTACACGAACGATGTCACCGGCGCGCAGGGGACGGCGTGACGATACGTAAACCGAGCCATCAATTTCCGGCGCGTCGGCCATACTACGGCCCTTGCTGGACCCAGGCCCCGGTTCGTCGATGATGACCGGCAAGCGCTTGCCAATCTTGCTTTTCAGTTTTCTCGCGCTGATCGCCTGTTGTGTTCCCATGAAACGCTTGTAGCGGCGCTCCTGTTCCTCCGGCGGAACGGCTTCGAGGCCCAGGTCATTTGCCGCAGCGCCGGTGACCGGTTCGTATTTGAATGCGCCGACGCGATCCAGTTTCGCTTGCTGTATCCAGTCCAGCAACATGTTGAAGTCGTCCTCGGTTTCACCGGGAAATCCGACGATAAATGTCGAACGGATGGCCAGGTCGGGACATGCATCACGCCACGATTGTATGCGCTCCAGCGTTTTGTCCTGGTTACCGGGCCGGCGCATGGCTTTGAGGACCTTCGGGCTTGCGTGCTGGAAGGGAATGTCGAGATAGGGAAGGACGGTTCCCTCAGCCATCAACTCGATGATCTCATCAACATGGGGATAGGGATACACGTAGTGAAGGCGGACCCAGACGCCAAGCGAACCCAGCTCCCGGGCAAGGTCAGCGAAGCGTGCGCGCACATCGCGATCATGCCAGCGGCTTTGCGCGTAACGCGTATCGACCCCGTATGCGGACGTATCCTGGGAGATCACCAGCAGTTCCTTGACCCCGGCGGCGATAAGTTTCTCCGCTTCCCGCAAGACATCCGCCGCGGGACGCGAAACCAGCTTGCCGCGCAGATCGGGAATGATGCAAAAACTGCAGGAATTGTTGCAGCCCTCGGAAATTTTTAGATAGGCGTAGTGACGCGGCGTCAGCTTGATACCTTGTGGCGGCACCAGATCGACATATGGATCGTGCAAGGGCGGGACTGCCTCGTGCACCGCTTGCATGACGCTTTCGTACGCCTGTGGGCCGGTAACCGCGAACACGTTGGGATGCGTGGCGCGAATTTCTGCTGGGCTGGCGCCCATGCAACCGGTGACGATGACCTTACCGTTTGCGTTCAAGGCTGCGCCAATCGCATCAAGAGATTCCTGCTTGGCTGAATCCAGAAATCCGCAGGTATTTACGATGATCGCGTCGGCGCCGTCGTGATTACGGGCAAGCTCGTAACCTTCCGAACGAAGCGCGGTAACGATGCGCTCCGAGTCAACCAGCGCCTTCGGGCACCCGAGCGACACAAACGAAATTCGCGGGGCATCGGCGGCTCCAGCCTCTGCGCCGGCCGGGTTATCTGGTCCGTGTTTATCCATGGATGTGCATTGGCACTTTTGATGCGTTAGTGCAATGAGTGGCGCGCGGGCTTTTCGACTGTCTGGCAAGGTAAGGGTCGGCAACGAAAAGAGCTTGCCAGCGGTGCGGCAATGCGCAACTATCGATCTTCAGCAATACCCTGTTTCCTGAAACCTGACGCATATTTGGTCGTGATTTTTGACGGCGACAGCGCGCGAATGCAAGCCCGGTTCGTGCGGCTGCGGGAAGATGGGGTGCGGCTGCAGGCCTGAAATTGTGTTCCGGGCGCAAGAATACGAACGACAAACGAGAGTACAAGATCAATTCAGTGTTGGGGGTGTTTCATGAGTTTTAAACTTGCAACCTATAATTCCGCGGAAGGGCCGCGCGCTGCGATCATCATCGGCGTACGGGTAATCGACGTAGCGCGTGCGACGCGCGTCAAGAATGATGTCAGCGTCGACGGAATCTTGATGGACTGGACCAAGGCGAAGGCGAGACTGACGGCGCTTACGACGCGGAAGGGTTTGCGCGGACAGCCATTGAGCAAGGTGAAATTGCTCGCGCCGATCCCGCGGCCGGGTGCGATCTATTGCGCGGGCTCCAACTATGCCGACCATGCCGCCGAGATGGCGCGGGCTTCCGGCCGTGCGGCGCCTCCCGATCCGCATGATCTCGGCTTGCGGTCCTGGCATTTCATCAAGTCATCGCGGGCAGTGACAGCGCCAAACCAGACAGTGAAAATGCCGGCCAATTCCAAGAAGTTGGACTGGGAAGTGGAGCTTGCGGTCATTATTGGACGCCGGTGCAAGGATGTGGCCGAAAAGGACGCCTATCGTTACATCGCCGGTTACACGGTCGCCAACGACTTGTCGGCGCGCGACCGCGGTTTGCGCGCGGCCATGCCCGAGACGTCCGCGTTCCGCTACGATTGGACCGCGCACAAGTCGTTTGACGGCTCGTGCCCAATGGGCCCCTGGATAGTACCGGCGAGCGACATCAAGGATCCGATGAATCTCGGATTGCAGCTCGAAGTCAGCGGTGCGATGAAACAGGATTCCAATACCAAACACATGATTTTCGACATTCGCGAGCAGATTGCCGACCTGTCCAGCAAGATCACGCTGTGGCCGGGGGATATCATCATGACTGGTACACCTGATGGCGTTGGCAATGGCCGCGGCGAGTTCCTCAAGGCAGGCGATGTCGTCAAGGCGAGCGTTGAAGGCATCGGTGATCTGGTAACGAGGATCGCCTGATCCCCGTTGCCGGGGTCTCTGGTAACGACGAGCGATCTTTCACTGCCCAGCGGCGCCTGGATTGACCTGGCGCGTGCCGGGTGGACATGCGCGTCGCCGTCATTCTATCTTCGAGCAACGAACAATTTTCGCCCGGGAGCAGAGTAAATGTGTGACGTTCATCATGTTCATATGGTCGGTTCTGTCGCGTTGCCAGATGGGGAAACGGTTTTCCGCACGTTGTCGCAAGAGCTTGGCCCGTGGCTGAAGCGCCTGCCGGACGGAGAGACCGGCGAGCGCGGGCGCTGGATCTACTGGCAGCGCGAAATGCTGATCGAGCATCCGGACTTCGAACTGGCGACCGATATTCCCGAGATGGTGCTTACCGAGTGGAACGGCCGGGTTATGCGCCGTGCGCCCTATGTCCGCTTGAAAGCCGGCGTTGATCCGAAATCCGTCACGATCGAGACCGGCTATGCTCCCGCTGCCCTGGCGTCCTACAAGGAATTCTGCAAACTCCGCGACGAGGGAGCAATACCAGAAGGCGTGAAATTCCAGGTCTGTCTGCCGACCGCGATCTCCTCGGCCTATCAGCACGTCGCTCCCTCTTCGATCGACGATTTCATTGCAATCTATGAGCCTTCGCTGCTGGGAGACCTGAAGGCGATCGTTGACGGCATACCCCATCAGGACCTTTCCATTCAGTGGGACATTTGCCAGGAAGTTCTGATCTACGAGGATTATCCGCCATACGGGCACCGGCCGGACACTTACAAGCAGCAGATTGCAGCGGAACTGGCGCGGATCGGCAATGCTGTGCCGGCGGACGTCGATATGGGATATCATCTTTGCTACGGCTCGCCCGCAGATGCGCACCTGGCGATGCCGAAGGACACCGGCATCATGGTCGAGATGGTCGAGAGCTTTTTGCCGGACTTGACGCGGTCAATGAATTTCCTGCATTTGCCGGTTCCTCCGGACCGGACCGACGATGCCTATTTCGCGCCGTTGAAGCAGTTGACGTTGTCGGAGGGATGCGAGCTCTATCTCGGTCTGATCCATCACAACGATACAGATGGCGACAAGGCGCGGGTCGAAGCCGCCTGCCGGGCTGTGAGCAGTTTCGGGATTTCCACCGAATGCGGTTGGGGGCGCACGGAACCGCAACGCGTGCCCGGCCTGATCGGCGCCTATCGCAAGCTCATGGAGGGACTGACAGCCTGAGGCGGAATTCAGGAAAAGGCGACGTTCAGTCCCGGCAACTCAAGACCGCTAAGTTGTGTCGTCCAGCGCTCTCCCGCTGAAACGGGAAAGGCGCGGGTCAGGGTGCCTGTCGTGATGATTTCGCCCGCAGCGACCGGGGAATTATAGGGATCATCGTCCAGAACCGCCGCCAGATGGCGCAGCGCATTGAGCGGGGAGTCGAGCACATTTGCGCCGGCGCCGGTATCGACATGCTCGCCGTTGCAGGACAATTCGATCGTGAACTCCGCAAGGTCTCTTGCCAAATCCGCCGGCTGCCAGTCCGATATCCCGGTTTTCGGCCCCACGATCATGCGGCCATGCAGGGCGCCGCAGGCGATGGTGTCGGCAATCTGAAATTGCCAGTCCGGATATATCGACTGGACGATCTCGAAGCCGTGGGCGACCCAGTCCAGCGCGGCGATGAGTTCGCCGTCGTCCATGTCTTCGCGGATGCCCGCGCCCACGCCGAACACGATTTCCGGTTCGATGCGCGGTTCGCAGAGGCCGGCCAGTGAAAGTGTGCCGCTGGCATCGTCGGCGGTATGATATACCGTGCTGTCGTATACATCGCCCCAGATTGGCGCGTAGACGCCGTATTCCTCCCAGATTGTGCGATTGGTGAAACCGATCTTGCGGCCAACGGATTTCTCGCTGCGGGCGGAACGCTTGGCGCGTAAGCCAGCGGTCACGGCGTAGGCGTCAGCCTCGCTGAAATCGGGGTGGTCGGCCGTGATCGGTTCGATCTGGTGCGCGTTGTCGATGGCTTCGAAGACAATACCGGTAATCGCGCCAATACTGGTGCTCATTTCAGTCCAGCGTTACGCTGCCTTCGGCAATGTTGACGCGCAAGGTCAAAGACCCTTCGCTGCGCCGCCACGGTTGCAGGCGATAGGTGCGATAACCATTGGCATAATAGGGATCGGATTGCGCAATGGCGTGGGCTTCGTCGGCCGAGCCAACCCGCAGGATGAACATGCCGTAGCCATTGGGCTTGCCGTCGTCGCCGAGGAAAGGCCCGGCCTGCAGCAGGCGGCCATCCTTTTCAAGCGCCTTGACGCTGGCAATGTGATCGGGATGGACGGCGCCTCGATCGCCCGACTTGTCCGTCGGTTCCCAGAAGATGATGTAGTAGACCGTGCCGGAAATCGTGCTGCGCGGCTTGCCGTCAGCGTTGATTTCCGGAGGTTTTTCGAACTGCGCCATCAACTGGCCATCTTGTTGGAAATGACGTCGTCGCAGGACGCATTACGCTGCTCGATGGTTATGCCATTCATGGCTTCGGCCATCCATTTGGTCGGAACGGTCTTGGCGCCGGCCCACGAGCAGGGCCGCAGCGGCTGGGCCTGCCAGTAATCGCCGTAGTGGACCTCGTAGCTGTCGTCGACCTGTTCGACCTCGGTTGTGTATTCGATGGCGAAACCGTTCGGGTCGACGAAATAGGAGAAAATATTGCGCCCAGGTCCGGAGTGGCGTCCGATGCCCCAGCCGACTTCGTAATCGGCGAGCCGCACGCGCCCGACACCCTGCATCAGGCCAACAAAATCCTTCATTTCGAAAGCCGCATGGTTGAGGGAAGCACCTTGCGATTGCGCCAGCGCAATGGAGTGGTGATTTGTCGAGCAGCGGATGAAGCTCATGTGGCCGTTGTTGTCCGACAGTTTGAAGCCCAACACGTCACAGTAAAACTCCATCTGCGTGGGCAAGCTCGCGGCGTTGATGACCACATGGTTAAGGCAGGTGGGGCGGGCGTCGTCTTCGGTGACGTCGCCATGCTCTACGACATCGGAGGAGATACGGATGTGCTGGCCTTCCGGCGATGAAACCTCAAATCCATAGCCACCGCCGGCTTCGGCGGGCAGTTCGCACGGAGCCGAATGAACCTGCGCGCCGATCGCCGTGACTTTCGCGTGCAATCCGTCGACCGTGGCGCGGTCGGCAGCAGAAAAATTGATGGTTTGCAGCCCGGCGCGGGGCTTCTCGTGCAAGGCGACCACATGGTGGTTCGGGCCGGTCGCGCGCAGGTAGGCCGTGCCTTTGTCAAGCTTGACCTCATCAAGACCCCAGACCTTTTTGTAAAATCCGGCGCTTTCCTCAAGGTTGAACACGTTCAATTCGATACTGCGTAATCCGTTGACTCTTGGCTCAGCCATATGGCCCTCCTCGACTAGCAGGTGCTGGAAACAGGTATGTGGCTGGAGTGTATAACGAGTTTCAGCAAGCGCCAATCGATTCCTCATCGTGCGCCGATCCCGGGCGATCGATCAAATTCCCGTCAGTTGGCCGTCACGGCCTGTACTTGGCCGGGAGAGCGGCTAAAACAATGCCATGACGGATTTGTTGCGATTTAATGGCCCGGTGCTGGTATTTGGCGGGGTCTATTCCAACCTGCAGGCCCTGGAAGACTTGCTGGTTGCCGCCCGTGCAAGGGGTATCGGCCCGTCGCAGATGGTATCGACCGGCGACATCATAGCCTACGGGGCCGATGCAAGCGCCTGCATCGAGCGGATCCGGGAATTGGGTGTTGCGGCGATAGCGGGTAATTGCGAGGAGCAGCTGGCTCTGGAGGCAGCCGATTGCGGCTGCGGTTATGCGCCGGGGTCAGCCTGCGATGTCCTGTCCCGCAACTGGTTCGATCATGCCTCGGCACACACGAGCGCCGATCAGCGGCGCTGGATGGAGGGGCTGCCGAAGCAGCTTGATATCGCAATCAACGGGCTGAAGCTGACGATCGTCCACGGCTCGGTGGGCGAAGTGAATCGCTTTGTCTTCGCCTCAACGCCAGAGCGGGTAAAATTGCATGATCTCGATGCCTGTGGCAGCGACGGCATCATCGCCGGACACAGTGGCCTGCCGTTTACCCAGGTGATTGGCGGGCGGCTGTGGCATAACTCCGGTGCGCTTGGCCTTCCGGCCAATGATGGTACGGCGCGGGTCTGGTATTCGGTGCTGTCGCCGGGCGCTGCGCCGCGCAGCCTGACTATCGAGCATTGTGCATTGGACTATGACCACGCCGGCGCGGCACGAGCCATGCGTGATGCGCATCTGCCGGAAGAATACGCACAGGCGTTGCAAGACGGGCTTTGGCCGTCATGCGATTCCCTGCCGGCGGAGGAGGCAAAGGCGGCCGGGAATGCAATTCGGCCGGGCAATCTCGGTTTCAGGGCGGGGGCCCTGGAGGATGCCGCCTGGCCGCGCCTTGAAGAAAAGCTCGGTGTTGCAGCCGGCAAGTTTACCGATCCGCATGTTACGGCGACAGGCGAGCGTCGTGCATTGGTGGCGCTGGAGAAGCTTGAAACGCTCTGGATCAATACCGGGACACTTTGCAACCTGTCGTGCGTCTCCTGTTACATTGAATCGACGCCGCGCAACGACCGGCTGGCGTATATTACCGCCGAGGAAGTGCGGCTTTACCTCGATGAAATCGCGGCGGACAATCTGCCGGTCAAGACAATCGGTATCACTGGCGGTGAACCGTTCATGAACCCGCACATAGCCGAAATCATGGAAGACGTGCTGGCGCGTGGTTTTGACCTGATGATGCTGACCAACGCCATGCGGCCGATGCAGCGCTTCAGGAAGCGATTGCTTGATTTGCAGGCGCGATACGGATCGCAACTGACGATGCGTGTCTCGCTCGATCATTACAGCCGCGACCTGCACGAAATGGAACGCGGGCCAAAGGCCTGGGTGCCAGCGATCGAAGGCATTCGCTGGCTGGCGGAGAATGGTTTCACGTTGCATATTGCCGGGCGGCAATTGTCTGGCGAGGCCGAGCCGATCGTCCGGGCCGGTTACGGGCGGATGCTGTCGGAGCTTGGAGTGAAGCTCGACCCGCAGGACCCGGTCGAACTCGTGTTGTTCCCGGAAATGGATGAACGGGCGGATGTCCCGGAGATTACCGAGAGCTGCTGGGGCATTCTCGGCAAGTCTCCATCGGATGTGATGTGCGCGTCCTCGCGCATGGTGGTCAAGCGTAAGGGCGCAGATGCACCCGCAGTACTCGCCTGCACGCTGCTCGCCTACGACGAACAATTCGAATTGGGGCGCACCCTGAAGGAGGCCTCCAGGCCGGTGCCATTAAATCACCCGCATTGCGCGAAATTCTGCGTGCTCGGAGGGGCGGCCTGTAGCAGGTGATTATCAGATTCACAGGAGCGGGCCATGTGTGACTGTTCTAGACGAGGGTTTCTGAGCCTTGCAGGCGCAAGCCTGGTTGGCGGCGCATTCGCCCGGCAGGCCGGCGCGGCTCAGGCCGATGCGGCGAAATTCATCAAGGCGGCGTTCGCCATGAAGGCGAAAGCCATTGCCTCCGGTGACCAGCCCTATGGCGCGGTGCTGGTGATGGACAATGAAATCATTGGCTGGGGCCCGAGCCGTGTTGTGCTCGACAATAACGATGACGCCCATGCCGAGCGCGTTTCGATGTGGGATGCGCAAAAATGCCGGGGCAAAAAGAGTCTTGCCGGCGCGGTCCTTTATTCAACATCGATCCCTTGCAGCCATTGCCAGGACTTCGCCGCGCGCCACGGCGTCGCCAAAATGATCCACGGGCGCTCCATGGGCGATGCTGGGCAGCCGAAGAGGTATGGGGAGTAGAAAGACGATAGTTGTTGTCAGGTTGTTGCAAGGGCTGTCTTTTGTTTCATCCGCACGGCAATCCACAGTCCGCTAATCAAAATAAGATTGGCAATCCCCGCCAGCGCCGCGTTGGCGTAGGACCAGGTGTAAAGCCCCGTAACATCGAAGAAAAAGCCGCCCTGCCAGCCACCGAGGCCATGCCCGGCAAGGCCTGCCGCGACAACGATACCCATTGAGGTTGTACGATGTTGGGGATCGGTCAGGTTTCGCGCCGTCACCAGGAGCGCTGTCATAACGCCGGCATAACCAAAGCCGTAGATCGCCGCATAGATGAAGAACGTGTCGAGTTTGCCCAAATAGGTAAATCCGAACACCATCACTGTCTGCCATCCGGAGGCGATCAGATAGGCGGGAATTGCGCCGATCAGATCGGCCAGCCGCCCGAAGGCGACGCGTCCGGCGATCGCCACGATCAACATGACAAACAGCACGCCGCCGGCCTGTGGCGCGGGGATGCCGCAGGATTGCATCAATGGCACCAGGTGGATGAGCGGTACCGACATGCAGGTGCAGCAAAGCAGAACGGCTACCGCCAGCCAGGTTGTCACCACCCGGTTGGACAGGCCGGAGGGATTTTCTTCGGCGGCAATGCTGTGATGCATCGCGGCGCGCGGCGCGTCGCGCAGCAGCAATGTCAGTGGCAACAGCACGACGAGAATCAGCAGGCTTTGCGCCGCCAGTGCAGTGCGCCAGCCGAAGGATTCAATCAGCAGCGCACCGGTAAACGGCATCATGCCCTGGCCGAGCGCCTGTCCGGCGGTGGCGACGCCGATCGCAAAACCGGCCCCTGCGACGAACCAATTGCCGACCAGCGCCATCAACGGCGCCGACAGCGCGCCGCCGCCGAACGCGCCGGCGAAAAAGAACAGCAGGTAGAATTGCCACAGCGCATCGGCGCGGGAGGCCGCCAGCATGGTCGCTCCGGCCATGGCGACTCCGAACAGCGCAACGCGCTTGATGCCGATGCGCCCGGCAATCGGCCCTATGGCAAGGCTGCCGATGGCGGTGCCGATCAGGCCGATCGTGTTGATGAAGGATATATCGGCGCGGCTCCAGCCAAAGGTTTTCTCCAGCGGAACGAGATAAACGGATATGCCATTGATCATCTGGCCCATAACCGCGCCGAGGATGGCGGCGGACACAAGCAGGATTACCCAGCGGTAGGCCGGTTCTTTTGCGGAGGTCGAAACTGCGGTCATGCTGGCCCGGGCTGCTTGCGTGGCGGTGTGGGGAAGCTTTTGCCTCAAAATCCCTGTTTCGCCAATTGCGATACGTCGGCCTCTTGTCCGGCATAGCGGCTTGCCGGGCGTTTGAGTTCGAGATTGTCACGCAATGTTGTGCCGTCATAGCCGGTACGGATCAGGCCGCGGTTCTGCAATTCCGGAACCAGCAGTTCGTAGATGTAATTCATGTCGCCGGGCATGGTCATGGGCTGGAAGATGAAACCGTCGCAGGCGCGGCCCTCGAACCAATGCTGCATTTCATCGGCGACTTCCATGTAGGAACCGCGCATGGTCAGCTTGCCGTGCGATCCGGCAAGGCGCTCGTAGAGCTGGCGGATGGTCAGGTTTTCGCGCTCGGCGAGGGCCTTCACGCTCATGGCGATGCCGGCATTGCCGCGGATTTTGCTCTGACGGTCGGGCAGGTAGCCGTCAACGTCGCAGTCGCTGAGGTCGAGGCCGAGCAGCGTGCCGATATATTCTCGTCCGACGACCGGGTGGATAAGTTCAGCCAGTTCGCGTTCGCGCTCCAGCGCCTCGGCCCGGGTCTTGCCGATGATCGCGGTGAGACCGGGCAGGATGCGCAGTGCATCCTGCGGGCGGTTGTAGCGGGCCATGCGCTGCTTGATGCTGGCGTAATGCCGCTGCGAGCCCTCAAGCGTCAGCTCGCCGGAAAATACGCCCTCGGCGGTGGCCGCAGCCAGTTCCTTGCCGGCATCGGAAATCCCGGCCTGGAAGATCACCGGATTGCCCTGCGGCGGCCGCGGCACGTTGAGGGGGCCGCGCGACTTGAAATAGGTGCCCTCGTGGTTCAGCCGGTGCAGGCCGTCGGGCCTGAAGAAACGCCCGCCGTCGCGGTCGTAGACGAAAGCGTCGTCATCCCATGAATCCCACAGGCCCTTGACGACTTCAACGAACTCATGCGCCATCCGGTAGCGCTCGTCGTGTTCGTAATGCTCGTCGCGGCCGAAATTGTAGGCCTCGGCATGATTGCCCGATGTCACGCAATTCCAGCCGGCGCGCCCGCCGGACAGGTGATCGAGGGAGGCCATGCGGCGCGCCAGGTTATAGGGCTCGTTGTAGGAGGACGTCTGGGTCGCAACGAGGCCAATATGCTTCGTATGCATGGCCAGCGAAGCGAGCAGGGTGGTTGGCTCGAAATAGGCGGTATATTGGGAGGAGCGGCTGAGCGGTTCGATATCGGCCTCGCGCACTGCGGCGCTGTCGGCGAAAAACAGAAAATCCATGCTGGCGGCTTCCGAGGCCTGCGCGCATTCAATGTAATGGGCGATATTGATGCCGGCATCGTATTGCGAGTCCGGGTGACGCCATGCGGCGATGTGGTGGCCAGTGTTCTTGAAAAACACCCCTACATGCATGCGGTCGGTGCGGGACATGACTGGCCTCGTCTCAAGCGTTTCCTTGTTACGGGGAGGTTACGCCGGGGCGGCGTGAGTGGCAATTGGCAACAACTAGCGGTTTCTGTCGCTGGTCAGTGCGCGGTTTTGACCACCTCCCTCACCGCATCCTCCACATCATAATCATACAGCGATAGCCGCAGTTCCGCGATATTTCGGATTTCGTTGTCGCGTTTTTCCAGATTATCGTATTTGGAATCGTAGCGCATGCCGTTGAGGCGCGCTTCGGTCTGCACCATGTCGGTGCGCGGCTTGCGCAGTTTTTCGTATGCCCGCAGCACGCCGGGCACGTCCGCAGCCGAGCGGCCGTCGAGCAGCAGCGCGAGCGCATAGCCGTCCTCGATCGCCTGGTTCACGCCTTGTCCCAGATGCGGCAGCATCGGATGGGCCGCATCGCCGAGCAGCGTCAGGCGTCCCTTGCTCCAGCCGTTCAGCGGGCGACGGTCGTTAAGGCCCCACCAGAAACAATAATCGACCTTGTCGAGCAACTTGCCGATCAACGGGTCCCAGCCTTCGAACGAGGCAGCAAGTTCATCGCGGTCGCCCTCGGCGGACCAGGATTCAATCGTCTCGATGTCGGTTGGCACGAAGCCGACGTAATTGAGCAATTCACCGCGGCGCACGCCGTAGACCATGAAATGCTTGCCTTCTCCCATCCACACCTGGTGGGTGCCATCGGGCCATTCATCGAGTTTGCTGCGCTCGACGAGGCCGCGATAGGCGCGGAAACCGGCATATTCCGGCGGCGAGGGATCGACCGCGTGCGGCTGCAACACCGAGCGCAAGCCGTCGGCCGCAATCACCAGGTCGGCGCTGTCTGTATGGCCGTTGTCGAAAGTGACCGTCGCCTTGTCGGCATCCTGCGAAAATCCCGAGCAGCGATGTCCGGTGTGGACGACGCCAGCGGGCAGGGCGGCGGCAAAGGCCTCCAGTATATCGGCGCGATGCATGCCGTACATGCCGTTCCAGCCGCTGGAATCCTCGGTGATGATGTCTCCGACGATGGACCCGTCCATGCGGCGATAGTGGGAGCCTGGCTTGATCGGTGCGCCGACCTTGGCCATCGCCTCGCCGAAACCCATGCGCTCCAGCAATTTGAGGCTGTTGGGATAGATTGTGATGCCGGCTCCGACTTCGCCCAGCTCCGGCGCCTGCTCATATACGCTCACCTTTATGCCGCGTTGGCTCAAAGCGTTGGCTGCCGCGAGGCCGCCCATACCGCCACCGACGATTATGGCGCGCAGGCCGTTCGAATTGCTGGATGCAGACACGCGGGGAAGCTCCGGGGTTTCAAATTGTCCGATTACCGACCTTTTAGCGCGCCGCGCGCCGCCAGGAAAAGCCGTCTGGTCAAATTCGGACGCCGTTTTCCGCTCCGGGCTCCGTGCTTGAGGAAAAAACAAGGCAATGGGCCAAAGATCTGCTAGATTGGTGGCCTGTAACAGCCGGAGGATATAATGGCCTACGACGTTGAAGATTTCTGCAGGGATTGCAAGAGCGCCATTGAGGGATATCGCGGCAAGGCCGACCTTGATGCGGTGCGCGGATATCTGGAAAAACTGCTGAAGAACGAAGACTTTCTGAACGAACATTGCGGTCCGGGCGCCGAGGTCGGAACCCACACCCTGTACCGTGATCCCGACACCGATTTCATGCTGCTTGCGCATATCCAGGATGCGGGCCGGACATCGCCGCCCCATGACCACGGGGCGTCATGGGCGGTCTATGGCCAGGCCGTCGGCTGGACCGACATGACCGAATATGACCGCAAGGACGACGGTTCAAAGGCAGGGGAGGCCGAACTCAAGGTTGCGCGCAAGTACCGGTTGGAGCCGGGCATGGCCGGTTATTTCCCGTCCCATGCCGTCCATTCGATCCATTTCCGGACGGGGCACGTTTCATTCGCGTAACCGGCACCGACCTGACCCAATTGGCGACTTTGCGCTACGACATGGCCAAGGGTTCGGTTACCGAGGTCAATCCGCAGGGCGCGGGCGAAGCTGCCGGGTCGGCGAGCGCCTGACGATCGGGCGAAGCGGCGGCCGGGAAGCCGGTTCTGGCTCAGGCCCGGTGGTAAATGTGTCGGCATTCTTCACCTGGAGCGGCGGTTTGCTTTTTTGGTTGCTGCCGCTATACCGCGCGCCATGAATCTGTTCACCATTTTTCAGGGCCATGTGGCCGGTATTCTCTCGGATCTCGTTGCCTCGGGCCAATTGCCCGGCGATCTTGACCTGTCACGGTTCGTCGTCGAGCCGCCACGCGATCCGTCGCACGGCGATATGGCCGTCAATGCGGCGATGGTCTACGCCCGTGAGGCGAAAGAGCATTTCGGCAATCCTCGCAAGCTGGCGGAAGCTGTCGCCGAGTGTCTTGGCGAACTGGAAGAAGTCGAGTCGGCGGAAATTGCCGGGCCGGGCTTTATCAACCTGCGCCTCACGCGCAAATCCTACCATGCCGTTGTACGCTCGGCCCTGACCGATGTCGGATTTGGCAAGGCCGTCGCGTCTGACAGCGCGCCGGTCAATGTCGAATATGTCTCCGCCAATCCGACTGGACCGATGCATGTCGGACACGGCCGCGGGGCGGTGTTTGGCGATGCGCTGGCCAGCCTGCTCGAGTTTGCCGGCCACGATGTGACGCGCGAATATTACATCAACGATGCCGGCGCACAGGTCGATGTTCTGGCCCGGTCGGCTTTTTTGCGTTACCGCGAGGCGCTTGGCGAGGACATCGGTGCGATCCCGGACGGGCTTTATCCCGGCGATTATCTCGTCGCGGTCGGGACAGCGCTTAAAGACCGGTTCGGCGATGCGCTTGCCGGCAAGCCGGAGGATGAATGGCTGGGCGTGGTTCGCGCCGCCGCCATTGATGCAATGATGGCGATGATCCGCGCCGATCTTGCGGCGCTGAACATCCGTTTTGATGTTTTCTTCTCCGAACGGTCCCTGACCGGGCGGGACGATGGCGGCCCCGATCGGGTCGCTGAAGCGGTGGACTGGCTGCGCGGCCGGAATCTGGTCTACGAGGGAAGGTTGCCGCCGCCGAAGGGCCAATTGCCCGATGATTGGGAGGATCGCGAGCAAACGCTTTTCCGGTCGAGCGATTTTGGCGACGATGTCGACCGGGCGCTGCTCAAATCGGACGGCTCCTATACCTATTTCGCTTCCGATATCGCCTATCACAAATCGAAACTCGACAGGGGCTTTCGGACGCTGATCGACGTTTGGGGCGCCGACCACGGCGGCTACGTCAAGCGCATGGCGGCGGCCGTTAAGGCGCTGTCGGGCGACGAAGCGGTGCTCGACGTCAAGCTTTGCCAATTGGTCAAGCTTGTTCGCGACGGCCAGGAAGTGAAAATGTCGAAGCGCGCCGGCGATTTCGTCACGCTGCGTGAAGTCGTGGACGAAGTCGGGGTCGATGCCGTCCGTTTCATGATGTTGTTCCGCAAGAACGATGCGCCGCTGGATTTCGACTTGACGAAGGTCATTGAGCAATCGCGTGAAAATCCGGTATTTTATGTCCAATATGCTCACGCAAGGGCAAAATCGGTGTTGCGTCAGGCCGAAGCGGCGTTCCAGGGCGAAGATTTTTCTGCCGCCGGGCTCGCTGGAGCCGATCTTTCGCTGCTGGCCGATCCGGGCGAAATCGAGCTGATGCGCCAGCTTGCCCAATTCCCCCGGGTGATCGGAGCAGCGGCCAGCGCCCACGAGCCGCACAGGCTGGCTTTTTACCTGCACGAACTTGCGGCGCAATTTCATTCGCACTGGAACAGGGGAAAAGATCAGCCACAATTACGGTTTATTAATCAAGAAATACGAAATTTATCGAGAGCACGTGTTGCATTGGTGATTTCTTTAACACGGGTTCTCGCGTCGGGGCTTGGTATACTAGGAGTTAGCGCCCCCGAAGAAATGCGTTAAACTGTTCTGCGAGCTCGATTTGCCAGGCGCATGTCTGCAATTCCGCCGGAACAGTTGTGCGGCGGTCTGAAAGTAAGTTGTGCGCCCGTACCAGGCACATCCACCCAGGCCGGCAAGTGTTGAGGGTGATTATGGACGAGTCCGTAGCAAGAACTGTTCAGGGCGCCGATACCCAATCCTTCGATATGGCAGATTTCGAAGCCCGTATGCGTGGCTCGCAGCCGCGTCTACCGGGCCCTGACCCGCTGGTAGGACTGGCAGATCTGTCCAATGAGGCGGGCCAAGCTGACGATCCGTTTGCTGCATTGTTTGCAGATCCGGCGGCCGCGCGCGCGCTATCGGGCTCTCCTGCCGGGCAAAATTCCCCTGCGACGGCCGCGGTTTCGCGGCCTCCGGCGCCAACCGCCTATCATCCGGCCGAGCCGGTACAGCAATATTCCGGTGGCGCGTACGAAGAGTTGTCGGCATCTCAGATTTCCGAGCCCGCAGCTGCCCGGCGGCCGCCGGCCCCGGCTGCCGAAGGTGTCGGTGTGGACGAAGCGGCGTATCCGGCGCTTGAACCGCCTGTTTCGGCCGCAGATGAGGGAATTGCGCCACAATATCCCGATGAAGCGCCGGACATGTTGCGGTCGGTTGCTGCGCAAATGCGCGAACCCGGCGTTCCGGCTATCGCCGGACAATCGCCCGGGGAGTATTACCAGCAAGACTTGCAGCCTGCGTATGATGCCCCGGCACAGATAGGCGCTTCAGCCGGCGGACTGGCGTTGCGCGGAGCGGCGGTTCCGCAAGCTTATGATCCGGTCGATGAATTCGAACGCAGTGTTGCTGCCCTGGTGGCAGAGCGCACCGCGGCCAATGGTTACGCTATCGAATCGCAAACTGCTGATTTTGCTGCCGCAGTGCCGGCTGTGCCCGCCGCCGCGGAAGTTCATGGCAGCCACGACTTCGAGCCGCAGCAAGATTACGGATCGCTACCGGCCGAAGAAGAATACGCGTCCGGTTCCCATGAGCCAAAGGCCCCGGCTGCACCACCCGCGTGGCCGGAAGACTTCGGGATGCAACCCTCGGATGGCCTGCATCCAGCTGACCCCGATGCGGCCGGTGGCAGGTCGGCTGCGATGGGTCCAGCTACCGAACCCAGACGTTCGCGCAAGACCCTGTACCTGACCAGCAGCGCGGTGGTGGTCCTTCTCGCCGGCATAGGTGCATCTTTCGCGCTCTGGGGTAGCGGAGAAACCGGCGGCAAGGTTCCTGTAATCACTGCTTCGGGCGAGGTATTGAAAGTCAAGCCGGAGGGTGGAGCAAACAAGGCTGTGCGGACGGTTTCAGTGCTCAAGCCCGGCCAAACCGCACCGGCAAAGAGCAAGGTCGTAACCGCGGGCGAGCAGCCGATCGATCTTGCGCAAGTCGCGGCTGAACCAAAAAAGGCGCGGCGCATCAAAGAGGAAGAGCTCAGCAAGAAACTCAATCTGAGCGATCGCAACCTTACGCGGCGAATGGAGACGGTAAAGCCGCAGATCAAGTCGCGGACCCGGTCGGGCGGTTATTTCCCTGAGCCCCGGAAGGTGCGAACAGTGTTGGTTCGGCCCGATGGCACGTTGATTGATCCTACTGCATCGATCAGTGCGGCCAAGCCCGGCAGATCAGCTGCGCGCCCAAAACTGGCTCCTGCGAAACCGGTGGCTGCGTCCAGCCGTACCTCGCGCCCGGTTGCTGCTGCGCCGCAGCGCAAGGTCAAGCCGAGAGTTCCGGCCACCGCACGTGCTGCTGCTACACGTCCTGCTGCTGCTGTCGCGCGGCGTCCGGCCCGCAACAACCGCGGTGCAGATCGCAGCGCCGATGGTCGCACGGCAGCGCTTGATTTGAATCGGGTGCGTTCCCGCTCTGCTGCAGCGGGCGCCGGTTCGGGTGGGCGTTACGTTGTACAGCTGGCGGCGCCTGGAAGCGAAAATGCGGCACGCTCAGTCGCGCGCAAGATGAAAACGCGCTTCGGCTCTGTGCTGGGTGGCCGTACGCCGTCTGTCCATCGCGCCGTCGTCAAGTCGAGGACCGTCTATCGCGTACGGGTCACGGGGCTCAGCAGGACTGATGCATCCAGGATGTGCTCGCGGCTCAAGTCGCGAGGCGGGCGTTGCTTCGTAGCCCGCAACTAGCCTTCGAAATATTGCGGAACTCCGGTCGGCGGAAGTGTATTGGCGCTTTCGCCGGCCTGTTTGCAGGCTGAGATCACATGAGTGTTTCTGCGCGCGCCTTCACAATGGGCTGCGCTGGCATTGAATTGACGGCTGACGAGCGGGCTTTCATCAAGGACGCCCGGCCGTGGGGCCTTATCCTGTTCAAACGCAACGTTGAGGCGCGTCGCCAGCTTCTCCGTCTGACCAGCCAGTTTCGCGAATTGTGCGGGCGCGCCGATGCGCCGGTCCTAATAGACCAGGAGGGCGGGCGTGTTCAGCGCATGGGTCCGCCTGTCTGGCGGGCTTATCCACCGGCGGCTGCCTATGTCAGCGGCAGCACGTTGTCCGGCGCCGATCCGGGGGCGCTTGTCCATTTGGGCGCGCGGTTGATAGCCCGGGACCTGCTTGAGGCGGGAATCACCGTGGACTGTCTTCCGGTACTGGACGTACCAAGCCCCGGTAGCCACGACATTGTTGGAGACCGGGCCTACTCGAATGAGCCCGCCGTTGTCGCCAGTCTGGGCCGTGCGGCCTGTGAGGGGCTTATCCGGGGCGGGGTGCTGCCGGTGATAAAGCATGTTCCAGGACACGGGCGCGCGGCTTCAGACAGTCACCTTGAACTGCCGCGGGTTGATGCACCGCTTGATTCGCTGAGAAACAGCGATTTTTTGCCGTTTCGCGTCCTTGCCGCGTTACCGGGGATCGCGCCGATGGCGATGAGCGCACATGTTATCTATTCGGCGGTTGACCCGGACCGGCCAGCAACGGTTTCGCCCGTGGTTGTCGATAAAATCATCCGCGGGGAAATTGGCTTCGATGGACTGCTGATGAGCGATGACCTGTCCATGAAGGCGCTTTCCGGGTCGTTTTCGGAAAAAACCGAGGCTTTGTTCGCGGCTGGACTGGATCTGGCGCTGCATTGCAGTGGTGATTTGAAGGAGGCGGCGGAGGTCGCGAGCTCCAGCCCCTGGCTGGACGGGGTGCGGGCCAGCCGGGCCGAGCGCGCGCTGGCGCTGATATCGGGGCCGGCAGAGGCGCTAGATTCTGTGGAAGCGTCGGCAAGACTGGACGCGGGACTTGCGATTGGAGCCTAGAGCGATCACATTCCGGCGCGTGAAGGCGTGAAGCCTTGTTAACCGGAGTGATTCGCGTTGGCGGAACTGTCATTCGACGAGACGCTGGAAGTAGATCGCGGTGAAGCCGAACCGGCATTTCTTGTCGATGTCGACGGCTACGAAGGCCCGCTGGATTTGCTGCTGGAGCTTGCGCGCCGCCAGAAGGTTGATTTGGCGAAGATTTCCGTTTTGGCGCTGGCGGAACAATATCTGGAGTTTATTGAAACTGCGCGCCAAATGCGCCTCGAGCTGGCTGCCGATTACCTGGTGATGGCGGCCTGGCTGGCCTACCTCAAGTCGCGGCTGCTGCTGCCGGCCGCGCCGGAAGGCGAAGAGCCGGCGGCGGCGGATTTGGCGGCGGCTCTGGCGGAACGGCTACGGCTGCTGGAAGCGATCCGGGCGGCAGCCGACAAGCTCATGAACCGGCCGCGGGTAGGGCGCGAAATGTTTCTGCGCGGGCAGCCGGAGGGCATTTCGGTCGTCAAGAACGCCCAGTACAATGCCAGCCTGTTTGAACTGCTCAATGCCTATTCGCAGCAACGCCAGACCCAGGCGCTGTCGCGCGTCGTGCTGAAAAAGCGGGTGATCTGGACACTGACGGAAGCACGTGAAGCGCTCGAGCGGCTGGCCGGAACGGCGCTGGAATGGACCGTCCTGGATCAATATTTGCTCGACTATGCGATCAGCCCGCAAATGCGCAAGACCGTGCGGGCTTCCGGCTTCGTTGCGTCTCTGGAACTGGTACGTGAAGGGCGAATAACGCTCCGCCAGGACAATGCCTATGCGCCGATCTGGGTCAAGGCAAACCAGCCTCCGGATGAAAGCAACGGCACGCAATCGAATATGGAACAGGTCTGATAGCAGGACAGATGGAATTTCGGTTCGAAAGGAACAGAACTTGGGTGAGGCGGCGCTGAATTTGAACGAGGAAACCATAGAAGACGGAACTGAATCCGGGGCGCCTGCTGTGGACTCGATGATGGAGGCCCTGCGGATTGCCGAAGCGCTGGTTTTCGCCTCTGCAACACCGGTTGAGGAGGCGGAACTCGCCAAGCACATTCCAGAGGGCCTGGACCTTGAACAGGTCATGCAGGAATTGCGTGGGCAATATTCCGGCCGCGGGTTCAACCTGGTGCGGGTCGCCAAGAAGTGGACGTTCCGGACGGCCGCGGACCTGGGCTGGCTTTTGTCGAGGGAAACGACGCAGCAAAAGAAATTGTCTCGCGCGGCGCTGGAGACACTGGCAATCTGCGCCTATCATCAACCCGTGACCCGCGCCGACATCGAAGAAATACGGGGCGTGGCGATTTCCAAGGGCACGCTGGACGTATTGCTGGAAACCGGATGGGTCCGGTTGCGCGGCCGCCGCAAGAGCCCGGGACGACCGGTTACCTACGGGACGACGGAGGAATTTCTGCTGCATTTCGGGCTCGAAAATATTTCCGACCTGCCGGGACTTGATGAACTGAAGGGCGCGGGCCTGTTCGACGGCCGGTTGCCGCCCGGATTCGGGGTTCCAACACCGAACGACAATCCGGAATTGACCGAGGACGAGGATCCGCTCGAGGACGAGGTGGACCTGTTCGATATCGGGGAGCATGGCGACGAAGATGATGGCGCGATTCAGCCAACCGAAATGACCGGTGACGCCGTGCAGGAGCCGGATGGACTGGAAGAGCCGCGCGCGGAATCTGCACCGGGCGAAGACAGCGCCGATGGTGCGCCGGAAATGCCGGATGCGGCCTCGGACGAAGGCAAGGGTTAGCCAGCGCTTGTTACGGCTGTCGCGCCTTTGGAATGAGCGATGCTCCCTTGGAAAGCGGCAACGCCGTGCGCTGATAAATCGACAGCCAGCCCGAATCCTGTGTCAGGGCAGGAGGTTCGAATGCCGCCCTGCGCTTTTCCAGTTCCGCTGCATCCACCAGCAGCTCGATGGACTTCCTTGTTACATCGATATCGATGATGTTGCCGTCCCGAACCAGCGCGATTGGCCCCCCTTCGGCTCATTCGGGCTGCACTTCGCCGACGACCAAACCCTTGTTGACGAGGCCGGACAATTGGCCATCGGTCACGTCGGCGCCGAAGCCCGCGCCTTCAAGCGCGAATACGAAGCGCGATGCACCGCCCATGCCCGGACCGCCGATAACGCCCTGTCGGCGCAATACGACCACGTCGCCCCTTTTTATTCTGCCCGACTTGATGCCCGCCTCCGCATCGGCAGGGTGATCGAATACGCAGGCGGGGCCCTTGAACTGCAATTTGCGATCGGGCGTACGCAGGCCGACTTTTACGATGCCGGTGTCCGGCGCCAGCGAACCCTTGACCAGAACGATCGCTGCTTCATTGCCCCACGGATTGCCGAGCGGCCGGATCACGTCGTCATTGCGAATCTCCAGCGCCTGGAGATTATCCCCGACGCGCTTGCCGGTAACGGTCAGCGCATCGAGATCGAGCATTGATCCGAGCCGCTTCATCACGCCGCCAGCGCCGCCTGCAGCTTCGAATTCCTCGATTGAGAGAGGGCCAATCGGGCGAACGGCCGTGAGGACCGGTGTCTTATCGCCTTCCTTGTCGAATATTTCATAAAGGTCGATATCAAGGCCGGCCTCAAGTGCCGTCGCCTGCAAGTGCTTTACGCAATTGATCGAACCGGCCTGCGCAAGATCGACCCGCGCGGCGTTGCGGAACGCGCCTTCCGTCATGATCTGGCGCGGTCGCAAATTCTCCCAAACCATGTCGACGATGCGCGCACCGCTTGCCCGTACATGCTCCCACATCCGCTCCGAATTTGCTGCAACAGGTGCGGCTCCCGGCAGGCACATGCCAAGCCCTTCGGTGACCGAATGCATGGAATTGGCGGTTCCCATACCGGAACAGACACCAGGTGAGCCGATTGCAACATCGGTCATTTCCTTCAGGCGTTCAAAACTGATCGTCCCTTGCGTGTGGTATCCAGCATGCAGGAACACTTCTTCGATATCGACATGCTCGTTGCCGATATGCCCAGACGATTGGTAGCCGCAGATTACCATGAGCGAGGGGATGTTCAGCCGCGCGGCAGCCATCAGCTGTCCCGGAACGGTCTTGTCGCAAGACGTAAGAAGCAGCATGCCATCGAGTTGCGGCCCTTCCACCTGGACCTCTATGTCGTTGGCTATCAGGTCCCGCGTCGGCAGGATGTAAGTACCGGCGCGGCCAGCCGAGATGATGAAATCGGAAGGCGCGGCCGTGCGAATTTCAAACGGCAGTCCGCCCGCAGCCCGGATCGCCTTTTTCGCCTCCGCTGCAATGCCGTCGAGGTGGGAAAAACAGATGGCCAGTTCCGAGGACGTGTTGACCACCGCGATCTTCGGTTTCAGCATGTCCGCGTCGCTGATGCCCAATGCTTTCCATTGCGCCCGCCGGACCGCCCAGCGCGAAGTTCCCGGTTCGAAGTTGGAGCGCAGTCCTGATGGATCGTGCGTCATCGGCGTTTCCTTTCGGTGCGCAAGAGCTTAGCGTGTTTGCCTGGCAGGCACTACCGAACACGCGGCCACGTTAACGATCCCGGCAGTTTACGCGAAGGCGGCGAGCACCAACGCCATGTCGCTGACGGGTGGCTTACGTAGCTTGGGGATCACAGAGTATCGAAGTTGCCCGCCAATCGCGCTGGATCGCGGAGCGTTTTTGCAGAATCACTGGAAACCTGATCGATTCCAGTACGTTGGGGAGTTGTCAGAACGGCAGTAATTCGAACAGGCCTGGACGCTCGAAATCTTTCCGGACACCTCAATACAGGCGGAAACACTACCGGCCGGGGCAGAAAACCAGCGTTTGACAATTTGCTCGACGCACTAAGTCCCCTTTTTTGTCTCCTTGTTTTTGCCGCTCCAGTCCCATACTTTCGTTCGTGACAGGACGGGGAAGACCCCCGGACGCTTCGAGAGGAGATTTTTACTGGCACTATGTCTATTTGGCACTGGCTGGTGGTCGGCGCCATCGCATTGCTGCTGTTCGGTGGCAAAGGCAAGATTTCCGATATCATGGGCGACGTCGCCAAGGGTATCAAATCGTTCAAGAAAGGCATGCAGGACGAGGAAGAAAAGCCCGTCGCGGATGCCGAACCCAAGACGATTGAGCAGCAGGCCACCGCGAAAGTGGCTGACGAACAGCCTGCGAAGGAAGGCCAGAAGACCGGCTGATCGCAGCCTGTGATGCCGGCCGAGTGCCGGAAGGTGGGCCAATGGCCCGCTGTATATATCCCCTCCCGAAATCTGCGGGCAGCAACCAATTCCGCAAGGAACTGCCCTGCAGAGACGGTACGGGTGACCGTGCAACCCCGAGATCAGGGTCCGACACGGAACGATGGCGCAATATTCGTCTTCGCAACTTTTTAAGACAGGCGCAGCTTGCGCCGCAGTTTCGCCAGCTGTCTCTGGTGCGAATCTTCCCGTTACGGATGAAACAAACTCATGTTCGACTTTAGCGCGACTGAATTTCTAATCATCGCACTCGTCGCACTGATCGTGATTGGTCCGCGCGAGCTGCCTGGCCTGCTTCGGCAGATTGGCCAGATGGTGGGCAAGGTGCGCCGGATGGCCAGCGAATTCCAGGAGCAGCTCAATACCGCGGTGGAATCGTCTGAAATCCAGGAGCTCAAAACCGAGGTCGGCAAGCTTGCCGACGAGTCCAGGATCGATATGGACTACGACCCGCTTTCCGATACCGAACGTGAAATGCGCGAGGCTATCGAGGGCTCCGCGCCAGAGGTGCATAACCCCGACTACGGCAACGACCCGGATGATGCGCTCGTCGACTTTTCAGATGCGGATGCATCCCCACCCGCGCAAACCGGTTCCGCACCGACGGGCGAGGCTGACGCGGCCAAATCCGCAAGGTCCGCGCCTGTAAAACCTGGCCCGTCCAGGGACAATGCGATCGTGCGCGAACCTTCAACACCGCGCCCGGCAACACCGGCAAAACGCCTGCCGGTCAATGCCGGCAATACCAAACCGGCCGATTCCGCCACGGCCGCATCCAGCGGCGGCAAACCATCTGCTACGGAGGGCTAACTCCCGCCATGACCGAATCCGATATCGAAAACTCGAAGGCGCCTTTGATCTCGCATTTGATCGAATTGCGTTCGCGTTTGGTCAAAGCGGTGGTTGCCTTCCTGATCATGTTCATCGTGTTCTTCTTCTTCGCCAAGGATATCTACAACATCCTTGTTGTGCCGTTCACCAATGCGGCCGGCCCCGATGCGAAGCTGATTTACACCGCGCCGCAGGAGTTCTTCTTCACCCAGATCAAGGTTGCCATGTTCGCGGCCGCCTTTGCGTCCTGCCCGGTGATCTTCGCGCAAATCTACGCGTTTGTTGCACCGGGACTCTACAAGCATGAGAAGTCTGCCTTTGCGCCTTACCTGGTCGCAACGCCGGTGTTCTTTCTGCTTGGCGCGCTGATGGTCTACTATCTGGTGATGCCGCAGCTTCTGAGTTTTTTCCTGTCGATGCAGCAGGACTCGGGCGCCGGCAAGGCACAGATCGAACTGCTGCCGCGCGTCAGTGAATATCTGTCGCTCATCATGACGCTGATATTCGCGTTCGGGATCGTCTTTCAGCTTCCGGTGGTGTTGACGCTGCTTGGAAAAATAGGCGTGGTCGATTCGGCCTTCCTGAGGTCGAAACGCCGGATCGCGATCTTCCTGTCTTTCGTCGTGGCGGCGGTTCTGACCCCGCCGGATGTATTCAGCCAGTTCGCGCTCGCTGTTCCGGCGATCCTGCTCTACGAGGCATCGATCTATTCGGTGAAACTGATCGAGAAGGGCCGCGAGGAAGCACGTGCCGAAGAGGCTGCCGACGGCCAGAGCCCTGCGGACAAGTCCGGCGCCGGGGAGCCGGCGGGCTGATCCCAGCTTTCAACACTTTACTGCCCGCGTTACATACGCGGGCAGTTTCGATTCAACCGGGTTTTTGCGCCAGCTGTGGCAAGGGCCCCTTTCCACAGTTCCGTAAAATGCGGTGTGGGCGGTAGTTCGCCATGTCCTTGCGTGATCAGCTTCTTGCGCTTCTTATTGCGTTCATCTGGGGACTGGCTTTCCTGGCCGTCAAACAGGGTGTCAGCGAATTGCCGCCGCTGATGCTGACGGCGCTGCGGTTTTTCTTTACCGCCGTCCCGGCGGTGTTTTTCATTCCGCCGCCGAAAACGCGCCCGGTCATCGTGATCGCCTACGGGCTGGTATTGGGGCTGGGGCAATTCGGCTTCGTGTTTACCGCCCTGGCGATGGAGATTTCAGTCGGCCTGACAGCCATCGTGGTGCAAACGCAGGTTTTCTTCACTATCGGCTTGACGGTCATCGTGTTCCGCGAGAAGCCGCTCGCGCACCAGGTCGCCGGGACTTTGATCGCGTTTTGCGGCGTTGCGCTGATCGGGCAGGAAAAGGCCGGCGACGTTGTCTTTCTGCCGTTTATTCTGGTGCTGGCGGGAGCCTTCTGCTGGGGCGCGGCGAACGTGATTGGCAAGTCGGCGGGACGTATTGATATGCTGTCGTTCATTGTCTGGTCCTCGCTCGTATCCCCGGCGCCGCTGGTGCTGCTGTCCTGGATGCTGGAGGGCGAGGCGGGTTTTGTCGCGCTTGCGCCGCCAACCTGGAGTATCGCGCTGGTGGTTGCGATCCTTGCCTGGCCTGCGACCCTGTTTTGCTTTGGAATGTGGAGCCATTTGCTCAGCCGTTACCCGGCGGCCAGCGTCGCACCGTTCGCGCTGCTGGTGCCTTTGGTGGGCCTGGTGGCGGGTGCGGTTTTTCTGGGTGAGCGGATTGGCGTGATTGAACTGACCGGCGGTTCACTGGTAATGGCTGGGCTCGCCTGTGTTCTGTTCTGGCCGCGCCTGGCTCGCGCCATCCGATATTGAGATCCGACCGATGCATGACATTCGCCTGATACGCGACAGCCCGCAAGCCTTCGACGAGGGCCGCCGCCGCCGCGGGCTGGAGCCGCTCGCCGCGCTACTGCTGGCGCTGGATGATGAGCGGCGGGCGGCAATCGCCAGATCGCAGGCGGCGCAGGAGCGCCGTAACGCGGCCTCGAAGGAAATCGGCGCGGCGATGAAATCGGGCGACAAGGAAAAAGCCGATGCGCTGAAGGCCGAGGTGGCTACCCTGAAAGACACAATGGGAGCCATCGAGGCGGACGAAAAGACGGCAATCGCCGCACTGAACGAGGCCCTGTCGGAAATTCCCAACACGCCGTTGGACGATGTGCCGGAAGGGGCGGACGAAGACGACAACGCGCAAGTGCGGGTCGTCGGCGACAAGCCGGCATTCGATTTCGAGCCGAAGGAGCATTTCGACATC
>CAZTMN010000014.1:0-53675 GCA_964615275.1 uncultured Beijerinckia sp. | reverse complement strand
ACGGAGCAGCAATGGCGTGTTTTGCGTGCACTGGCGGAATATGGGCCGCTCGATGCCGGCAGCCTGGCGCGGCGGGTATGCCTGCTGATGCCGAGCCTGTCGCGGATATTGCGCGACCTTGCCGGGCAAGGGCTTTTGAAGCGTTCACGCAAGGCTGGCGATGGGCGCAAGGTGATTGTTGTGTTAAGTCCCGGTGGCCGCGCACTTTTTCAAAAAATGTCGCAGGAATCCGAGCAAATCTATTCATCGCTTGCAGCGGCGATCGGTCCGGAGAAACTGGATGCGCTGGCGTCCGAGCTGGAACAATTGATCACGATTTTGCATTCGGAACCGGTGCACTTTCAGGCCAGCGACAAGGACAGGCGGACTGCGGCGGCGACAAGTGCTGTCATCTGATGTTTTCAATGGAGGTTTGATCCATGGGAATGGAAATCAAGATTGATTATGGCGAATGCAGGCTGGAAAACATTTCACGAGAAGAATGGCACACCCGCGTTCAACTGGCGGCATGCTATCGCATATTTGATCATCTTGGATGGACCGAGATGATCTATAACCATATTACCTTGCGAATTCCCGGTGAAGAACGTCACATTCTCATCAATCCGTTTGGGTTGCATTATTCCGAAGTAACAGCCTCAAATCTGGTGAAGATGGATCTGGACGGAAACATCCTGTCGGAAACGAATTACCCGGTTAACCCCGCTGGCGTCACCCCGCACACCATGATCCATGCCAATATCGCTGATGCGCATTGCGTGATGCATACGCACACAACTGCAGGCCTCGCTGTCGCGTGCACGAAGGGCGGAATCTCGATGACGAACTTCTATTCAGCGCAATTGAACGGGCGGCTTGCGTACCACGACTTCGAGGGTATCACTGTCAATCCGGATGAAGGTCCGCGGATGCTTGCAAGTATCGGTGACAAGCCCGCGGTCGTACTACGCAATCACGGGTTGTTATCCTGGGGCCCCACGGTAGCACAGGCGTTCGTCACATTGTGGACGATGCAGCGCGCCTGTGAAATTCAAGTTGCATCGCAGGGGCTCAATGACCAACTGATTGCGCTGTCGCAAGATGTTCTCGATCAATGCTCACGGATTTCCCTGCAATATGACGCCTCGTATGGCGGCGGCGCCGATGTATTCAATGCGCTGGTGCGGCAGATCGATCGCAAGGACAAGAGCTACCTGTTTTGATCGCCTGAACAGATTGGTAAGCGATGAAGGTTCTCGTTGCCGGAATTGGTGGAATTGGCGGTTGGCTGGCCGGCACATTGGCGCGTGGCGGTGCTGACGTCACGTTATATGCGCGCGGGCGGACGGCGGACCGGCTGCGCGAAGACGGGCTGACAGTGATTGACGGCGAACGCAGCGAGAGCTTTTCCCTGCCGGTATGGGACGGCAAGTCCGGTCTTCCGTCGCAGGATGTTATCCTCGCATGCGTCAAGGCGCAGGATGTTCCGGCCATTGCTGCCGCGCTGCATGCCGCTTACGGCAACCGGCCGCGCTTCAGCGCCGTTGTCAACGGAATGCCGTATTGGTTTCTTGACGGTATTGAGGCGCCGTTTGCGAATCGCAACCTGGCATCGATAGACCCTGGCAATCGCGCCCGCACAGCACTCGGAGGAATCTCGCCGCTCGGGACGGTTGTGCACGGGTCCGCCGCGGCCATAGAGCCGGGGGTGATCCGTATCGCGAAGATCGACCGCTTCATCATCGGTGAGCCGGATGGATCGGAAAGCGTTATAGCGAAAGAATTGGCGCGGCTGTGCGAGGCGGGCGGTGTATCGGCGCCGGTTGTCGACAATATCCGCACGGAAATATGGGCGAAGCTTTGGGGCAACATGAGCGTCAACCCGATCAGCGCGCTTACCCAGATGACGACGAAACCGATGCATGAATTGCCGCAAACGCGTGCGTTGATTGTGTCGATGATGGAGGAGTTCGACGTGCTCGGCCGGCAGATTGGTCTTGCCTTGCCGATGAGCGTCGATGAGCGGATCAAGGTTACCGAGGTCCTTGGTGATTTCCGCACATCGATGCTGGCGGACCTGGAGAATGGCAGGCGGCTGGAGACCGATGGTATCCTGGGCTGCGTTATCGAGTTGGCGGACCGATTGGGAGAAGCTGTTCCCTCTTGCAGGGCTGTTTATGCATTGATGAAAGGATTGGACCTGACGCTTGCCGCAAGGCGTTGAGTTTACGCTGCTGGTATCCAAACCTGCATACAGGCCTAAAATCCGAAACTCGACGCACCGTCTATGTTGATCAATGCGCCGCTAATATATCCTGCCTGCTGTGAGCAGAGATAAACGATCAGCGAGGCGACTTCATCGGCCCTAGCCGGACGGCCCATGGGAACGCCGCTGACCGATATTTTCTCCTCCTCCTCAACAGGCCGGCCCGACAGTTTGGCGCGTTGCTCCAGCAACTGGCGCCAGCGCGGCGTATCCACCGGAGCCGGGTTGACCGCGTTAACGGAGACCTGGTGTTGGGCAGCTTCCTTTGCCAGCGACTTTGTCAGCGCAAGGCAGGCCGCATTGATCGCCCCGCCGGCAACGTATCGTGGATTGGCCTGGTAGGCGCCGAGTCCGACGACGTTGACGACGCGTCCCCATTTTCGTTCGTACATACCCGGCAACAATGCGCGGGCGCACCGTGCATAACCCATCAGCTTCAGGTCAAAGGATTTTTGCCAGACGTCGTCCGCCAGATCGCCGAGGCCGCCAGCGGGCGTCGAGGCGGCATTATTGATGAGAATGTCTATCTGGCCGAGCGCCGCATTCGCGTCTGCGATCGCGCGGGTGACATCGGCGGAATTGTAGAGGTCGGCACTGATTGCAACTATTTGTGGTCCGCCCTGTACACGCAAGCTGTCAGCAAATGCATCGAGCCTGTCCTTGTTGCGCGCAACGAGCGCAAGATTGACGCCTTCGTGCGCCAGTTCCTCGGCCGTGGCTTTGCCTATGCCGAGACTGGCGCCGGTGATCAGCGCACTCTTTCCGGCGATTGCCAGATCCATCGATATCTCCCCGTTGCTGGCTGCTGTTACCCGGTGCGGCAGCATTGCGTTTGCAGTGAGGATAGACATAAGCTGTAACGAGTTCAACGAATGCAGCGCTTGCGAGCAGGCCCGTGGCTAGTATTGCGACATGCCGTGATGCAACCAAATTGGGGAGGTCAAAATGGCACAGAAAGTCATTCTGGTGACCGGCGCAGGTGGCGGCCTGGGTGGAGCCATGTCCGTAGCGCTGGCCGCGGCGGGCCATGTCGTCGCTGCTGCCGATGTCAGTGCGCCGGCACTGGACGAATTGGTGGCGCGCGCGGGAGCGCAGCCAGGAAGGATTGTACCGATACAGGTTGATCTTGCTGACAAAGCCGATTGCGAAGCGCTTGTCGGGCGCGTGATTGAAACGTGCGGTGACCTGTTCATGCTGGTTAACAACGCCGGGATTGGCCAACAAACTGTCGATCCGGACTATTCCGGTACAGCGGCGAAATTCTGGGATGTTGCGATCTCCGACTGGGAGAAGCTGTTCCACGTCAATGTTCGCGCTCCGCTGATCCTGATACAGTCAGCTGCCCGGCATTTCATTGGCAGGGGCATGGGCCGCATCGTCAATGTGACAACATCGTTTGACACCATGATTGCGCCGCCGGTCTGGGCCTATGGACAATCGAAGGCGGCGCTGGAGGCGGCCAGTGCTAGCCTGGCAGGACTGCTTGCGGACACCCCGGTGCGGCTGAACATTCTTGTTCCGGGCGGTCCGGCCAATACCGGCTTGTTGCCCGCCAATACCCGAATGGATCGTGCAAAAATCATTCAGCCTCCGGTTATGGGGCCTCCCATTGTCTGGTTGGCGTCCGACGAAGCGGCGCATTTCAACAACCGGCGCATGATCGCCCTGCGCTGGGACGATAGTCTGCCCGGAGTTGAAGCGGCGGAAGCTGCCTCTGCGCCTGCCGCGTGGCCGGGGTTTGGCGTACAGGCGGCAGCGCCGGTCAACTAAAGGTATTTATAATTGGCGGGAGAGCGCAAGCCAGATGCCGCCGGCGATCAGGAAGCCTCCTGCGACACGTTCGGTCCAGCGGATGCGGTTTCGGGTCAACAGCTTCCCCGCGCCCCCGGCCAGAATTGCGTATGCGCCGTCCAGCAGCGCCCCGATCAGCATTGCCAGGAGGCCGAGCACAAGAACCTGATGCGTCGTATTGGGACCGGCTACAACGAATTGCGGGATAAAAGCGCCGAAGAAAACAAAAGCCTTCGGGTTGGACCAGAGCACTCCAAAGCCCTGCCAGAAGAATCGCCAAAGACTGGTAGCGCTGGTTGATCCATTACTGCCTTCAAGGTTAAGGATGCTGCTGTCCTGCAGGCTTGAACGCCAAAGTTTCACGCCGAGCCAGACCAGATAGGCGGCGCCAATGAACTTGATCCACACAAGAACTGTAGCATAGCTGGTAACGATCGTTTCCAGACTGAATGCCAGCAGCACAACCATGGTGGAAACGGCGGCCTGCGTTCCGGCAACCGTCATCAGGCCCGCCCGTGTCCCTGCGCGCAAGCTGTTGGCAACGATAATCGTTACCGTTGGACCGGGCACGACGACGATAACACTCCATGCGAGCGCAAATGTAATGAGCGTGGCGGAAGAAAACGGAATTACAGGCATGGCCGTCTGCGATAGCACATTTCAAGGCTATCGCAATTCAGTCTCGTTGCGGGTGGCGGGTGCAGCGCTGCGGACGCGGGTAGAGACGTTCTGTTCTGGGTTTTGTTGAGTCGGTTTTCGGTTCTGGATTCTCGATTTAACGCGTTTATCTACCGCTCCGGAAACTTGTTCGACGGGCTGGCCAGGTTGATGGAACGGAAAACCGGTCACAACATTTCCGCGAAACGCTTCAATTTGCCATGAGACTTGGCAAATACAGGCCGAGCATCGGGAATGCGATGAGGAGGCCGATCAGGACGAGGTCGCACAACAGGTATGGAGCGGCGGCGAGCGCCACCTGGCCGAGTGTCGTGCCGCGCACCATGCCCATCATGATGAATAACAATAATCCGAACGGTGGTGTCGTCGCACTCATCTCGAGGGCCATGAGTACGATCAGCGAGAACCAGATCGGGTCGTAGCCGAGTTGCGTAGCGATCGGGTAAAATATCGGCACGGTGATCAGCATCATGGATACCTGATCCATGAACATCCCAAGCAGGATCAGCACAACGAGCATCATTGACAGAATGATCAGCGGGGCCAGTTCAAATCCTGTCGCCCAGCCGACAAGGCCTCGGCTGGCGCCGGAAAGCGACAGCAGCTGGCTGAAAACGGTGGAGTTCATCAGGATGAAGAACACCATGCCGACGACGCGAATAGTGCCGAGCAGCGATTTCTTGATCGCATCCCAGGTCAGCGCCCAGTTGGCGATGGCGAGAATGAACACGCCGACGACGCCGAATGATGCTGACTCCGAGGGAGTCGCCCAACCCAATACGATGAAGCCGATAACCATGAAGACGACGAGGCCCATCGGCAGGATGTTGAAAACGATTTGCCGGATTTTCTCGCCCCAGCCCGTTGGTTCGACGTCATAGCTCGGGGCCGCATCGGGCATGAATTTCAATTGCAGATAAATCGCCAGCACGTACAGCAGCGCAAGGACGATGCCTGGCAACAGGCCGGCAATCAGCAGCGCGCCCACATCGACACCGGCAATTGAAGCCAGCAACACGCCAAGCGACGACGGGGGAATGATCATCGCCAGGCCGCCTGTGCCGAGAATCGGCCCCATGGACATGTGCTTGGAGTAACCGCGCCGCTGCATTTCGGGCACCAGAAGCGATCCCAGCATGGCGGTGTTCGCCATCGTCGAACCGGTTAACGTGGAAAACAGCGAGCCGCCGGCGACGGTCAGGTAGCACAGCCGTCCGGGCAATTTTCCGAGTAGTTTGTCGAGGGCGTCGAACACCCGGATTGCAAGGCCAGTATAGAAAAACAGCGAGCCCATGAGAATGAACATGGGGATCGGAGATAGCGTGAAGGTCGTAATCAGCTGCGGCGCATTGTCGACGACCTGCGGCAGCTTTGTGTTGACCTCTTCGATGAAAGCCCCGACCGACGAATAATCGCGGATCACGAAAACCAGCGTGCCGATGATATTTGTCAGCAGGAATGTGAAGGCGACGGGAAAGCCCATCGCCATCCCGCCCAATACACATCCCAGCAGTATTGCCCCAGCCCAATACCACTCCATGACTAGACGCCGTCCTTCACTTCACCGAGATCGTAGGAATAATAGTGCCGCACTCCGATCACATACATAAGGAATTCAAGTGTAACGAATGCAAAACCGATGATCATCGGTACGAATTGCAGCCAATAGGGCACATCGATGCTGCGCGTATCCAGCTGTCCTGTGGTCCAGTTTTCCCAAAACAGCAAGCAGGAATAATAGGTGAACAGCGCCGCAGCCAGCATGCAAGTTACATAAACAATTATGGCCAGGATGCGTTGTACTAGACGCGGCAGATAGGCGATTACTGCCTCGATCGCCACATGGCCTTTTTCGCGCACCAGAAACGGCGCGGAAAACATCGCGACATATAAAAGTGCATATTCGACAACCGCCGATGTAAAGGCCGGCGGACGAGCGCCTGCCAGCCTTATGCTTACATCGACAGTAATCATGGTGAAAAGGACTGGTATGATTGCACAGGCTATGTAAGCCAGTACTGTCGATACCAGTCCCAACCAGCGGTCGAATCGGGCCATTCAGGAAGCCTACTGGTTGTGCCGGCTGCTCAGCGATTTGAGGTCCACTTGACGGGCCGGCTTGCCGGGTACGTACAGCAGCGGCTTCAGCTTGTCGTGATATTCCGACTTGGCTTTCAACGACTTCCAGATTTCCTGGTGGGCGATGTCGACGTATTTGGCGGCCGCCGCGCCCTTCAGAACGATGTCCTGAACGCCAGCTGCCTTCAGCTGCTTTTCCTCGGCAATGCGGTTTTTCTCGACCCATTCCACCGATTTGGTTTCATATTCGACGGCGACTTTTGTCAGGCAGGCCTGAGCCTTCTTGCCGAGCTTGTCCCAAACTTTCTTGTTGACCGTGACAACCTGGTTGGTCTGATAGAAGTTCGGCACTACGCGGAACTTGGCCACCTTGTGGAAACCGAGCGCGATAATCGAAACGTCGGGGAAGCCGAAGCCTTCAACGGTTTTACGCTGCATGGCGTTGAGGATTTCGCTCGACTTGATGTTGACGGTAGTGGCGCCAAGTGCGCGGAACAACGGCCGGTAAGTGCCGGTGGCGCGCATTTTCATGCCGGTCAGGTCCGGAATTCCGTCCTTCATTTTCGGCTTCTTGGCCAGATACATGTTGTAGGAAGTCATGCTCTCGCCCCAAGCGAGCAGATGGGCGCCGGCTTTTTTCAGATAGATCTCTTCGAGGATCTTCCAGCCGCCGTTCTTACGCAGGGTTGCTGGACCCTGGTTGCCGGCGAGCATGGCGAAGCCTTCCGGGACCGTACCGATGTAATAGGCGGTCGGTGCGGACAACATGTCGAACTGGCCGCGCCGCAGCGCGTTGGCGGCCTTGCGCGGCGGAACTATTTCCTGGCCACCGAGATACTTAATCTGGACCATGCCCTTGCAGGCCTTGTTAGCCGCTGGAATGTAATTCTCGATGAAGCTGCGCGCAATTGTATTGTTGCGCTGCAACGCAGTTACAGAGTTGAGCACGGTTTCGGCGCTGGCCGGCACTGCGGTCAGTGCCGCCGCTGCACTGGCGGCTGCCAGGATCGACAGTTTAGTAATGGAGTGCGTCTTCATCCTAGTTCCCTTCCTGATTTGCCGATTGGATTTCGGCACGCTTTTAGCCCCGTTAAGACCGGGTCACTGATTGCCGGATAGTGCCCATGCCCGGATGCAATGTCAAATCCCCAAGGCTGCAACATGGCGATAACAAGGGAGGGAGGCCGCTAGCGCGTATAAGTCTTGCGCCGCGCCGCGTTTTCCCGGATTACTTGACGATGAGGCGGCGGGCAGGGAGCGATCCGGTGAGCGGGAGATTTGAGCTGGGATTAATCGGCTTCGGCGAGGTCGGAACAACCTTTTCCAGGCAATTTATGGCGCGTGGCGATGTTCAGATCGCCGTGTATGACATATTGTTTGAGAATCTTGACAAGTGCGAGGCCAGACGAGCGCTGGCGGCGGAGTTGGGCGTGCGCGTTGCCCGCAGCGCAGCAGATGCATGCCGGGACGCGCGCGTGGTGATATCCGCGGTTACCGCGTCCTCGGCGCTGGAGGTCGCAGAGCAGGCGTCAGGTTATCTGCATCAGGGCCAGTATTTCTTCGATATCAATTCAGCTTCGCCCGGCACGAAAATGGCGGCGGCGGCGCATGTGGACGGATCGCACGCCAGATATGTCGAGGGCGCCGTCATGCAACCGGTCGCCCGGCCGGGTATCCAGGTACCGATTCTGGGCGGCGGTCCCTATGCGGAGGAACTGGCCGGGATTATGAACGGCCTGGGCATGAATGTAACGCCGGTGACGGCGCAGACGGGCCGGGCTGCCGCGATGAAATTGTGCCGCTCCATCGTGGTCAAGGGGCTGGAGGCGATCATGGCCGATTGTGCCGCGGCTGCCAGGCACTGGGGCGTCGAAGACGAGGTTTTCGGCTCGTTGCAGGAGACCTGGCCGTCAATCGACTTTCACGATCTTGCCGAATACATGGGCGAGCGTGTACGCACACATGGCATTCGCCGTTCAGAGGAGATGCGCGAGGCGGCGGCCATGGTCAAGGATATGGGTATGCATCCGGGGCTTTCGCTGGCGATAGCCGATGCGCAGGAAAGGGGAGCACAGAAGAGATGAACACGCACAAGAACCCGCCGGGTGATTTTACGCCGTCAATTCCACCGCCGGACCCAAATACCAAAACGCCAAAGTTCAAACTGCCGCCAAAATCGACGGACGCCCATTGTCACATCTTTGGCCCTGGCGACAAATATCCGTTTGCGCCGGATCGTTCCTATACGCCGCCGGATTCGGGGCTCGACAAGTTCCGTACGCTACAGTCGAAGCTGGGCTTGGAGCGGGCCGTGATCGTCAACGCCAGCTGCCACGGTAACGACAATACGGTCTGCCTTGATGCGATTGCCGCGAGCAATGGCGCCTACCGGGCCGTCGCCAATATCGACGATACTTTCACTGAGAAGGAAATCGAGGAATTGCACAATGGCGGGATCCGCGGTTGCCGGTTCAACTTCGTTGCGCATCTGGGCGGTCTGCCTGACATGAAAGTGTTCCACAACGTGGTCGACAAGATCAAGGATTTCGGCTGGTCGCTCGATGTGCATTTCGATGCGATCGATTTGCCCGACTACGCGGACATGTTGGCGAAACTGCCGGTAATTTACACTGTCGATCACATGGGCCGGGTGAAAGCCGGTGACGGCATGGATCAAAAACCATTCGAATGCCTCATCAACCTGATGAAGGACGACGAGAAATGCTGGGTGAAGGTTTGCGGGTCCGAGCGCGTGTCGTCGACCGGACATCCGTATACGGATGCAGCGCCGTTTGCCCGCAAGATCTGCGAGACCGGCCCGGACCGGGTTATCTGGGGTACGGACTGGCCGCATCCAAACGTCAAGGCAATGCCGAACGACGGGGACCTGGTTGATCTTATTCCCTTGTTCGCACCGGAACCGGAACTGCAGGAAAAGCTGCTGGTGACCAATCCGGGCCGGCTGTACTTCGACGAGTAGGGGGTGATCCTGTCAAATCCTGACCTGACGCCCGGTATTCGCCGGGCGTTTTGTTTTTGATAGGCTATGGTGGCAGACAATGTGCGGAGAAGCTCCGCGGTTCCGTTGCAGTGGAGTTGCTTGATGCCCAACCACCCGAGAATTCGCGGCATTCTGGAAACCGGCGTTTGCGTCGACGATCTTGCTGCCTCGAGCCGCTTTTACAAGGACGTGCTCGGCCTAGAAACGGTACTTGAACTCGACCGTTTGCATGCGTTCGCTGCTGCGCCGGGCGAGGTACTGCTGCTGTTCGATCGAAAACTGGCGCAATACGATTCCGACACGCCGATTGGATTTGTTCCCGGACATGGGACAAGCGGGCGGGCGCATTTCTGTTTCCGGATTGTTGAGGACGATTACGAGCCCTGGAAGGGGCATCTGTCAGAGTACGGAATCGCAATAACTGGCGAAGTGCGCTGGCCAGCCGGCGGGCGCAGCTTTTATTTCGACGATCCGGAGGCTAACGTTCTGGAGATGGCGACGCCTGGATTGTGGGCGAATTATCCGAAAGATTTCAAGGAGAGCGCAGGAAATGAGTAATCCCGGTTTATTGAAGGACAAGGCCAAGCCGCGCGGGCGCTTTCCGCATGTCAAGCGGGCCGGCGATTTCCTGTTTGTGTCCGGCATCTCTTCGCGCCGTCCCGACGGCAGTTTTGTCGGCGCCAGCGCCGATGAGATGGGCACAACGGATCTGGATATCCGCGCCCAGACGCGCGCCGTTCTGGACAATATCCGCGACATACTCAAATCCCAGGGCGCCGACCTTTCGGACCTTGTTGATGTTACCTGCTTCCTCGTCAACATGGCCGATTTCAAGGGGTATAATGAAATCTATGGCGAGTATTTCGACTATGATGGTCCGGCACGAACCACGGTCGCCGTGCACCAGCTGCCGCATCCGCACATCCTGATCGAGATAAAGGGAACAGCCTATAAGCCAGCCGTCTAAGCCGCACCGGAATGCATGCAATAAAGCCGTCCTGCCGTTGCCTTCAGCTCGCATGGCAGAACACCTGTACAGTTGTTCTCCCTTGTCCGTTCAGTAGAGGATTCGCCGCCATTGACGCTTGACCTGTGGACTGCAGTTCAGCTTTTCGGGCTCGGCATCATCAGCGGCACAATGTCCGCGGTCGTCGGCGGCTCGGCGGTCATCGTTTTTCCGGCCTTGATCGCGATGGGGCTGACGCCGATTGAGGCCTCGATTACCATATTGGTTTCGCTGATGCCGAGCGGGTTTGCGGCGGCTTTCTATGATCGCAGCAAGCTTCCGGCGTTCGACCGTTCACTATTGATCCTCGTGGTAATTTCCGTGGTTTTCGCAATGGTGGGCGCTGTGCTGCTGCTCGCCACGCCGTTGGCGACGTTCAAATTGCTCGTGCCGGTATTGCTTGCCTTCGCAACCTTTGTGTTTGCCCAATCTGCCCGTATCGCACGCGCGATAGAGCGTTTTGGAGGAGGGGCCGAAGCCGCGCAAGATGCACCGTGGCGCGCCTCGACGTGGGGCATGATCCCGGTTGCAGTCTACACGGGATATTTCGGAGCCGGTGTGGGCGTGATGCTGCTAGGCATATTGTCGATCGGTTCGCGTGGTGACTATCGTATTGCCAATGCGGTCAAGAACCTGCTGATCGGGCTGAACAATATTGGCGCGACGCTGGTTTATACCATCGGCGGTGCAGTCTTGTGGCCAGTATCCGGCATCATGATTTGCGGTACCTTGCTGGGCGCGTGGATCGGTGTCGCGCTGGCGAAAATTGCCAGACGCGATATCCTGCGTGTCGTCATTATTCTGATCGGTTGCGTATTGACGCTGTTGTACACGTACCGGTTCTGGATCCGGCCGCTGGTGGCGGACTATTGATATAGCTTTGCTACATCAAATTCGGTAGCCAAAGCGCCATTCCAGGCCAGACCACCAGCAGAAGTATGAGAATGGCGTCGCAGACGAGGAACGGGAACGCCGCCTTGGCGACCTCGAACAGGGTGACGCCTTTCGGCGCCACGCCAAGCATCACGTATAACAATAGTCCAAAGGGCGGCGTGGTTCCGGCCATTTCGATGGTGATCAGGACGAACAGTCCGTACCAGATCAGGTCAAATCCCAATGCATGGGCAAGCGGAAAGAATATAGGCACCGTGATCAGCATCATGGAGGTAGCGTCCATGAACATGCCGAGCACGATCAGCACAACGAACATCAGGAACAGAATCTGAAGGCGGTGCAGGTCGAAAGCGGTCACCCATTCGATCAGCCCCTTGCTGGCGCCGGAAAAGGCCAGCATCTGGGAGAAGACGGTGGAGTTCATCAGGATGAGGAAGACCATCGCTGAAACGCGGATGGTCCCATCGAGGGTTGTCTTGATTGATTCGAACGTCAGCACACGGAATATCGCGGCCAGCACCATGACGCCGGCCACGCCAACCGCCGCCGCTTCTGTCGGTGTGGCAAGACCGCCGATGATGCAGCCGATCACCATCACGACGACAAGGCCCATCGGCAGGATGTTGGTGCTGACCAGCTTGATACGTTCCATCATGCTCATCGGCGGGACGTCATAGGCGGGGGCGGAGTCTGGATTGCGGACGAGTTGCAAGCTGATCATGCCGACGTAGAGCAATGCCAGCACCAGCCCGGGGATAAATCCAGCAATCAGCAATCGCCCGACGTCGATTTCAGCAATCGATGCGAGGAGGACGCCAAGGGCCGAGGGCGGGATAATGATCGCCAGCCCACCGGTCCCCAGGATCGGACCCATCGACATCTTGCGGCTGTAACCGCGCCGCTGCATCTCCGGCACCATGAGGGAACCAAGCATGGCCGTGTTGGCCATGGACGATCCGGTCAGCGTTGAAAACATCGAACCGCCTGCAACGGTGAGAAAGCACAAGCGGCCGGGCAGGCGTCCAAAAATCGCGTCAAGACCGTCGAATACGCGCATGGCCAGGCCGGTATGGAAAAACAGCGCTCCCATCATGATGAACATGGGGACCGGCGCGAGGATAAATCTGGTTATCAACTGGGTTGAATTATCGACGACCTGGATAAGTCCAGACGAGCCGGCGAAGACGAGGATGGCAATCATGTTTGTGGCGATGAATGCAATGGCGACCGGTACGCCCAGCATCAAAAAGCCAATTACCATTCCCAGGAGGAGTGCGAATGCCCAATACCATTCCATGATTACATCCCCTCTCGAGCTTCGGTACGCTTGGCGTACATGTCGTCGAATCCGAGGAGGAAACGCAGGAATTCAATCGTCAACAAGCCAAAACAGACAGGCATCGGGAGGTAGAGCATCCATTGCAGCATTTCTACACCGCGCTCATCGCGCAATTCGTCCACATAGGCTTCCGAGAGCAAGTTCCAGGAAAAATAGGTGAAAAATCCACAGACGATGATCGCAACGATATAAGCGAATTTGGAAGTGTATTTTCGTGCTGACGGCGAAAGCAATTCGGTGACAGCGTCGATATAAACATGGCCCTTTTGGCGCGCCAGCCAGGGTGCGGCGAGCATGGTGAACCACAACATTCCGTATTCGACGAAACCGTGCGTTCCGTCCCAGGCGCTGATGGCGGGGTCGAACCATTGCAATCTTTTGTTGAGGGCAACAAAGATCGACATGATCACATCGCCCATGATCAACAGGAACAAGCCGAAAACGACGACCATGGCGCACACTTTCAGTGCGTTCAAAAGCCATTCGTAGCCCCTGCAAATTGCGGTCAAGGATCCCCCCTAATATTGAGACGCGCCGCTCTGCATGGCGGCTTGCGCACCTATTCTGTTTTCCTGATATTATTTTCAGGCGGCGATAACCGGGATGTTATCCGACGCCTGAAATATGGATGTTGGGGCCGGCTGCGATCCTGAAGGAAAGCACCCGGCCCCGGCAACTATCTACAATTTCACGAGAGGCGCCGTATTATTTGTCGTCCAGCATCTTCGCCTTGAGAGCCTTGTAGTCGACGGAATACTTGCGTTTGGCTGCGTCGGCCCAGTTCGCGTCGATAATCGTCTTGAGATAAGCCTTGGCGTATTCCGGTGGCAGTTTGAACTGCTGCACGCCGTCCTTGAAGATTTTCGCGTTATCGATGTCTGCGTATTTCTTCAAAATCTGGCCGGACACTTTCTCGAGATGCAGACCAGCGGCCACCAATTGATCCTGCGCTTTCTTGGGCAGGCTTTTGAACTTGTCGAGGTTCATCGTGACCATAGTCGTCGTGCGGAAAAAGCCTGGCTCGACCCGGTACTTGATGAATTTCTGCCAGCCGCGGAAAGCAACGCCACCTTCCGGCCAGGCCAGGCCGTCAACGACACCGCGCTCAAGCGCTGTATAAACTTCCGCAGGCGAAATGCCTTTGGTTGTTGCACCCATCGCTTTGAAGAACGGCGTATAAAGCGCGGTACTGCGGACCTTGACGCCGCGCAGGTCGATGCCGGTCTTTTTTGACAGCTTGGGCTTTTCTTTCAACCAGATGTAGAACTGGCTGAAACCGTAAAAGTGGCCCCAGGCAAGTATCTTGCCATTCATCCGTTTTGCCCAGGCCTTGGACATCATGTCGTAGCCGCCGTTCTTGCGCCATTGCTGTGGCGAAACGGTTGCGATGCCGGTCAAACGGGCTTCCGGCACCAATGTGGCGTAATAGGTCGAGGGCGACATGATGATGTCGATCAGGCCGCGTTTCATGGCCGGACCCTGCTTGCGGTTCGGGGTAACTTCCGGCCCGCCGATATATTTCAGCTTTACGACGCTTTCGTCCTCTTTCATCTTCTTCATGAAAGTATCGAAAAAGGCCTTGCTTTGGTCGTGCTTGGAGCCGAGAGCGGTCGAAACCTTGAGCTCGATCGGGGCTGAATGGACCGGTAGGCCTAATGCGGCGATCGCACCTGCTGCAGCTATTGTTGTGAGTACTTGTCTCATGTTTCTCCCTTCCTTGGATTGGTCCCGGCTCGATGCATTGGCTGCGTCCTGATGCCGAGTATTTCCGGCAGCAAAATGCTACAATTCCAGCTACTATGCAAATGTAGACCCGTGTCCGGCCTATTGTTGCGGTGCAATATAACTATGCAAGCCGGTGTTGCCGTATGCCGGTGAAAGTTCTTCGCCGGAACCGGGCGGAAACGCCGTTCAATTATCCAATCACCGGCGCAGGCCCCAGCACTTCATCAGCGCTCGCCCATAATCGCTCCAGGAATTCCGGCTCGCGTGCGGCATAGGCGGTTTCGGTCGCTGCGATGTAATCGCGATGCAGCGGTACGCCGTCGCGTTCGCGGGCGAGTTGAATTTGGAAGACCTGGCTGGAGCCGTAATCGAACACGCATTGGCATGCCGACAGGTAGAATTCCCACATCCTTTGAAAACGGGCGTCGTAGCGTGCGGATAGCGTGCCGGTTTCGCGCGCATCGTTGAAGCGCCTGCGCCACTCTTCCAGGGTGCGTGCGTAGTGGACGCGCCATATTTAGGTGTCGGTCGCCCACAGGCCGGACCGCTCAATATCGGCGAAGGTTTCCGACAACGAGGGCGCATATCCGCCGGGAAAAATATATTTGCGCAGAAAGCTGGATGTAATGCCTGGTGGCGCCTTGGTTGATATCGAATGGATCAGCGCCACCCCATTGGGGGCCAGCCGGTCGCGGACGTTCAGGAAATATTCGCGCAAATGGCGGACGCCGACGTGTTCGAGCATCCCCACTGAAACAATTCGGTCAAAGGAATCAGTGACGGCGCGATAGTCTTGCAGCCGGAACTCGACCCGGTCCGAAAGCCCGGCGGCATGAGCCCGCTTGCGCGCCACATCCAATTGTTCCTCCGCCAGCGTTACGCCGACAACTTTCACATCTTCGATACTGGCGAGATAAAGCGCCATGCCACCCCAGCCGCAACCGATGTCGAGCACGGTTTGTCCCGGTTGCAACGCCAGCTTTGCAGCGATGTGGCGTTTCTTTTTGGTCTGGGCTTCGTCCAGGCTTTCTCCGCCGTCCGGAAAATAGGCGCATGAATACTGCATGTCCCGGTCGAGAAACAGCCGGAAGAGGTCGTTTCCGATGTCGTAATGCGCCTTGGCGTTGGCCCGCGCCCGGGCAATCGGATTGTGTTGCATGAAGCGGCGCAACTTGCGGGCGATGCCATTTCGGAAAATCTGTCCGGCGCTCATGTCGAACTGGCGCTTGTTGGCAAATATCAATGTCAGCAGATCGTGGATATCACCATCTTCAATAAGCAGCGTGCCATCCATGAAGGCTTCCGCGGCGCGCAATTCCGGATCGAGCGGTATTTTCCAGTCGAGGCTCTTGTCGGTAATCCGGATTGTTACCGAGGGCGCGCCGCCAGACCCGGCAATGTGCCGGTCGCCATCGGGTCCGATCAGCGTTAATTGGCCGTTACGGACTATTTTACCGAAAAGCTTTGGAAGAAGTTTCATGAGCCTACCATGAATGTGGCGTTGGCAGCGAGACCTCTAGTCAAATCCTGGCGGAGGCGTGAAGGCGTGATAGCCGCTCTCCAGAAGTTTCGCAAATTGAATGGCGGTGCGGTCGTTGTATTGCGGCGCGATGATCTGCACTCCGACTGGGAGTCCGGTTTTGGTGAAGCCAATCGGTGCGACACTTGCCGGAAGATAAAACAGACCCGAAATCCCGGCCCAGAAAATATCGGTCATGGCCGGATATCGTTCACCATTGATGGTTTTTAACCGCTCCAGTGGCGGTACTGGATCGTGCTCGAAGGCGGCTGTGCATACAACAGGGCAAAGCATTACGTCGTATGTCTTGAAGAACTCATGCCATTGCCAACGCATGCGGTGGCGCTTTTCGTTCAGCAACAGCCATTCGCGGTGATAGAGCACAGCTCCGCGCTGCATTTCCGCGACCACGCCGGATTTGCCAGCGGCAGCATTCGCGCGTTCCAGATTGGCGGCGAATGTGCGATCCTCAGCACGGCCGTTCATGACTGCCGAAACCATCAAATTGTACGTGCGCGCGGCGTCCTCTATGTCGAATTCCGGCCCCGCATCGTCATCGACAACGGCGCCCTGCCGGCCCAGCCAGTCCGCCAACTCGTGCAAGAGAGTCCGTACTTCGTCATCGACTGGTGCGAGTGGGTGGTCGTCCATCAATGCGATTTTGAAAGCGTCGATTTCCTGGCGCCGCGATGGCGGCAGTTCGAGCCGGTAGCCTTGGGCGTCGATCTCATCGGGCCCGGCCATGATAGTGAGACCGGTTTCAAGGTCGCCGGCGCTGCGGGCAATCGGACCGACGCAGGAAATGTCGGTTATGGAATAATTTTCGAAGGGCCCATGACCGAGGGACGGGCAGATACCCCAGGTTGGTTTGTGGCCATACAGGTTGCAGAAATGGGCAGGATTGCGGATTGAAGATGCAATGTCGCTGCCCATTTCAATGGCCGTCAGGCCCGCGGCAACAGCGGCCGCTGCTCCACCTGACGAGCCGCCGGGCGTTTTGGTCAGGTCCCAGGGATTGTTGGTTGTTCCGTAAATTTCATTCCAGCTTTGCAGGTCGGACAATTGGCGTGGAATGTTTGTTTTTCCGAACAGGGTAACGCCGGCATTCAGCCAGCGCTGAACCGTAAGGCCGTCACTGGAGGCAATGTTGTCCTTCAGCGCCGGCTCGCCCCAACTTGTCGGCATACCGGCGACGCGATGGCTGTCTTTCACCGTCATCGGCACGCCATGCAGGGGCCCCCAGGATTGATGTTTCGCCAATGCTGCGTCGGCGGCGGCAGCGCGTGTTTTGGCGCGCGGCATGTCTGTCGCGACAATGGCGTTGAGGGCCGGGTTGTAGCGTTCCATGCGCGCCAGGTAGAGGTCGAGCAATTCGGCGCAGCCAATCTCCTTGCCGCGGATCATTGCCGCAAGTTCATTGGCGGATTTGAAAGCGATGCCGGTCATGCCTGGTCCAATTCGTCTGCGTTGGCATCCTTGCCCAGTGCTTCACTCAGCAGGCTGGCGGCCGAGACGACCAGAAGGATGAGCCTTCGCCGCGTAGCCTCGTCCAGCGTAGCCTCTTCGCAGACGAAAGTCAGGCTGGCTGTTGTGCCGGTTGTCGTTCCGATGACCGGCGCCGCAATTCCGGCCAGGCCCGGATCAATCTCGCTGGCGGTGGACAGGTAACCAGCCCTGCGGATGGCTTGCAATTCCTTGCGCAATTGTACCGTTGCGCTGCGCGGGCCGATCAGCTTGGTGAGGGTCCGCGACGGCAGATTGGCGAGAATGACTTTCGAGGTCGCGCCGCGGATGGTTGGCATTGGCCGCCCCCGCTCATAGCTCGAGCGGAACGCGGCGCCCGGTGCGGTTTCGTCGGCGACACACATGACTTCGCCGTTGTAGTATCGCGCCATCAGGACCACGCATGGAATGCCCGCCTGGCGCAAAAGGTCGCTCATGACCGGGCGGCCCAGGCGTACAAGCGGATCGTTGATGCGCAAAAGGCGCTCGAACTCGATGAATGCGGGCCCCAAGCGATAATGCGCCTCGCCGGTAGACTCGAGAAAACCGGCCCGGGTGAGTTCGCGAACGGTCCGGTAGAGGGTGCTGGCCGGCGCCGACAGGGTTAAGGCCATTTCCGGAACAGTCCAGCTTTCAGAATTACCAGGGATGCTGGTGTCGTACAGGCGCAGGACTTCGATAAACCGGCTAAGACCGCTCATTGTGTCAGCTCCGCAGAAAATATTTCCGTCTTTTGCCTATCGTCTCGTATTTCTTATACGAAATTATCTAAATACGAGAAATATGCAAAAAATATATTTATGTAAAATCATTATTTGATTTTTCTGTTCTTCTCATTTAATGGTCTATCGGCCAGTCGATGGAGGCTCCCGATTGGCCCATGCCGGGGACGCGCCGGCTTGCGGCAGGGTAGTTCTAGTACCGCCGTATTCGCGTTATCGTCCGGTCTGCAATCGGAACCGGCCGGTCCGGGAGGAAATCGATGTCTCTTGCAACAATGAAATTCGCCACCGTGCTGTTCGGCATGGCCCAGTCGCTCAAGCTGGCGCGGCGAATGTATCCGCATTTCGCCGACCGGTTAAAGGAACGCAATCTGGTTGCGCAATTCCTTGCCAAAGACGAGGAGACGGGCCGCTGGGTTGAAATTCGCGACGGCAAGGTCAAGTCGCGCGCCGGTCTGCATTCCAATCCGGATGTGACTTTGGGCTTCAAGAACGCCGCGACCGGCGCCCGTTTGCTTACCCCGCCGATCAACTGGCTTGAGCAGATTAACGCCCAGAAAGATTTCATGCTCACCATGGATGGATCGGAGGATCTGTCAAACTGGTTTGCGCAAACGATCATGCAAAGCCAGACGGCAGGCTGGAAATTCGGCGTGCCGCGGCCCGATGGCACAATGCGCTATTGTAACATGACCAATGGCGGGCCGGTCTTTATCGACGTTAAAGACGACAAGATCGTGCGGATGCTGCCGATGGATTTTGGCGAAGGCGACCCGGAGCCCTGGACCATCAAGGCGCGCGGCCACAGCTTTACGCCGCCGCGGCGGACCACGCTCGCGCCGCACGGACAGAACGCAAAGTCGATCATCTATTCGCCCGACCGGTTGCTTTATCCGATGAAGCGCGTCGACTTCGATCCCGATGGCGAGCGCAATCCACAAAACCGCGGCAAGTCCGGTTATGAACGGATTTCCTGGGACGAGGCGCTCGATATCGTTGCCAAGGAAATCAAGCGCCAGAAGCGAGTGCATGGGCCGGGCGCCATCGCCTGCTCGCATGGCTCGCACCATACCTGGGGCAATATCGGATATTACCTGTCGGCGCTGTTCCGTTTCACCAATGCCGTTGGCATGACCCGCGTGCATCACAATCCCGATTCCTGGGAAGGCTGGTATTGGGGCGCCGTGCACCATTGGGGCCATACGCTGCGTGTCGGCCAGTCGGAGACCTATGGTACGGTCGAAGATTGCCTGCAAAATGCGGAAATGATTGTTTTCTGGTCGGCGGATCCGGAAACGACTTCCGGGTCCTACGGCGCGCAGGAAGGTACGATCCGGCGGCAATGGCTGAAGGATGACAAGCTCGGCATCAAGGTCGTGCATGTCGATCCGTTCTTCAATTCATCAGCGCAGTTTCTGCCCGGCAAGTGGTTTGCACCCAAGCCCACGACCTCCGTCGCCATGGCGATGGCCATTGCACAGGTCTGGATCGAGGAAGGTCTCTACGACAAGGAATATGTCAAAACCCATACCGAAGGTTTCGACAAATGGGCTGCGTATCTGACCGGAGAAGAGGACGGCATCGCCAAGACGCCGGAGTGGCAGGAGAAGGAAACCGGCGTTCCGGCCAAGGATGTGCGGGCGCTGGCGCGTGAGTGGGGCAGGAAAAAAGTATATCTTGCGCCGGGGGGCTGGGGCAATGGACATGGCGGCGCTTGCCGCAACCAGACGGGCATTCAATGGGCGCGCGTCATGGTGTGCCTGGTGGCCATGCAGGGACTAGGAAAACCCGGCGTCAACATGGGCAATTTGCAATGGGGCTGCCCTGTCGATTTCAACTTCTACTTCCCGGGGTATTCCGACGGCGGCATGTCGGGCGACCTGGAAAATACCGGCATGCCGGTGGAACTCTACCAGCGGATGCCGCAGTTGGCGTCAATGAACACCAACGGCCAGCGCATTCCTCGTCTGGGCCTGCCTGAGGCGATCGTTGAGGGGCAGACATTCGGCTATCCGTGGGTCGGGAAGTCCATCGAACACCAGTTCGCTCGTTTCGGCTATCCGGCGCCAGGTCATTCGCCGGTGCACATGCTGTTCAAGTACGGCGGATCGATTCTGGCGACGATGAACAACACCAATCGCCATGTCCAGATGTACCAGTCGGAACAGCTGGAATTCATCGTCAACCAGTCGATCTGGTTTGAAGGTGAAGCGAAGTTTGCCGACATCATTCTGCCGGCCTGCACCAATTTCGAGCGCGTTGATGTTTCCGAATGGGCCGGCTTTGGCGGTTACGGCCATCATGGGCAGCAGCAATTGAACCACCGGGTCATTGTGTTCCAGGCGCCGGCGATCAAACCGCTGGGTGAATCGAAATCCGACTACTGGATATTGAACGAGATTTGCAAGCGGCTGGGCCTGGCCAATTATTTCTCCGAGGGCATGAACGAGATCGATTGGGTGAAACGCCATTTCGATGCATCGGACCTGCCACAGGTGATAAAGTGGAAGGAATTTATCCGCCGCGGCTATTACGTTGTACCGGCGGAGAAGGAAAAACTGCGTGCGCCGCTGTCGTTCAAATGGTTCGCGGAAAACCGCAAGAAGGACGTGCCGGAGCCGCATCCGTTGCCCTCCGACTACACCGAGGAATACCTGCGCGGCCTGCAAACGCAGTCGGGCAAGCTCGAATTCGAGTGCAACAGTCTCAAGCGGTTCAATGATCCCGAGCGTCCGCCGATCGTCAAGTACGATCCGGCGTGGGAGGGGCCGGGTTCGCCGGAATTGATGGCGAAATTTCCGCTTCAGATGCTCACGCCGCATTCAAAGTATTCTTTCCATACCCAGGGTGACGGCAAAGACTCCTACCTGATGAATATCGAGGACCACCGGGTGCTGGTGGACGGATATTATTACTGGGTCATGCGGATGAATCCGGAAGATGCGGCCGAGCGCGGCATCAAGAAGCATGATCTGGTGAAAGTATTCAACGAGCGCGGCGCGGTCTTGTGTGCGGCCTTGCCAACGCACCGGCTTGGGCGCGGCGTGTGCCACGGATATGAATCGTCGGCTGTCTACGACCCGATGGGGGAACCGGGCCGGTCTGTTGATCGCGGCGGCTGTCTCAACCTGCTGACGCCGCACAAAACGCAAACCAGCACGACCCATTCGCTTGCCGGCGCAAATGCGCTGGTGGAAATCGAACCGTGGGATGGAAAAATCGAGTATCTGTCCGAAACGTTCGCGAAAATTGACTCCAAAGCGCAGCAGGGTTCAGCGAACGCTGCGGCTCCCGCTCTTGAACCGGCGAAGTAATCGATCATGGCTGAAGAACAGACTGAACAGAAACCGGCTGAAAAGTGGAACGTGCTGATCGATGTCGCCGAATGCACGAATTGCAATTTGTGCGTTCTGGCAAATCTCGACGAGCACGTCGACAATGATTTTCCCGGCTATTGCGCGCCAATGCCCAAGCATGGAGCGCACTGGATAAGAATATTGCAGAACGAACGCGGCCAGGCGCCCTACATGGATATCGCCTATGTTCCGGTGGTCTGCAATCATTGCGATGATGCGCCCTGCATCAAGGAAGCAAAAGACGGCGCGATTACAAAGCGTGACGATGGTATCGTGGTGATCGATCCCGTGAAGGCCAAGGGCCAGGAACACCTGGTTGATGCCTGTCCCTACGGGCACATCTGGTGGAACAAGGAACTGGAGCTGCCGCAGGCGTGGTCGTTCGATGCGCATTTGATCGACGGTGGCTGGAGCAGGACGCGGGCCGACCAGGTTTGTCCGACCGGTGCGTTCAAAACGCTCAAAGTTTCCGACGGGGCAATGCAAAAACTGGCCGATCAACAACGGCTGGAAGTGCTGCAGCCAGAGCTCGGTACGAAGCCGCGCGTCTGGTACAAGAACCTGTGGCGCTATTCCACGGCCTTCATCGCAGGTACATTGTCGGCGGAAGCCAATGGCAGGGTCGACTGCGTCGAGGGCGCCAGGGTCGCGCTGATGAAGGACGGAGAGACAATTGCCGAAATCGCCTCCGACAATTATGGCGATTTCAAATTCGATCGGCTGGCGGAAAATTCCGGGCCTTATACGCTTGTCATCGAAGCGGACGGCAAGGCCAAAAAGACGGTCGAAACCGGCTTGGAGAGAAGCGTCTCACTGGGAGAAATCCGGCTGTGACCAGCCGGTCCGCGCTTAACCGGTTGCAAACAGTGACGCCGTCCGGCGCGATCACGCTGACGGTAAATCAAGACAGGAGTTCATCATGAGCATTGCATTGGCTGATTCCCCAAGCCCCGACAGGCAGCAATTTTACGACAAGCTGGCGCCGCAAAATCTCGCGCCGCTGTGGGAAGCGTTGAAGGGCCTGGTGCCGCCGGAGCCGCAGAGTAAATTCGTACCGCATGCCTGGCATTTCGGACCGACCCGCAAGCTTTTGATGGAGGCCGGCGACCTTCTGACCGCCGAAGAGGCCGAGCGCCGCGTGCTGGTGTTTGAAAATCCGTCCATGCCTGGCGGCTCGCGTATTACCGCGACCATGTATTCGGGCATGCAATTGATCATGCCGGGCGAGATTGCGGTCGCCCATCGGCACACGGCGTCCGCTCTCCGCTTCGTGCTGGAAGGCAGCCTTGGTTATACGGCGGTTGCCGGCGAGCGTACGACTATGGAGCGGGGCGATTTCGTCATCACGCCGAACTGGGCCTGGCATGATCATGGCCAGGAAAACGACAAGCCCGTGATCTGGATCGACGGGCTTGACCTGCACATCATCAATTTTTTCGAGACGGCGTTCTCCGAGCATCTCAATTCCAAGATGCAAATGGTTGAGAAGAGGGAAGGCGAGTCGGATGCACGCTGGGGCTCCAACATGGCGCCATTTACCGCGACTCAGTCGCCTTTTGGCGCCACCACGCCGATCTTCAATTATCGCTATTCGAAATCGAAACCGGCGTTGATGACGATAGTGGGTGCTGCCGACAAGCCCGACCCGCACATGGCCTATGCCATGCGCTACACCAATCCGGTGGATGGCGGCTGGCCGATGCCGCTCATCGCGGCCTGGTTGACCCATTATCCGAAGGGCTTCGAAACCAAGGAAAGCCGGTCCACCGACGGCCAGACGATGATCGTCGTCGAAGGCGAGATCGAGGTTGAGGCGGGCGGCAAGACTTTCACCTGCGGCGAAAGCGATGTGGTTGCTGTTCCGAGCTGGCACTGGCGCCGTGTGCGCGCGTCAAAAGATGCCATCGTCTTTACCTTCTCGGACCGCAGCGCTCAGGAGAAGCTGGCGATCTATCGCGAAGAGAAGCGGTAATTGCCGGCCCATTCCGGATGCAAGCCCCGCCCATGTGGCGGGGCTTTTTTCTAGTCACTGCGGTTGCTTGTTCAATCATCGAACCCATGCAGCCGTACGGGATTGTCGACCAGTATCTTGTGCAGCAAATCCAAGTCGCCATCGACATATCGGTAGAGCAATTCCACCGGCTCTGCTTCGTTCATCATGCGTTTTTGCCATCGCACGTGCGGCCAGTCGGTGCCCCAGATGACCCTATCCGGCGCTGCGCCGACCATGGCGCGGCCGAATGGCACTGCATCGTCCCAGCCGCTTTCCATCTTCGAGACACGATTACCGTTTGAAACCATGATCCACCAATCTTCGTTCCGCAGCAGGTCGAGCAGCAATTGCATCGCCGGTTGCTCAAGTCCGGCGTCGAAATCGAGGTGGCACATGTGATCGACGGAGTAGGTCAGGTCCGGTACCGACAACAGAAGGTCCTTGTATTCGATCAGGTCGCCGCCGCCGACATGCAGGCGCGCGTGCCAGCCGATTTCACGGACCCGCCGATTTCACGGACCCGCTCGAGATTGCGCTTGATCGCATCGGGTGAATTTTTTTCGTGCCAGCGCTTGCCGATATTGAAACGTGCGCCAACAACGCCAAGGGCGTTTAACCGGTCCATTTCAGCGTCGGTGACGTCGTCCTTTACAACACAGGTTGCGCGGAAGTTTTTTGCATCCCCAGTGTCGCGGATCGCTTCCAGCACGTCGAAAAGCAGACTGTGGTCGGTGCCATAGGTCATCGGAAACACGATAATGCCGCGTTGAAAGCCGATTGCCTTTAGAACATCTTTCATGTGCCAGAACGTCGCGTCCGGCGGATCATAATAGGCGTCTTCATCGGGTGGATATTTTTCCCGATCGCCGTAGATGTGAAACTGGCAATCGCAAGAACCTGCCGGTGGCAGCGGTTCTGGCGCTCGTGGGCTTCGGTCCCATTCGGGAAATGTATCGGGTTCGTTCATCTGCGCCTCCCATTGGATGAAGTATCGTTCAGTTCATTGTAAAAGCAATCGGGAAAATCCTGGTGGCTTGTTGACGTGCGCACCTGCGAAGGCCAAAGTCCGGTCCATTATTACAAAAGAGACCGGGGAGGCTCATGTCCGCAAATTCTGATGCCCAGCCGCTATTCCGTCCCGTTGAAACCGTTATGCGGCCGCAGTCCGTCGCCATTGTCGGTGCTTCTGAACGCGGCCGCTGGCCAAGCGACATTTACGGATCGTTGAAAGAGAAGAGCTTTGGCGGAAAACTCTATCTGGTCAATCCGCGGCAGCAAGAAGTTTATGGCGAGAAAGCTTATCCGAGCTTGCGGGAATTGCCGGAGCCTGTGGACCACGCCATCGTGATCGTGCCGGGCGCTGCTGTTGCCGGCGTCCTGGAAGACGCTGCCGCGCGCGGCGTCAAGTCGGCGACCGTTTATGCCGGCGGCGTTGGGGATGGCTCAAGCGAAGCCTCGAAGGAGCGCGGCCGAGCGGTGCAGGATATTATCGCGCGCTCAGGTCTGCGCTTGAGCGGGCCCAATTGCATGGGCGGTCTGAGTTACCACGAGCGCTATTTTGCATACCCCAATCCGCGGCTGGCGGAGTTCAAGCCCGGATCAGTCGCGGGCCTGTTTCAATCCGGCGGGACGCTGCAATTCTATCTTTCCACTGCCGGCTCGCGTGGCATGCGGTTTTCCTACGCGATCTCGACAGGTAATGAGCTCGATCTCGATCTTGCCGATTACATAAATTTTCTGGTCGATGACGAAAAAACCAAACAGATCGTTTTGTTCATCGAAGGCATTCGCCGGCCCGGTGTTTTCATGGCGGCGGCTGGCCGGGCGCTGGAGGCAGGCAAACCGATCATCGCTATCAAGACCGGCGCGACCGCGGCCTCGGCCCATGCGGCGGCTTCCCATACGGGCGCCATCGCCGGAGATTACGAGGCCTATCTGGCCATGTGCGACCGATACGGCATCGTCAATTGCGATTCACTCGACGATCTGGTGGAGACCGGCCTTGCTTTCCAGTGCGGACGCCAGCCCAAGGGGCCCCGGGTCGGCTGGGTGACGACATCCGGCGGAACGGTCGATCTCCTGTACGATTACATCGAACAGGAGAATTCGGCTTTGCCGGAATTTGCGCCCGCCACTCTGGAAGCCATCCAGCCGTTCATGCAGGAAGGGATCATCCCAAAGAATCCGCTCGATGTCGGCATACCTTCAACCATGAAGGCTGCGGCTGATCTTTGCGCCGTCGTCGCCAGGGATGCGAATGTCGACATTCTTGCCTGGGCGAACCAGTTGCCCGGCAAGCAAAGCGCCTGGCCGGACGTGCATTTGCTGCGCGAAATGATGCAGGCGACCGACAAGCCGGTAATCGGTTTTGCCCGCATGGCATACCAGATGGGTCCGGAGGCGATCGATGTTCAGGATGCAGCGGGCTTTCCATTCCTGCAGGGCCTGCCGGCATCATGCCGGGCGTTCAACGCGTTGTGGTTTCACGCTGAGCGTTCCGGCACGCTTCCCGAACGGCCCGGCGCGGCCCCGGACAGCGGGTTGGACGCGGCCAACCTCGAGGCGATTTTGGCCGGCTACGGCATCCACGGTCCGAAGTCGGCATTGGCCAAGGATGCGTCCGGGGCAGCGAAACTGGCGGACGAAATCGGTTTCCCGGTCGTCCTGAAAATTCAGTCGCCGGACATCCTGCACAAGACCGAAGCGGGCGGCGTCGTGCTCGACCTGCGCAATGCGGCGGATGTCGAGGCGGCGGCGACGCAATTGCTGGGGTCCGCGAAAGCTGCCTATCCGGATGCGCGCATAGATGGGTTTCTTGTTCAGGAAATGGTTTCCGGAATCGAGGCGATTGCGGGCGCGCGCAGTGACGCGCTTTATGGTCCCATGTTGCTGATTGGTGCGGGCGGAGTTCTTGTCGAACTCGTGAAAGACGCCGCGTTAAAGTTACTTCCGGTCTCCGATGATGAAATCATCGGCATGATCGATGGATTGAAACTTTCCCGGTTGCTGAAGGGATACCGCGGCAAACCACCTGCCGATATAGCCGCCTTGAAAGAAGCCATTGCCGGTCTGGCACGCTTCTACCTGGATCACCGCGCGAAAATCGCCGACATCGAGGTCAACCCGCTGATCGTAAGACCAGAAGGTGAGGGCGTTTGTGCGGTGGACGTGCGGGTAATCTGGCGCGAGCAGGATGGAGGGAAAGCGAGCGCTTGATGCGCAGCTTCCCCGTCCCATTTACCGGATCGGCATGACAATCCGGCCGGGGCGTTACGCGTTGCCCGGCATCAGAACCGAACAGCCTCCATCGACGAACAGCGAAGCACCGACAATGAACTCCGATTCCGGATTGGCGAGGTAAAGCGCCGCTCGGGCAAGATCTTCCGGCACGCCAGGACGGCCTGCCAGGTTCAGCACCGGGCGCGTAGGATCGAATTCGTCCCTGCCGACGGGTGAGCCGATCTTGTTCGGCACAACCGCGTTGACGCGGATATTATGCGGCGCGAGCTGAATTGCCTGCGATTTCGTCAGGTTGACGACGCCGCCTTTTGCCGCCGTATAAGCCGTCGCGCGATCACGGCCGAAATATCCGGACGTCGATGTGACATTGACGATCGTGCCGGCTGTTCCCTTGTCTATCATCGCCTTGGCGACATGTTTGGTAAACAGAAACGGCGACGTGAGGGTGACGGCGAGCGTCTGGTTCCATTGTTCGAGCGACAGGTCGAACATGGTCTTGTTGTCGGAAATAGCCGCATTGTTGATCAGTACGTCTATTTGGCCGAACGCGGCAATGACGTCCTTCGTGCACCGTATAATGTCATCTTCCTTGCTGACGTCACAGGCAAAACCTTGGGCTTTGCCGCCGCTGGCGTTGATCTCGTTAGCGACACGATCCGCCGCGCTTTTGTCGAGGTCGGTTACTGCGACAATCGCGCCCTCACCGGCGAACAATTTGCAGATTGCCTCACCGATATTTCGTCCTGCGCCCGTTACGATTGCAACCTTGCCGTCCAGTCTTGTCATGGTGTCCTCCGATTTTGCGTGTTTCACTTCGCCGCCGATTTGCGCGTGCTGGCGGTCTTTGCTTCGTTGATGATCCAGTTGCCACCGGATTGTTCGACGACAACGCCGTAGTCGCAAGCTGCGGCCTCGGCGCTGACATAGCCCTCGGCGACATCGTTTAGCACGTGCTGGGGATCACGCCCAAAGGCGTTGCCAAGCCCGCCGCCGCCGGGGGTGTCGAGCACAAATGTATCATTCTGCTGCAGGGGATAATCCGCATAGCGGGTCGGCAGTTGTTTTTCGTCCTCGCGTCCTTTGTTTACGACAATGTTTCCGGTCCGTCCTTTACCACCATCGCTGGCGCCCAACGGTGCGATAATATGTTTTGCGGAACGGATGGAGAATCGCGCTTCTTCCAGGTTGAGATATTCGCGGCGTATGCCGAGCCCGCCGCGGAAAGTCCCCGCGCCGCCCGAATCCGGAATCAGTTCGAAGCGCAACACGCGAGTCGGAAATTCGCTTTCGATGATCTCGACCGGAGCAATCTTGGCGTTCGACTGGTTGACCGACGTGCCTGATGCGCCGTCCTTGCTGGCGCGGGCGCCGCCGCCGCCGCCGAAAATTTCATACTGGACGTAGGTTTTTCCGGCATAGTTTTGCCGTCCGCCAAGTATAATCGAGCGGCTGCCGCAACCATCGGCACGGGCTTTTTCCGGCACCATTGCGGTCATCGCCGCAAACAGGCATTCGACTAGCGCGTGGACTGTCGGGTTGTAGGTGTTGACTGGCGCCGGGTAGCGCGGGTTCAGGACCGAGCCTTCCCGTGTTTCGATCGTGAACGCGTTCATCAATCCACTGTTGATGAAAATATGCGGGTCGATCATCGAGATCAGGCACAGGGTGCATGCGCCGCGCACCACGGGCGGGCGAATATTCGCGGGGCCTTTTGTCTGATCGGCGGATGACGAAAAGTCGAAGTGAATAGCGGCGCCTTTTTTCTCGATTGCGACGTGGATTCGTACCGGCTTGTTGAGATCAACGCCGTCGTCGTCGACAAAACGCTCGGCCTCGAAGCGTCCGTCCTTCCACTCGCCTATTGCGGCCAGCATGCGTTGGCGCGAAAGTCCGAGCAATTGATCGAAAGCTGCAAGTGCGCGGTTGTGGCCGAACTTGTTGATCAATTCGAGCAGGCGCTGTTCGCCGAGCCGGGACGATCCGAGCTGGCCGCGCATGTCTCCCAGGACAAGATCGGGGGTGCGGGAATTGGATGCAATTATGCGTTCAATATCGGTGTTGCGTTCAAAGCACCTCTGATAACGGACTGCCGGCAGTTGCAGGCCCTCGTTAAAGACTTCCCTGGCCTGGCCGGAACAGGAACCGGGCACCGGTCCACCAATGTCACTCTTGTGGGCGATTGAAGCGCAAAACCCCACAAGCACGCCGTTCGAGAACGCCGGCGTGATCACCGCCAGGTCGGGCGCATGCGGTGAGCCGCCGTGATAGGGATGATTGATAATGAAGGCATCGCCTTCCTCAATATCGCTGCTGTAGGCGTCGATCACCGCGCTGCAACAGGCCGGGAACGAGCCGATGTGGAGGGGCAATACGACGTGCTGCGCGATCACTTCGCCGCGTGCGTTGAGGATTGCGCAGGACGCATCCTGCGACTCGCGGATGATCGTCGAGAAACCCGTGCGGAACAGAGAGTTCTGCATTTCCAGTACGATGCCTTCCAGGCTCGCACGGATGATCTCCATGTCGACGGCGCTGATGTCGACGGCGCTGATGTCCGTAGCCGGTGCGCTGGTCATGTCAGTCACGCTCCGTGGTGATGATGATATTCCGGTATTCATCGACCTGTGCATATTGTCCCGGGAAGACGATTGTCGTGCAATCGAGCTGATCGATCACGGCCGGGCCATAGAAACTTGCACCGACGTCGAGACGTTCCCGCTGGTATACTGGGCAATCCATCGTTGCGCCGTCAAAGCGCGCCTTGCGGGTTTCGCGCAGGGCATCGGAGAGCTGGCGTCCTTCCGGCTCAAAGCGGGGAATTTCGACCGGGGGCACAACGCCGACGCCGCGCAAACGCCAGGAGACAATCTCCACCGGTTCGTCCGGTGCGGTGTGGCCGAACATGTCCTTGTGCACGTCATCGAAGCTGCTGCGCACCTTGGCGAGGTCTCCGGCCCCTAGCGGATAGGGACATGGCAAAGTGATCTCGTATCCCTGTCCGGCGTAGCGCAGGTCGAGCGATGGTTCGATGCGGATGGCGTCGTCACCGAATCCTTCAGCGCGCAGTTCGGTCCGCGCCTCCTGTTCAAGGTCAGCGAATATACGGTTGACGGCCTCTTCGTCCGTGTTTGCGATCTGGGTCATGCGCGAGCGGATATAATCGTGTTTTACGTCCGACATCACCAGGCCCATCGCCGAATAAACGCCGGGGAAGGGCGGCACGATCACGCCGGCCATGCCGAGGTCGCGGACCATCGCACCTGCATGCAACGGTCCGGCGCCGCCAAAGGCTAGCAGCATGAAATCGCGCAGATCGTGGCCGCGCATGGTCGATATTGCCTTGATCGCTTCCTGCATCTTCACATTGATAATGCGTACGATGCCTTCTGCTGCATCTTCGACATCCATGTTGAGCGGAGCGGCAATACAATCCTGCAAGACCTGGCGCGAGGCGGCGGGATCGAGCTGCATGTTGCCGCCCAGAAAATTGCCGGGGCTGAGATACCCCAGGGCAAGGTTGCAATCGGTTATCGCCGGCTGCGTCCCGCCGCGCATGTAGCAGGCCGGTCCCGGTACCGCGCCGGCGCTTTGCGGGCCCACTTCCAGTTGGCCGAAGGAATCGACCCGGGCCAACGTGCCGCCACCGGCGCTGACCGTGTTGATTTCGATCATCGGCAAGGCGATGTCGCGGCCTTCAACCTTGCCGCGGCTGGCAAGGGACGGTTCGCCGTCCTTGATTAGCGCGACATCGCAGGATGTGCCGCCCATGTCGAAGGTTATCAGGTTCTGGTACGGCGTGGTGCGGCAGGTCTGAAGGCTGGCGACTATTCCGCCGGCCGGGCCGGACAGTACTGTAGCGACTGCCTTTTTGGCTGTTGCGTCGAATGTCGACATGCCGCCGTTCGACTGCATGATGTATTTCTGCGGCGTCGTTACTCCGGTTTCCCGCAGCCGCGCGTCGAGATTGGCTATGTAGCGGGCAAGGATCGGCGAGAGGTAGGCGTTAATGACGCTTGTCGACAGGCGGTAATATTCGCGAATCTGTGGAACGATTTCGCAGGATAGCGAAACATCGCAACCGGGGATTTCCTCGGCAATCACCTGGCGCGCGCGCCGCTCGTGCTCCGGCATCAGGAACGAGAACAGAAAACACACCGCGATCGATTGCACATCCCGGTGTTTGAGATGACGAACAGCTGCACGCAAGGATGGCTCATCGAGCGGCGTCACGATGGATCCGTCGTATGCGACCCGTTCACGAACCTCGGCGGTCCGGCTCGCAGGGGCCAGCATTGGCGGGCGATCGTAGAAGATGTCGAAGATTGCCGGTCCGTGCGGGCGCGATTGTTCTGCAACCTCGTAGATGCCGCGGAAGCCTTCCGTTACCAGCAGGCCGGTGCGGACCCCCTTGGCTTCGAGCAGAGCATTGGTCCCGACCGTGGTGCCATGACAGAAATAGCCAATGTCCTGCGCTTCAATATCGTTATTGATGACGTTGGTGACGCCGGTCAGGATCGCCCTGGATGGATCGTCCGGGGTCGATGGGACTTTTGCGACCTGGATTTCGCGCGTATCCTCGTTGACATAGACGAAATCCGAGAATGTCCCGCCCGTATCAACCGTTACCCTGTAGCGCCCCATGTTGTCCCCGGATCTGTGCCAAACCGATGGCGGCATCGTCCTTGTCTTGCCGCTCCGGGCCGCAGGTTCCCGCGCCCGCGCAGTTGGCTGCAAACTAGTCAGCGGCATGATCGAGTCAAGCTCGGCAAGCGTGGCAAATTCGGGCATGCATGCAGGTGCAGCTTGTGCCGTCGCCGGCAAGCGTTCATCAACGGAGTTAAGGTCCGAATGACGTCCATGCAGCAATTTCTCGAAGATATGTTTCGCGCCGCATTTGCCGCCGCCGATCCGGCGCGGGCGGTGCCGTCGCATTTGCCGGAGCCTCCGGCGGGCGGGCGCACAATCGTGGTTGGCGCAGGCAAGGCGGCTGCCAGCATGGCCCGGGCGCTGGAGGGTTGCTGGCGCGGGCCGCTGGAAGGCGTGGTTGTGACCCGCTACGGTCATGCCGTGCCCTGCAGCTTCATAGAGGTGGTGGAGGCGGCGCATCCGGTGCCAGATCAGGCGGGTCTTGATGCTTCGGCGCGAATTCTGCGAAAGGTCCAGGGCCTGGGTCCGGAGGACCTGGTCATCTGCCTGATATCCGGCGGGGGCTCGTCATTGTTGAGCGCTCCGGCGCCGGGATTGTCGCTTGCGGACAAGCAGCAAATCAATGATGCGCTGCTTCGCTCGGGCGCACCGATCGGCGACATGAACATCGTTCGAAAGCACCTGTCGGCGATCAAGGGCGGAAGGCTGGCTGCCGCCGCGGCTCCTGCGCGGGTTGAAACGCTCATCATTTCCGATGTTCCCGGCGACGATCCGGCGATCGTGGCGTCCGGGCCGACGGTTGCCGATCCTTCGACTTTTGCCGAGGCGCGCTCGATACTGCAGCGGTACAATATCACCGGGCCAGCGGCGGCTATCGGCGTGCTGGAGCAGGCCGAACACGAAACTCCCAAACCAGGCGATCCGCGGCTGGTGCGCGCCAATGCCCGGGTGATCGCATCGGCGGCGCGATCGCTGGAGGCAGCTGCGCGAATGGCGGGTGACAAAGGGTATCGGGTTGTGAACCTGGGTGACCGGATTGAGGGCGAGGCTCGCGAGGTAGCGCGCCAGCATGCCGCGCTTGTGAAAGAAATTGCTCGGGGCCGGGGGGAGGTTTCGCCGCCTTGCGTCATTGTCTCGGGCGGAGAAACCAGTGTCACCATGCGTGGCGACGGGCGTGGCGGGCGCAACGGCGAATATCTGTTGGCGCTGGCAATTGCACTGGAAGGTCTCGGCGGGGTTTACGCACTGGCCGCAGATACCGATGGGATAGACGGCAGTGAAAGCAACGCCGGAGCCTGGATCGGTCCTGATACGGTGGCGCGCGCGCGCGAATGCGGGGTCGATCCGGATGTTGCCATAAGGCGAAACGATTCCTTCACCGTGTTCGAGAAACTGGAGTCTCTGGTGTTCACGGGGCCAACGCTGACGAATGTGAATGACTTTCGCGCTATCCTGATCCTGGACAATGCATCCTGCTGAATTGTTTGAAGTCTTTCATTCGATCGGTCTGCGCTGGCCCTGTCATCGAACGTTTTGAGTCAAATATTATTCGAATAAATTGTTAGGACCTCGGCGCTATTCCTGACCGCTGTGTGTTCGTCTGTAACGGAGCGGGTGGTGTTTGTTTCAAAGCGTTTTTTTGGTGACCAGCATGGCAATACGACAATCTTGTTCTCTCTTGCGTTTGTCGGTCTGTTGGGCATTACCGGTCTCGCGATTGACTATTCCCGGGCAACGGCTGCACGAGCGCGCATAGCCGCCGCCGCCGACACGTCCGTTCTGGCCGGCGCCAAGGACGGTGCGACACTTGCCGAACGCAAGGCCCTCGCCCAGCAATATTTCAATGCCGCGATCGCGAATATACCCGGAACCAGCAATGTCAACATGACACCCGAGGACGTCGTCTCGGGTGGCAAGGTTGTCGGCTTCAAAGTTTCGGGGACCGTCAGGCTGGAGACCATGTTTGGATCGCTGCACGGCACGCCGCATTTTGACGTTGGCTTCCTGGCGTAATCCATCCGCGATGTCCGCAAAAAGCTGGAGCTGGCCCTTGTACTCGACACGACTTACTCGATGTCGGCGGGTGGCAAGATCACGACCTTGAAAGCCGCTGCGAAGGATCTGGTCCAGCAATTGAAACAGAACGCCATTTCGCAGGATCAGGTCCGGATCGCGGTGGTTCCGTTCGCACAATATGTCAACGTCGGATTGAGCCGCAGGAACGAACCCTGGATGTCGGTTCCGGCAGACTGGACCGAAACCATTCCCAGATCTTGTTACACGAGAACTCCGGTGACCAACGCTACGAACTGCGTGACGACGACGCACACCGGGCAATCGTGCAACGACGGAGTTTGTACGCCAAGGACCTACACCAGAAGGACTTGCGACTACACCTATGGCGCGCCGCAGCAGGTATGCGTGGGGCCCAGAACCGTTAATCACGTTTGGCGCGGATGCGTCGGATCGCGGGGAGCGCCGCGCTACAAAACCGACGACAGTTACAATGTCGAAAAGGTTCCGGGCCTGCTTGATACCTCGTGCAGCACGGAGATGCTGCCGCTGATCGGTATCCAGGGCCAGATTATTTCAAAGATCAATTCCCTCTCGCCCTCTGGCGAAACCTATATTCCCTCGGGGTTGATCTGGGGATGGCGGGCCCTGTCTCCCGGCGCGCCGTTCAGCGAAAGCGCCCTGGGTGGTGCGGACCCGGTCGAGCAGGCGCTGGTGTTGATGACGGACGGTTTCAACACGAAATCGCGTAACGGTTCCAAACACAACGGCTCGAATACCAATGACGCGAATACGACCACGAGTGATATCTGCACCAATATCAAGGCGGTCAGCTCGGGGATCAAGGTGTGCACGATTGCCTACTCGGTCACCGATCCGGCGATCAAGGCAATCCTGCAAAATTGCGCAAGCAAGCCGGAATATTACTTCGATGCAGGAAGCAACGCGCAACTTACGGCAGCCTTCGAACAAATAGCACGGTCCCTTACGCAGATTCGCCTTACCCGGTAAGTCCGGCGCGCGTGGCCGGTTTCTGAGAAAGCGCTGCGCTCCTGCTTGCGCCTTCCCGGGGTACCTGGCCGCCGGGCAGGGGCTTTGGCCGAGAGCTCACAATATTTTGATTGAAGCGCAGCAATCTCATCTTGCGAAAATGCAATCTGAATTCTTTGATACGTTCCGCTAACATGCGTAGGTGATGGGCGTCCGGCCTTTGCCGGTTCGCAAGTGGCCCAGAGGGAGAATGAACCATGATCCGTGGAGTTATTTTAGCAGTTGCCTTGGCTTTTTCCGCCGGTGCAGCACAGGCCGACGATATTGCGGACCGCAAAGCGGCCATGAAGGCGATGAGCACGGCAGCCAAGCCGGTTGCCGCAATGGTCAAGGGAAAGGCCAATTTCGATGCGGCGGCTGTTAAGAATGCATTTTCGATAATTGCAAAGAACGCCGACCTGTCTCTGAAGCTCTATGGGCCGAATACTGCGAAGGGAAAGACGAGGGCAAAGCCGGCCGTTTGGGAGAAAAAGGCCGATTTTGATGGCAAGATGAAAGCGCTTTCGGCTGCCGCCAATGCAGCGGCTGGCAAAATCACCAATCTGGCCAGTCTGAAAGCCAATTTTGGCGGCGTGATGAAGAATTGCGGCGGTTGCCACAAGGTATACCGAGCCAAAAAAAAATAACCGGATCTACAAGGGTTGACCGGGGTGGCAGCTTGCCACCCCTTTTTTATTCGTCAACGCCCGGATATTCTGCCGGCAGGATTGTTTGCCTGTGCCGGTATGGAGATTTTCATGCGCAAATGGCTTGTTGCGATCGTTTTTCTCGGGCTCGTCGGTCTGGGCGGTTTCTGGATCCTGACCCAGCCGAAACTGGTGCTTGCCAAAGGCGATACATCGCTTGACAGCGGCGGCAATGTTGCGCGCGGGCGGGTGGTTTTCCTGGCAGGCGGCTGCGCGTCCTGCCACGCCACCCAGGGGCAGGAGGACGCGACGAAGCTGGGCGGCGGTCATGCTTTTCCTTCGCCCTTCGGGACATTCTACGCGCCCAATATCTCGACGCATCCCGAGGACGGTATCGGCAAGTGGAAAACCGCGGATCTGGTCAACGCACTGAAAGCCGGTGTTGCGCCGGATGGATCACATTACTATCCGGCGTTCCCGTATACGACCTATGCCAAGATGACGAATACAGATGTACGCGACTTGATGGCTTACATGAAGACCTTGCCGCCGGTCGCTGGCAAGTCCAAGCCGCATGATCTGCCGTTTCCGTTCAATATCCGGCGCGGACTGGGGCTGTGGAAATTGGTCAATCTCGACCAGTCACCGTTGCAGAACGATGCGTCGAAAAGCGCGAGCTGGAATCGCGGCCGCTATCTTGTCGAGGCGCTGGGCCATTGTGCGGAATGCCATTCGCCGCGCGACTTCATGGGCGGTATCGTTGCGAGCCAGCGTTATGCAGGCGGGCCCTCGCCGGATGGCAAAGGGTGGGTGCCGAACATGTCCCAGTCGAAGAATGGAATTGGCGAATGGTCCAGCGGGGACATAGAACTGATGCTCGAATCCGGCCTGACAGCTTCAATGGATTCCGTTGGATCGAACATGGCGGATGTGATCAAGAATACGTCCAAACTGTCCAAGGCGGACAGGGCTGCGATGGCCGAATACATAAAATCGCTGCCGGCGCGCGAGGGGCCAAAACGGCCCGGGAAGTAAAAACCGGAACGTTCCGTCGCAGTTTGTGCCGGAACGCAACCGGACCCGGTCAAGCCAATGTGTAATTCGTTAACCATACGTTTCCGAAATTCGGCTCCAATGACAAGCCAGTGATTTGCAACTGGATGCTTGCCAGCCGATGCCGCTCGATTCACGCGATAGTCTGCACGAATGCCCGCAACCGATGCGGGAACTCGCGATTGCTCCACCCGACGGCATCCTTGCAAGCGATTATCACCTGATTGAAGATGCAGTCATGGAAACGGCGCGCGGCCGCTGGTTCCTGCGCGAATACGCCCGCCGCATCCGCGCTGCCGAGACCGTGCAAGTGCTGGAAATGCTGACCCGGATCGAAGCCGGTCTTGCGGCGCGGCGATCGATTGGCGCTATCGCATCTGGCACCGTTTCGCTGGAGCAGGATACCGGCAAGGCTGGCGGCAGCGAAGATGCCGGGCAGGTCGGGGATGACGCAGAAGCGATCAGGCAGGTGCACGAGAAGCTGCTCGATATCGTGTGGCAAATGCGCGAGCGCGGTTTCGACGGACAGGTCTGTTCGGCCATACGCCGTGAAGCGGAAAAGCTTGTTGACGTCATTTCGGGCGGTCAGGCGAAGGATAAAACCGCCGGGAAGCAAGCTGGCCAGGCTGCCCTGTTGAGCGCGGCGCAGGCCGCATCGATTGATCGGCAGGCGGTTCCAGTACGTGCGAACAAGGCGGGTTCGGGCGGTGATGTCCGCGTGGATGACGAAACCCGGGCGATGCAGGGCAGTATCGCGCGATTGAAGCGGGCAGCTGGTGAGACGATGCCGACTGATATCGCCGGTGCTGACAGCCAGCAGGTGGAGGCGGGTTCGTGCAGCGGCGATGCCGCCGCGCGCGACGAGCGCGAAGCCGGGGCAGGAAGCCCACAGCTCGAGCAGATTGCGGGTGACGATTCAGCGCTGTCGCGGATTGACGAACTCAACGAGTGCGAGCGGCTTGCTCTTTTTAGCTAAAGCGGTTTGCAGCGGTTGCCATTGGCCTTGATGCGTCTACCCGGCGCCGCGCGGTTCGGGATTGATGGCAGCCGGGGCGGATGGTCCGAACGCATATTGATAGATCGCCATCCCTGCCAGCATCGCCGCCACGAATATGTAGATCTCGTTCATTCCGAAGCTCAATGCCGTGACAGCCGGCCCCGGGCATATCCCCGCCAGCCCCCACCCGGCTCCGAACACCAGCGATCCGGCGGCAAGCCTTGCGTCGATGTCCTTGCGGGTTGGAATGACCAGTACATGCCCAATCACCGGTTCGCCGCGCCGGCGGGCAAAATAATAGGCCGGAGCCGTCACGAGCAGGGCGCCGCCCATGACAAATGCCAGGCTGGGATCCCAGGCGCCGGACGGCAGGCCGCCAATATCGAGAAAGCCGATAACTTTTGCCGGGTTGATCATTTGCGAGATGGTCAGGCCGGCGCCAAACAGCAAGCCGGTGATGAGGGCGATGATATTGCGCATGATCAAAGCCCCAACAATCTGCGCGCCACGAATACGACCGCTACCCCGGCTCCCACGAACAACACGGTTGCCACGATTGAACGGGGCGACAGCCGGGCATTCCCGCAAATCCCGTGGCCGCTGGTGCAACCTCCGCCAAGGCGCGACCCGAAGCCGACCAGCAAACCTGCGATGATCAGCACCGGAACGGATTTGGTCACATCAGGCGGGGAAACAGGAAAACCAACCAGCGAGAGCGCTAGCGGTGCAATGATCAGGCCGGCGACGAACAGGAGCTGCAAGGGCGCCTCGGTACGAACCGGCTGCAGGAGGCCGCCGATGATGCCGCTGATCCCGGTTACCCGGCCCAGCATGATCACATAGATGGCAGCCGCCAGTCCGATGAGCGCACCGCCAGCGAGCGCCGACCAGGGGGTAAAATTTTCCATCTCGCACCTTTTCTTGCGCGGCCGCCAGAATACGTCGATCGCCTGATATTCCGGCTTGTGGCGTCCGCAGGCAGCGGCCTGTATACTTGATACATATGGAAAATGGAATGTGTTTCTGCAGGTTTCAACCCTCTGCGCCGTGATTTCGGTGTGGTGGCGGACCGGTGGGGCGATGGCGGGGGTTTGTACGATGGATCTGGGTATTCGCGGCAAGAGGGCAATTGTTTGTGCGTCCAGCCGGGGGCTGGGGCGCGCCTGTGCCGCAGCGCTGGCGCAGGAAGGTGTTTCGGTCGTCATCAACGGGTTGGATGCGGAACGGTTGAAGCGGGTGGCCGGGGAGATCGGCGGTTCGTCCGGAGTCGATGTCATTCCGGTCGCCGGCGACGTCGGCGCGCCCGGGACCAGGGATGCCCTGCTCGCGGCCTGTCCCGAGCCCGACATCCTGGTCAACAACAATGCCGGACCACCTTTGCGCGACTTTATGGAACTCAGTCTCGATGACATGGCGGCCGGTGTTGACGCCAACATGTTCACGCCGCTGGCCATGATACAGGCTACGCTTGCGGGCATGCGGGCCCGCAAGTTTGGCCGGATCATAAACATCACATCGTCGTCGGTACTTGCACCGATCCCAGGGCTGGATTTGTCTTCCGGCGCACGGGCAGGGTTGACGTCGTTTCTGGCCGGCGTCGCCCGTCAATGCGCGCAGGACAATGTCACGATCAACAACATCCTTCCGGGCGCCTTCGACACGGATCGTTTGAAAGTAACCATGGCCGGCGCGGCGCGGCAGCGCGGCGTCGGTATCGAAGAGATCAAGCAGGCCCGCGCCGCCGCGATACCAGCGCGCAGGCTGGGGCAGCCTGATGAATTTGGGGCGTTGTGCGCGTATCTTGCCAGCGTTCACACAGGATATATAACCGGACAGAACATGCTGATCGACGGCGGGGCGGTTCAGACCGCGTTTTAGCGCCGTCCGTCTGCGGGACCGTTGTTGAAGTCTCTGTCTCCGGTGCGCAAGGGCGCCAATCATTATGCCACAACAGGTTCATGCTCCGCTTCTGGGCATTGCCCTGAAAGCCGTAGCCGTCTTGTGCTTTACGGTAATGCTGGCGCTGGCGCGCGGCTATGGCGAATATCCGTTGACTGTGGTGATTTTTTTCCGCTCGTTCTTTGCGCTCGGCGTTCTGGTTGCATGGCTGGCCTGGCGCGGCGCGTTTCCACGGGCCTTGTATACCAGGAGGTTTCCAGCGCATTTGTTCCGGTCGATGGCCGGTATCGGCAGTATGTTTTTTACATTTGCCGCCTTCCGGTTGTTACCGCTCGCCGATGCGACGGCGCTTGGCTACGTGCAGCCGCTGATGGTCGTCATACTTGCCGCAATCGTGTTGCGGGAAAAACTCACGTCGCTGCGAGTCTTCTCGGTATTTGCCGGCTTCGCCGGAATCCTGCTGATGCTTTGGGAGCATATCGGCAGTGGCGGTCCGGCATCCGACGATGGGGCTCTGGGTGCGTTCTGCGCCATTGTTGGGGCATTGCTGATCGCGATCGGGTTTATCCAGATTCGCCGTCTCACTCTGACCGAAGACACCGGCGCGATCGCATTCTATTTCCAGGGGACGACAACGCTGGTTGCGGTTGCAGTACTGGTGGCTGCTGTTGTCTGGCCGCCTGGCGCGCCGCTGGCGGAATTTATCAAGGCGCAGGTCTGGATCTGGCCGCGGGGTATCGACTGGTTCCCGCTGATATCTATCGGGATCCTTGGCGGCGTTGGGCAAATTTTGATGACCCAGGGTTTCCGCTACGCCGATACCTCGATCCTTGCGGTTTTCGACTATTCATCGCTGGTCTGGGCCGTTCTGATAGGCTTGGTGGTGTTTTCCGAGGTTCCGACAATTTTTGTCATGCTGGGGGCGGCGATAGTTATCGGCGCCGGTCTGATGGTTGTCTGGGAGGAAAACCGCTTGCGGAAAACTGCAATGCGCAGAAAGGCCGCGTAATTGCGCAAAGCGCTTTTTGCGGTTGCAAATTCAACCCAGCTGTCCATTATTCCGAACAAATCTGTTATTTTTACAGAACGATCGGGTTTCGCTACCAGGCGGGTTTGGGTTGATGGGCGTTGAAGGCAGGGACAGGCAGAAGACGTTGGACGCCGGAGCACAGGCGGTTTCGGGCCAGCTCGGCAAGACCGTGCAGCGGCTGCGCAAGGCCTACAATCTGTCCTTGTCAGAACTGTCGGACAATTCGGGCGTCGCCAAGTCGATCATCAGCCAGATCGAGCGCAACGAGACCAATCCGACGCTGGCGACGATTTGGCGCCTGTCACAGGCGCTTGACGTGTCCATCGACCGGTTTCTGCAAGCGGCCGACGATGAACCGTTTCTCGAAAAGAGCAGCCGCGCCGACACACCGGTTCTAACCAGCGACGACGGGCTGTGCACCCTCACCATCATCGGCTGGATCAAGACGGTCGAATGGCTGCAATGGTACGATTTTCGGGCGGAACCGGGCGGGCTGCTGGAATCTGACCCGCATCAGCGCGGATCGGTGGAATGCCTGTCGGTCATTGAAGGGGAACTCGAGGTCAGCGTCGGCGGCGCGCTGGAACACGTGGCGGCCGGTGAAACCTTGCGCTACCGCTGCGATCGTACACACCACATCCGAAACGCCTCCCGCGGTCCTGCTCATGCCACGCTGGTGTGCATGTTGAAGGCTGCGGCGATGGAATAGCGCGGTCGCACGCCTGCGCCGGGGCGAGCCAAAAGGCCCGGATATCGGTGAAATCCCCTCAAATTGCCTGTGGTCAAGGCGGCGTTGGCCGATCTTTGCTAGGCAACTCCGTTAACAAAGAGGGGAGTGGCAAATGGATGATCGCAGCAAATTTCCCAACGTGGCCGGGGCCGGTGCAAGCGGCGCGCCCGCAAACCTGTCCGCCGATGCGCCAGCGGAAGCGGCAGCGGATGTGTCGGCGCGCGCAGGTGGCGCTGGCGGTGGAAAACGAAGCCGCCGCCCAAGAGCCGTCGCCAAAACCGCTGATGGAGTCTCCGGTGCGGCTGGCGCAGGGGTGCATCGGGTTGCGGAAATGCGCCACGATGCGGCAGCGATCCGGCGGATATTCGAAACCGGGGAATATCCCTACAAGAGCAAGATCAGCCGCAAGGTCTACGAACGGCAAAAGGCGATCCTGCAGGTCGAATTGCTGAAGGCGCAGGAATGGATCAAGGCGACCGGACAGAAAGTCGTGCTGCTGTTCGAAGGCCGCGACGCGGCTGGCAAGGGCGGTACGATCAAGCGCTTCACAGAACATTTGAACCCGCGCGGCGCGCGCGTCGTGGCGCTCGACAAGCCGAGCGAACGGGAGCGGACGCAATGGTACTTTCAGCGCTACATCAATCACTTGCCATCGGCAGGCGAAATGGTCTTCTTCGATCGCTCCTGGTACAACCGGGCCGGGGTAGAGCGGGTGATGGGATTTTGCACGCCGAACGAATATCTGGAATTCATGCGCCAGTGCCCCGATCTTGAGCAAATGATGGTGCGCAGCGGGATTTCCCTGTTCAAGTTCTGGTTCTCGGTAACCCGCGAAGAGCAGTCGCGCCGTTTCAAGTCGCGCGAGGGCGAACCGCTCAAAGCCTGGAAGCTGTCGCCGATCGACCGGCAGTCGGTGAACAAATGGGATGATTACACCGAAGCCAAGGAAGCGATGTTCTTCTATACCGACACGGCCGACGCGCCCTGGACGATCGTGAAGTCCGACGACAAGAAGCGGGCCCGGTTGAACTGCATGCGCCATTTCCTTGCAAGCCTGCCGTACAAGTGGAAGGATGCGCACGCCGTTGGCCATCCCGATCCATTGATTGTCGGCGCGAGCGAAGACGTGATCGGGGTGTCGGAGCACATCCTGGGCAAATCTTTGCACCCGGACAAGCACCGTGGCGGCAGTTGAACCGGTGGCTGCGAATTCTCCCGCCGCATGATGGCTGATTGGCGCTCGCCGCGGCCGTGCTATAAGCGAACCATCGGGTATGCGCGTAGCAGCGACGGGATCAGCTTATGCCGGAGGGCGCGTTTTATAGCGTTGAACGGGAAGGAGACGCGGCGTATTTTCGCTTGACCGGCCGCTGGACGATCGAGGGTTCGTCGGCGCTGGAAAAAGCGGCACACCGGTTGCTGGAGGAGGGACGTGGCAGCGCCCGCGTCTGCCTGGACATGTCACAGGTTCAGGCGATCGACACAGCTGGGGCCTGGTTGTTGGACCGGACGCGCGTGCAGCTGGGTGAACAGGGCGCTGCAGCTCAATTCGTCAATGCCGATGCCGGTAAACAGGTATTGCTGGAGGAGGCAAAATTCCGGCGGTTTGAGCCGGAAGATCAAAAGTCCGGCTATTTTTTCGTCGATGTGCTGGTTGATGTTGGCGAAAGCGTTTCCCACGCGGTGCGCGATCTCGTTACCGGGATAGCGTTTCTTGGACAAGTCGTCAGCGGCCTTGGACGCGTGTTGCTCAACCCGGTGCGGTTGCGCGGAACCTCGGTCGCAGTTCACATCGAAAATTTTGCTTTTCGCAGCGTGCCCATCATCGCGCTGATCAATTTCCTTGTTGGCTGCATCGTCGCCCAGCAGGGTATCTTCCAGTTGCAACGGTTTGGCGCGGCTACGTTTGCCGTCGATCTGATCGGCATATTGGTATGCCGCGAGCTGGCCGTGCTGCTTACCGCGATCATGATCGCGGGTCGGTCGGGATCGGCCATTACTGCGGAAATCGGTTCGATGAAAATGCGCGAAGAGGTCGACGCGATGCGGGTGATGGGGCTTGATCCGATCGACGTGCTCGTATTGCCGCGCGTGCTGGCGCTGGTAATCAGCCTGCCTCTCCTGACGTTTCTAGCCGACATATCCGCGATTTTTGGCGGTCTTCTGGTATCGTGGGTTTATGGCGGGATTTCGCCGGAGGTGTTCATGAGCCGGTTGCAAAGCGCCATTGCGATGAACACGTTTCTGGTCGGAATGATCAAGGCGCCGTTCATGGGACTGGTAATTGGGATGATTGCCGCAATTGAAGGATTTGATGTCAAAGGATCGGCTGAATCCCTGGGCCGCCAGGTCACCGCATCGGTCGTCAAGGGCATATTCATGGTAATCGTGATGGACGGCCTGTTCGCGATGTTTTTCGCTGCAATTGATTATTGACCGTCCGGGAGGGATGCAACGCATGAGCGATCACAACGGCCTGCCGCCATTGCCCCGCGAAATCCCGGTTCAAGCCGGGGATGTGCGCCCGGCCGTTGCCGGACAATCCGCGACGCCCGGCGTGGAAATTGCGATCAGCGTACGCGATGTTGTCGTGGGGTTTGGCGACAGGATCATTCTCGACGGTCTTGATCTTGATGTGCGCCGCGGCGAGGTGCTGGGTTTCGTCGGTGGGTCGGGGACAGGAAAGTCCGTCCTGACCCGAACCATCCTTGGGCTGATTCACAAGCGCCGCGGCCGTATCGAGGTATTCGGCGAGAACCTCGACGACCTGAATGCGGATGAGCGGGTGGCGATGGAACAGCGCTGGGGTGTACTGTTTCAGCATGGGGCTCTGTTTTCGGCGCTCAATGTCTTGCAGAACATTCAGGTCCCCATGCGTGAATATCTCGATCTGTCCCAGGACCTGATGGATGAGCTAGCCCGCCTGAAGCTGGATCTGGTGGGTTTGCCGCAGGATGCAGCGGGCAAATATCCGTCCGAACTGTCCGGCGGAATGGTCAAACGGGCCGCATTGGCCCGGTCTTTGGCGCTTGACCCGGAAATCGTATTTCTCGACGAACCGACATCCGGGCTCGATCCAATTGGTGCGGCTGAATTCGACGATCTGATCGCGACATTGCAGAAAACGCTCAATTTGACCGTCTACATGGTCACCCATGACCTGGATTCGCTGTTTTCGATTTGTGACCGGATCGCCGCGTTGGCGGACAAGCGGGTTATCGCCATAGGTTCGCCTGAGGAGATGCTGGCTTCCGAACACCCGTGGGTGCAATCCTATTTCCACGGCGCACGATCCCGTGCGGCGATGGTGTCGCACCGCCCGGCAGGTGCTAATCAGGCTGGCAGCCGCAAAGCTTGAATGCGGTGCGAAAGCCTGTATTTTGACCTGCTGCATGGCGCAGGTAGGTGCGCCGGCGTGACATTGATGCGGTCTGTCGGCAGTAGCGGCGGCGCAATCACGATCCGGAAATTGCACCGGGTGCGTGGCAAGACAGAGTTTGGTCCGGGATATGGAGACACGGGCGCATTTTGCGATGATAGGCGCATTTACCCTGGCGGTAATCGCTGCGGCGTTCATGTTCGTCTTCTGGTTTTCCGGTGCGCGCACCCGCGAGGGAGTCAAAGTCTATAACGTTGAGTTCACCAGCTCGGTGTCAGGCTTGTCCCGGGGCGCACGGGTTCTGTTCAATGGGTTGAACGTTGGCGAGGTCAAGCAGATCGGCTTGTCGCCGAGCGATCCGGGGAAGGTGATTGCGACTATCGAGGTCAAGGCAAATACGCCGGTGAAGACGGACACGCGGGCGCGGCTGGAATCGCAGGGGTTGACCGGCGTTGCGTCGATCGCCCTGATTGGCGGAACGGCGGATGCCGCCGATCTGCCGGGCGATGCCAACAATCCGCCGGCGATTGCCGCCGAGCGATCCGAAATTCAGAATATCCTGGCGACGTTGCAACGGCTGACCGGCAAGGTCGATTCCGCCATGTCCCAGATCGAAAAGCTTATCAGTACGAATTCGGCGTCGATCAGCAATACGATCAAGAATGCGGAAAAATTTTCCCAGGCCCTCGGAGACAATTCCTCCGGCGTCAAGCAATTCATGGCAAGCGTTTCGGAACTCGGCAAGACGTTGAAGCCGGTTGCTGCCAATCTTGAATCGCTGACAAAGAATTTGAACGAGCGTATCGCCGCCGTTGAACCGAAGCAATTGAAGTCAATCGTTGGCAATGCCGAAAAGATCGCAAATTCCTTCGCGGCATCCGCCGAAAAGTTCAACAAGCTGGTGACGGAAAATTCCGGCGCAGTCAACGAGACCGTCAAGAACGCCCAAACGTTCTTCAAGGCCTTGGCCAGCAATGCCGATGACGTGAAGAAAGTCATGGCGACATTGGCCGAGGTCAGCAAGACGCTGGGGCCTGCTGTCAAGAGTTTGCGCAGTGTTGCGGACAATATCGACGTTCGCGTCAAGGCGATTGAGCCGAAAAAACTGGCTTCCATCATGAACGACGCCAGCAAGCTTGCCGGCAGATTGTCCGGATCAATCGACAAGTTCGACAAGCTGATCGACGCAAACTCCGCGCCGTTGACGGAAACGGTCAAGAACGCCCAGACCTTTTCAAAAGCGCTGGCGGGTAATTCGGCGAGCGTGAAGGAGGTCATGACGGCGCTTGCCGGTGTGAGCAAGACCATTGCCCCGGTCGTCGCCAGTCTCGAAAAAGTGGCCAGCAACATTGACGCCCGGATTACCGCCATCGAGCCCAAGAAGCTGGCTTCGATCGTCGGCAATGCCGACAAGGTTGCCGTTCAGCTCGCACAATCGATCAAGAAGTTTGACAGTTTCTTTGACGCGAATTCCGCCCCACTCACGGAGACGGTGAAGAACGCGCAAAGTTTCAGCAAGGTCCTGGCCGGCAACAAGGACGGTATCAACAAGCTGATCGCGTCGCTGTCGGAACTCGGCAAGACGCTGGAGCCGGCGGTGAAGAATTTTGAGACGATTACCCGTGATATTTCCAAACGCGTTGCAGCGGTCGACGAGAAAAAGCTCAAGGAAATCGTTGGCAATGCGGAGAAAATTTCGGCCAAGCTGGTTGGGTCAGCGGACAAGCTGGACAAGGTGCTGGTCGGCGTCGACAAATTGCTCGGATCCGGAGAGAGCAAGGGCGCCATGAAGGAAGTGGCGGAGGCCGCCAAGGCAATCCGCCTGTTGGCGAACAACCTGGACGCGCGCACGCGGGTCATCAGCCGCGGGATAAATCGCTTCACAGGGGCGGGCTTGCGCCAGTATGAGGCGCTGGCGGCCGATGGCCGGCGCACCCTGCGCCAGCTCAATGCTACGATACGGTCGCTGAAAAAGAATCCGCAGCAGGTGATTTTCGGGCCAAAGCCCGCGATACCGGAATATTCCGGTCGTTAACGCTGCGTCCGTTACGAAAAACTCCACTTCACCTGGTTGCGGCAAGCCGCGTGCACGGCAGCCGGATTTGCGTTACACTTCCTCCGAGCTTATCACGGGATCGCAAGGTTCGCGGCGCTGGATGGCGAAGCGGGGGCAGGCGAGTGTGCGTTTGACGCCGGAGTCTAGTGTTGTTCAGGCACTGTAGGGACAGGTACAGTAAAGGCGATCGTGCCGGATCAGCGTGCGCTCCCGTGGCAGCACTGAAGCGGCCCGTGGCTCATGCCGGTTATTTGGCGCAGCGCGCCTGGGGTGCGGCGCGTGATGCCTGTCGCCGCTGGGCTGGCGTGACGGGCGCCGTTGCTCTCCTGGCGCTTGGCGGGTGTGCAGGCGGAGCGGTCGAAACCTTCAACCTCACGGCGCCTGACGGATTTCGCGGCGGCGGTTTTGGCCGCGGCCAGCTTGTCATAATGGAGCCTGTTGCGACCGCGCCTTACGCCAGCGATCGACTGGTCGTGATGGCAAAACCCGGTTCGGTCGCCTATCTGAAAGGCGCGCAATGGTCGGACCAGTTGCCAGCTCTGCTGCAGAGCCGAATCTTACAGGCGTTCGAGAACAGCGGCGCGCTGCGGGCGGTTGGCCGGCCGGGGCAAAGGCTGGTTGCGGCTGTAAGCCTGAACACCGAGATTCGCCGTTTCGATATCGATGTGGAGTCCGGGCAGGCAGTCATCGAGTTGTCGGCAAAGCTGATCAACGACACCGCAGGGCGGGTTCGCGCGGCGCGTATCTTTACCGCGTCCGTGCCTGCGGGATCAACGCGCGGGGCGACAGCCGCGGCGGCGCTGGATCAGGCGCTTGCGATCGTCTTGCGGGACATCGTGCGCTGGTCTGCGGGCCGGGTATAGTCCATCCAATTAATTGGGTAGCGGTGAATGCCGGACGTGCGAAGCGTCTGCTATTGCATCCGGCATTTCGTGGGGTGTAGTGCGCGCCGGGAAACGGCTGCCTACATGCCCTGGAAACGCCCCGAGGCGTGGGCCAGCATCGTGTAGACCTTGCCGGAATCGGACGTCAGGTAGGATCGCAAGAGCGAACCGTCATGATCCTTGCGGCTGACCTCGTTCAGCAGTTTTTCGAATTCATCGTTGTACCCGTCGACAGTTTGCCGGAAGGCCGGGTCGGCTTCGTAGCGCTGTTGAATTGCATCGAAGGTCATTTGCCCGCGCGCGGTATAGAGGTTGCGGCTGAAAATGTCCTGGTCGCCACGATAATAACGGCGCCAGCATTCCTCCACGGCCGCATGATCGACCATGCGTGCAATGTCGCTCGAAATCAGATCAAGGGACTGGGTTGCGGGCATTGTATTGTTAGCCGGAGCGGGCGGCTGTTGCGGCGATTCCTCGTCCTGGGAGGCGCGCGCCAACAGGTCCGAGAGCCAGCCGGCGGGCCGGACATTGGCCATCGGGACAGCTGGTGGCAGTCGCGGGCCCGGGCGCGGGGCCGGATGGATGGCCTCCGGCCGGAGCTGCCTATTCTCCGGCGGCGTGGCTTCAAACCGGTTGACGGGTTGCGGATTCGCCGGAGCGATGCCCGCTCGCGCGGTTCCATCGGCTGTGCTTGCCGGATGCGCGGTAACGTCAGCCGTGCTGGTCTGTTCGTGTCTGGCCTGAGGGTCCGGCGCAGGGCCGGGAGCGGTATGCCCTTCGTTAGGGGCCGCCGATGCGGGAGCCGGTGAAGGAGCAGGAACGGGCGCAGCTTCCGGCAGGGGGGGCGGCTGGTTTGGCGGTGACAGCGCCGGCGCCGCGCCAGCGGCCGGAGCGGCCTGATGCGGTTCGGCAACGTCAAATGCGCGGCCGGATTTCGTGACGATCTCGGTCAACTCGTTCAACGCGCGTATCTGGTCGTCGACCACATCGCGCATCGCTTTCGTTTGCTCGGCGGTCTGGCGCGGCAGATCAAGCGCACCGTGCCGAAGTTCGTCGCGTGTCTTTGCGATCTCGGTCTGCACCTGCTCTGACAGGCCAAGCATCTCGTTTGCACTGGCGCGGAAGCCTTCGAGGGAGCTTTGCAACACTTCCTGCATCTGAGCGTTGGCCTGTTCATAGGCGGCGCGCAAGGCGCTGGCGGTCCGTTCGCGCTCTTTACCCGTGGTAGTGCGGACGTCTTCGAATTGCTGCGCGATAACCGAAGCCACATCCTGGGTTGCTTCGCTGATGTAAGCGCCGATTTCGCGAGCCCGGCTTTCGGTCTTGGCAAAGGCTTCCTCAATCAAACTCGAGAAGGACGACATGATCGCGTTGAAATCCTCGGTTCGCGCGTTAGCCGTGGAAATTAATTGTTCAAGGCGGGTGCGCCGCTCTTCGAGGGTTCCATCGAGCGCCTGCTGCGATTGTAGCAGCGCCTGCGCACTTTGTGTCAGTGTATCTTTTTGCTGCTCGATGCGGTCGGTCAGCGCCTCGGCGCCGCGCAAAGCGCCGACGGCAGCCTCGCTGAGTCCACCTACCTGGCCCGATACGCTCTCCAATGTCGAACGGAATTCCGCCAGCCGATCGCCGAGCAATGTTTCGACCGCGTTCAGATTGCCGCCGGCCTGTCGCGTCAAGTCGTCCAGCTTGCTGTTCGCGGTTGCAAGGGCTTCCAGCGTTCCCGCCAGCTCCGATTGCAGGCGTGCCTGGGCGCCGGCCAGGTTGCTGACGGATGCACCGGTTGCCTGTTCGATCACACTGGCGATAACCGAAGATCTCTGGTCGAGTTCGCGCGTTGCATTCTCGCTGGCTTCGCTCAGGCGCGAAACCAGTTCGCCGCCGCGCTGGGAAATCTGGTCGGCAAGAAGCGGGCCGGAATTTTCGATCAATTCGCGAATTTCGGTAATGCGGCTTACAAGCGTCTCATTGAGGGCCTGGTTGCGTGCGTCGAGCGCGTTGTTGGCTTCGCTAAGCCGGGCCGACAAAGCTTCCTCGATGGGCTTGATGTCCATGACCTGGCCGATCTGGCGTGTGCCTTCGCCAAGCGCACGAGTAACCTCAAGCGCGTTCGCTGCCAGTTTTTCGCTCATGTTGCGCGAGCGCTCATCAAGGCCGGAATCGATACGCGCCGCGAGTTGCTCCAGCGTTTCCGCGACCTCTGCGGACTTGGCTTCTGTTCGCTGCTGGAAGATCGTGAGTCCTTCTTCCAGCGCCTTGCTGAAACCATTGTTCTCGACCGAAGTCAGCTCCTCCAGCTTCGTCAGCCGGCTTTGCAGCGCCTCGCCAATTACCGTGGAGGCATTGTCCGTAACCCGGGTTATCGACTGAATCTGCGCATCGAGCGTGGCGGCCGTGTCGCGTGCCCGTTCCAGCGCGGTCGAACTGAAGTCGGTTATGCGCTTGTCGAGTACTTCGGCCACCTGCGAGGTGCGGTTGTCGGCGGCAGCTTCGAAGGCGCCGATCTGGTCCTGCATCAGCTTGCTGATTTCCGAAGCCCGCAGGGTGGATACAACATCGAATGCATCGATCTGTTCCTGTACCCGCGCGGCCAGGTCACTGCCCTGCTGGCTGGCGGCTTCTTCGAATGCCTTGATCCTGGCATCGAATTCGGCCGCGGTCGAATGCGCCCGCTCGGCGAGCTTGTCGGTGAAGGCCTCGCCGTGGGTGGTAAAGGTCGCCTCGACGTCGGCCAGTCTCTGGTTGACGGAACCGGTGAACATATCGGCGTGGGCGCTGACCCGGTTTGTGAGCTCATCGCCGTGGGCCAGGAAAGAATCCCGGAACGTGCCAAGCCGTTCAAGGACCGCCTCGTTGACCCGGTCGGCATGCACACCGATCGCGTTGATGGCTTCAGTGGCCGTATGGGCGAAGCGTTGTTGCAGGTCTTCTGAGTGGGCGGTCAGCCTCTGGTTGATGTCGTCCTGGTGGCCTGTGAGCATGCCCAACACGGTTTGGCTTGCAGAGTTGAACAGCGACTGGGTGAACTGGGCCTTTTCCGCGATGGCGGCTTCCATTTGCTGGTTGGCTGCCAGCAGGTTGTTCTCCAGCGCCGCGCCTTGCACCGTGACGGTCTGGTGGATGCGGTCACTGGTTTCGGCAAGTTGTTTCGCCAGTTCCGCGCCATCGCTTGTTATCGTGGTCCCGATGCGCGCTGCAGCTTCGTCAAGCGATGCGGCCGCCGTGTTTGTCCGTTCGGTCAGGTCGACGATGATCGAATCGCTGGTGGTTTTCAGCCGGCTGTCGATCGCCTCAAGATGTGACGCAAATTTCGTATCAACATCCGCGGTGACCCGCGAGATATTCTGCGTTACGTCTTCGCCGGAAGCAGACAACCGGCTCACCAGCTCGTTTCCTTTTTCGGCGATACCGCCGAGTATGGTCTCATTGGCGCTATCCAGCGCGCCGGTGAGCATGTCCGCAGTAGCGTTCAGACGGTCGACTGCGTCGCTGTTGGTTGTTGCGATCCGGCTTGTGAACTGATCGGTTCTGGCGCCGATATCGTGCACGATCTTTTCGCCGGATTCAGAGAGCGTCGCGGTCAGCTGCCCGGACATCTCGTTGAACTGCCCCTCGAAGGCGCCGTTGATTTCCGCCACCTGTTCCAGAAGCGTATTGCCTTTCGCCGCCATCCCCTCGATCATCTGCTCGCTGGTCGCCGTCAGTGCAGCGTTGATCTGTGCCGATGTTTCGGTGATTCTCGACGACGCATCGTTGTTGATGGCTGAAACCTGGTTGACAATTTCCTCCGCCTTGGCGGCAATTTGCCTGAGCAATTCTTCGCTGTTGTCCACAAGCTTTGCGGACATGGTGTCGGTGCTTGCAGAAAGCCGGCTTGCGGATTCTTCCTGCAGGGCAGCGACTTGTGCAACCAGACTGTTGGCTTGATCGGAGAGCCGTTCGAGGAGGGACGAACTTGATTGATCGATTGCAGCGGTCAATTGTTCCGAAGTTTCGGTCAGACGCCGTGCAGCGTCGTCGTTGAGCCCGGAAATACGCGAAACCAGATCATTCGACTTGTCGGCAAGCTCCGTCAACATCGATTCGCTGGTTGACGCCAGGGCGTCTTTCAATTGATCCGAAGTCGCGGTCAAACGGGTGGTGGTATCCTCATTGATACCGGTCACGCGCGTAACCAGATCGGTGGCTTTTTCCGCTATACCGGACAGCATGGTTTCGCTGGTGTTGTTCAGCGCTGTGGTCAGCTGGTTGGAGGTCGCACTGAGGCGCGAAGTTGCATCATTGCTGATGTCTGTCACTTGCGACACAAGCTCGGTCGACTTGCTGGAAAGTTCGCCCAGCATCGATTCGCTCGTTGAGTTGAGCGCGTTGGACAATTGGGTAGAGGTGTCCGTCAGCCGCTGGGTGACGTCTTCGCCGGTACTGGTAATGCGGGTGATGATGTCGTTGCTGTGGACGCCGATGCGATCCAGCAGGGATTCGCCCGTCTGGGTGAAACTGGAAGTCAACTCGCCGGACAAGGTTGTCAGTTTTCCCGTCACGGTTTCGCTGGTTTCAGTAAGGCGATTGGTGATTTCATTGCCGTGGCTGGAAACCTTTTCGACGATTGTCGCGCTGGTCGTTTCCAGTTGATTGGTCATTTCCTGGGATGCAGATGTGAGCTTGCCCGTTACATCCTGCCCGGTACTGGTCAGTCGGTGGACGATTTCCTCGCCGTGGGTGGCGATCTGGGACACCAGATTGTCGCCGGTCCCTGCCAGCGCGAGACTGATTTCCTCACCTTTCGCGCCCAGTTGTGATGTAACGCGGCCACCGGCAAGGCTGACGCTGTCCGATATCTTCGTACTGACGGTTTCGAGATCGGCCGACAGTGTTTCGTGGGCGCCGGTAATGGCGCTGCGCACGCGCTCGGCGTTGCCGACAATTGCTTCCCGCTCCGAACTGAGTTCATCGATCAGGGCCCGTATTCGCCGTTCATTGTCGGAGTAGGAGCGCTCGAGGTTCGCGACTTCCGAGCGCATGACCGTTTCCAGCTCGCTGGCGCGGGCAAGCGCCCTTTCGATGCCATCGCCCATGGAAGCGACTTCGCGCCGGATTGCCTGGGAGAGGGTCACGACTTGGTCGGAAGCCATCGATTCGGGTTCTGCTAGGCGTAATGCAACCTGCGCAACCGAACGCGACGTGGTGCGCATTTCGTGCGCGCGGCGCGCCATTGCAGCCATGACGAAGAAGAAGATGACCGGTCCGATAACGGCCAGCGCGATGAGGGCGAGGAATGGCTGCGACAGGGAAAGCAGTTGGCCAGATTTCCAGGCGAGCCAGCCGGCATAACCTGCCGCGCCGAGCCAGGCCAGGGCGCCAAGCCAAGCCAGGTACAGCGGGGCCGTGGTTGGACGTTGCTGCATGGCTTGCAGGATTTCGCCGGCCCGCGCCCGGTCATCATTGGCGGCGGCACTTGTTCTTGTGCGCGGATTAGCGGGCGGTGGGTCGGATTCATCGGATGGAGTACGGGATTCGCGGCCAGATTGCGTGGTAGAGTCGTTGCCGCCGCGATCAAATTCGAGCTCGTCGCCGGATATTCCCGGGAGCCGGCGGCCACGGCCTGCACGGCCCTGACTATCCTCGCCCGTAGAGGCGTTGCCCTCAATTGCCTGGCTTACGGCGTCGTCAACAGCGGAGAATGGGTCAGCGGATGAATCGCCGGCCTTGGGAGCAGTGGCCATTATTTCGCCTCGTAATGCGCATCTTGGAGCCGGTTTTGGCCGGCAAGTGTGGTTTTCGGAGTGTCCGGGGCCCGATAGCCAGATTGAGCCCCGAAATATGCACCGTTAACCAATTGTCAATCTACAGTGGCAAGGTGCCAATTGGAACAGCTGTGCCGGAATTTGCTTAAACGTCGTTAACGGCTGATTCATAGTGTTGGTTCAAGCTGGTTCATCGGGTTCGAAAATAGCGTGTTCGCCACGCCAAAACTGAATATTTGGAGAATTTTATGAAAAATGCGGCGGTTCGCAGCCACGCGGAGGCGATCAGCGCGGTGGCGCATCAGGAAATGCCAGAACGTTCGATCGACCTAGTATTCCTTGCCAAGCAATCACTCGGTGACCGTGGTCTGGAGATTGAACTTCTATCCCTGTTTGAGAAACAGGCAGAGACGATTGCCGCCAGGTGAATAGCCCCGAGTTTTCTAGACACCCTCGGCGCTCATTTTGTGCTGCCGTTC